>CBHWET010000157.1:0-10304 GCA_966112985.1 uncultured bacterium | reverse complement strand
GACGATTCCCGCTGCTGTTCCTATAGGTCCGGCAACGCTGCCCACCGCAGCGCCTGTTGCAGCACCACCCGCCGCAGCGCCTACGCCGGTGCCAACGGGATGAGAGCCGGGTGTGCCGGTAATTGGATCGCGATTGGCGTCTCCGAGCTTATCTTGTGGTAAATTTCTATCGTTTTGCATTTTTATCCTCCTTGCGTTTCGTTGCTCACGAAAAAACAGGCGAACTTTCCATTTGCTCGGGCTTTTACAACGCGGGCGCTACTGTTTTCTAAAGTGGAGGAAAACCGCAGTTGAAGTTTTATCTTGGTGCCGATGAATCTTGATGGTTTAACCGTCTTCGTGATTTCCGGAAGCCGGATCAAAGATTTACCCGATAGCGAGCGTCCGCGTGAGCGGTTGATGGCGTGCGGAGCCGAGGCTTTGCGTAACGCTGAACTGCTTGCGATTCTCCTGCGAACCGGCATGAAGGGATTCTCCGCAATTCAGATCGCCGAACAGCTGCTGCTAAAATTCGGATCGCTCGAGAACCTCGCGCGAGCCTCCATCGAGGATTTGCGCAAGGTGAAAGGCGTCGGGCCCGATAAAGCCATTGCATTAAAGAGCGCTTTTACGCTGGCGCAGCGAATGGCACAGGAACTTCGTTCAGAGCCCCCGCTACTCGACAACCCTGACAGCATTGCCGACCTGCTGCGCGAAGACTGTCGGCTCTACGATGTCGAACATTTTCATGTTGTGTTGCTCAATACGCGACGAAAGTTGATTCGTGTGGAAAAGATTTCGCAGGGAACACTCGATAGCGTTCTCATCCATCCACGAGAAGTGTTCAAATTTGCGATCACTGCAAACGCCTCTGCGCTTGTACTCGTCCACAATCATCCAAGTGGAGATCCGACCCCGAGCGAAGCTGATATTAAAGTTACTCGTGATCTGATTCGCGCCGGCCAGTTGCTAAAGATTGAAGTGCTCGACCACGTGATTTTAGGCAAGCGGACCGAGGACCGTCCGCGAGACTACGCATCACTGCGCGAGCTTGGATACTTTTACGCATGATTCACAACACCGCCGTCATTGCTTCTGGAGCTCAAGTGGATCCTTCTGTTGCGGTTGGACCTTACGCCGTCATTGATGCAAACGTCATTGTCGGTCCAGGCTGTAAAATCGGTCCGTACGCGCACCTTACCGGTCACACGACGATTGGTGCAAACAATGTGTTTCATAGTGGTGCAGTTATTGGTGATTCGCCCCAGGATCTGAAATACAAGGATGAACCAACGCGTCTTCGGATTGGTGACAACAATGTTTTTCGCGAGCACGCAACAGTTCATCGATCGAACAAACTAGAAGAAGACACGGTCATAGGAGGTCATAACTTCTTTATGGCCAATAGCCACGTCGGGCATAACGCGACGATTGGTAATAACGTGATCGTCGCGAATGGCGCCTTGCTCGCAGGGCATGTGTCGGTAGCGGATCGGGTATTTATCTCAGGCAATTGTCTTGTTCATCAGTTTGTCCGTATTGGTACATTGGCCCTGATGCAGGGCGGTTCCGCGATAAGCAAGGACCTGCCACCATTCACGATTGCACGCGAGAACAATGGAATTTGTGGATTAAACGTGGTCGGTCTCCGGCGTGCGCGATTCGCGGCAGAACAACGACTTGAGTTGCGAAAGCTGTATCATGCGCTCTTCCGAAGTGGTGAGAAATTTCGATCTGCCGTTCTGCATGCTGAAACAAAGTTTCAGAGTGACGTTGCAAAAACGATGCTCGACTTTGTTAAAAGCAGCAAACGCGGTGTTTGCACCGATGTAGGAGTTGACTTTAGCGAAGATTAAGTCCTTGTTTCAGCATCATCCCTTTAAAAAATAACCGCGCTGCTTTTCACTGATTGGCTGTCCTAATTTTTCCAGGACTTGCAGCATATCTTCCCAAACGTTTCTTTTCTCGCTGAGCGCCTGGTTGCGCAACAAGTACGCAGGGTGATACGTGGGCATCACGGGGATGTTTTGGAACAGCATCCAATTTCCGCGTTGCTTCATTATTCCAATAGGTTTTCCGAACAGCCCTTCCACAGCCGTGCCACCAAGGGCGACAATCACTTTTGGCCGAATTACTTCAATTTGCTCGAGGAGATACGGTAGGCATGTTTTCATTTCATCCGGCGTAGGCTTACGGTTCCCAGAAGTTTGACCCGGCGTATCAGGTCGGCACTTCAATACGTTCGCGATATAAACTGTCTCACGCGAGAAGCCCATCGTCTGGATAATCTTCGTAAGAAGCTGTCCCGCTTTGCCGACAAATGGTTCTCCTTGTTTATCTTCATCCGCCCCTGGAGCTTCGCCTACAAACATCAGCGGCGAATGAATATCGCCAATCCCAAATACAACGTTCGTCCGCGAGGCAACGAGGTTGGGGCATTTTTGGCAACCGAGGACCCGGGTGCGAAGCTCAGCCATCGCCGCTTCTTTTCCATCTCGACTCGGTGCCGACGTCAGCGGCTGCGCGGGCATCAGCGGAGATGCCCTCGTTACAATTATTGGTGGCGCAACGGGAGGCGCTGATGGCGCAGGTGCCGCCGCAACGGGCTCTACAAAATGTGCCCTAGGCGCTGGCCGCTGGAGATCGGCAAGAACGTGGGATGAGACTTGAACATACCGAACGCCGCTGTTTTTCAGAGCGAGGAGATGGTCTTCAACCGCACTAATCAGCTTCTGAAAATGATCCGACATGAGGGATAAATTGTAAACGGGCCAAACGGCTGCGCACGCGAATGTTGTTGGAGGTTATTCACCCGAACTTCACAATCGAAACTATTTGTCACGTTTCAGAAGGTATTCAGCCAAAGCTTCGAGCGCGCGGGCCTTTCCCTTAAATGGTTTCAACGCTGCAAATGCGCGGCCCGTCAGCTGTTCGGCGATCTTGCGCGATTTCTCGAGCCCAACGATAGACGGATACGTCGCCTTCTGCGCCTTGGTGTCCTTTCCTGCTGTCTTACCGAGCTGCTCGCTGGTTTGAGTAACGTCCAGAATGTCGTCAATGACCTGAAACGCCAACCCGACGTTGTACCCAAAATCCGTTAAAGCCTTCAATTGAGCGGCGGTGCAATTGGCACTCATGCCCCCAAGCCGCACCGAGCAGCAGAGTAACGCCGATGTCTTTCGCTCATGAATGTATTTCAGCTGGGCTTCTGTGACTTTTTTGCCTTCCCCTTCCAGGTCGGCGACCTGCCCGGCGATGAGCTGCAGTGAACCTGAAGCTTTGGCGATTTCCAGAACAATCGCGCGATGTGAATACCGGGGCCACCCTTTTGAAAGTGCCGCGATTTCAAAGGCTTGTGTCAACAGTGCATCTCCAGCGAGGACAGCTATTCCTTCTCCAAATACCTTATGGTTCGTTGGTTTTCCCCGTCGAAAATCATCGTTATCCATGGCGGGCAAGTCGTCGTGAATCAGCGAGTAGGTGTGAATACATTCGACGGCGCAGGCGAGGGGCATGGCATCGTTCTGCCGACCACCGCAAGCTTCTGCAGCGGCGAGGCACAGAGCGGGCCGCATCCGTTTTCCGCCAGCGAAAATCGAGTAGCGCATGGCCTTGTGGATAGTTGGCGGTGCGACGGATTCCTTGGGAAGAAAGTTATCCAGCGCAGTGTTGACCCTATCGGTGCATTTGCCGACGTAGGATTGAAGATCAAACGTTGATGACGACGTTGTTTTTTTTGGCAAAGAGGCGGCCGACATGCGGCGGTTTTAGAGAAAGTTCTACTGCGGCGCAAGCGCGGACTCCGTTCGACCGATGACTGCATCGTGATTGTTGGAGGCAGGCTGTCTAATTTTGCGCCGAAAACGCCCTGTCTCAGGGCGAAATGCGCCACCTCGAAGTGACAAGCCGCCGATTTGTCAAATTTTTTCTGTTGCGTAAAGTGCCGCAGAGGCTACTTTTACCGGCTCGTTAAAACATGAACAGTGATTTGCAAAAACAGGCTTTGGCTAAGGTAGGTAACCCAAACGTTCTCGTTAACATCGTTTCGCGGCGCGTCCGTCAATTAACCTCCAATGGTCCGCACAGCCGTCCTTTGATTGCTGACACGGCTGGCTTGGGTGCCGCTGATATCGCACTTGTGGAGCTTATCGAAGACAAAATTGGATGGGATATGCTTCAGGAGCAGGAAAGCGCAGCAGAAAGCGAAGAAGCGTCCGGCGGTCGCGGTCGCAAGAAGCGCAAGAAGGCTTAGTTTTTAATACAATATTTTGCTCAGCCAGAAGGATTCCCTTCTGGCTGATTTTGTTTATGTTTAGCGCGGAAGCGCACCATGGCTGAGATCGTTAGCAACCCTAAAGCACGTCGTGATTATCATGTCCTCGAGACTTTCGAGGCGGGAATTGCCTTGCACGGGACCGAAGTGAAGGCGCTTCGGGCGGGCAAAGCACAGATCAGCGATGCGTTTGCGCGTGTTGAAAAGGATGAGGTGTGGCTCTATAACGCGCACATCGACGAATATTCCTTCGGCAACCTCCACAATCATCAACCTAAGGCGCCCCGCAAGCTGCTTCTGCATCGGAGTGAAATCCAGAAGCTGTTTAGCCTAGGAGCCATCAAGGGCAACGCGCTCGTGCCGCTTTCATTTTATTGGAAGAACGGCAAAGTAAAAGTCGCTTTAGCAGTATGTAAGGGCAAAGTTGAGTTCGATAAGCGGGAGGACATTAAAAAGCGCGACTCGGAACGCGAGATGAAACGCGCCACAATGCAGCGGTTTAAAGGCAAGTAGATGGCCGTGTCATATCCGAGAGACAAATTCCTGAAAACAACCCGGTCCTTTCTGTTTAAGACCGCCGTTTTCACCGTAACCTGTATAGCTATCGGCTCTCACTTTACGAAGATAGCAGCGCTTTACGCCGCAGAGCGTCCTGCGACCTGGGCGGCAAAGATTGAGAAAGGCGAATTGCAGAATTTCTTCTGCGTATCCTCCAATTTGTATCGGGGCGCTCAGCCGACAAAAGAAGGGATGGCAGCTTTGCAGGCGATGGGTATTAAAACGGTTGTTAATCTTCGAGGCTTCCATTCAGACAGGAAAAAGGTCGGCAAGCTTGAAGTTGATCGAGAACACTTTCGATTCAACACCTGGCATGCGGAAGACGAGGACGTAATCGGCTTTTTAAAAGTGGCTACCGACACTAATCGTTGGCCTATCTTCGTCCATTGCCAGCACGGATCGGATCGGACGGGTCTTATGTGCGCAATGTATCGAATGGCCGTGCAAGGTTGGTCCAGGGAAGAGGCAATCAAAGAAATGACGCAAGGCGGCTACGGATTCCATTGGGAATGGCAAAATCTGCTGCACTATTTGCGGAATGTCGATATCGAGAAGATACGACGCGCAGCCGGAATTAAGTCCCCAAGTCCTTCCTCTGCCGCTCCGCGGAAATAAAAAAAGCGAGGCCAGATGACCTCGCTTTGGTATCTAAAATGTAATTTGAATTAGGCTTTTGCGGCCTGATCCTTCTTCCAGGTGCGCCTCGGCGCTTTAACAACCAAGCCCTTCTTCAGGGCGCTGGCCGTGACGCGGATGTAGCGGACTTCACCGTTGATCACGGCTTTGACGCGCTGGAGGTTTGGCAGAAAGCGGCGCTTGGTGATAGCGGTTACGTGAGTACCGATACCGCCTTTTTTCTTGGCTTTACCGCTGCGCCAGATGTGGCTGCCTTTAATTGGGCCTTTGCCCGTCAATTCACAAATTCTTGCCATAACGTCTCTTTCTTCTGAAAAGGAGTGGTGAAGGTAGCCATCTACAAAAGAAGTGCAAGTATAATTTAATTTATTTTAAGGTGCAGATTCTGGGGCGGCAGAGCCCAACCCCTCTCGTCTGAAGGCACAAATTTAAAGAAAGCCTCACGAAACAGCTATCGGCTGTGAAAAACCACGACAGATTTTACCGAGCGCCACGCCAAAGATGGTGTGTGCTGCGAATGTTACGAAGACAAAAGCCGTGGTAAGCGGAATGTTGAAAAAGCCGGGATATGGCGTGAGGAGCATTCCTAATTCGAGGCCTACAGCCATGACAATCCCCCAGGCCCAATGTCTTCGCGACGGATCGCCGAGCAACGCAACGTACATGACGCCAAAGGTTGCGCCATTGCTGAAATGATAGATCCAGCCGACGGCCTGCGCGGTGAGCGAGTAATTCTGTTGTTCAATCGGCTGGCCCAAAAGCATTGCTCCAAAACGCGGGAATACTTTGAAAAGTTTTAAAGGGGGAACAAACGCGTCGATACCGATTTCGCTAGCATACACGAATGGCAATCGAAAGATGTCGTAAGCGACGGCTGCGATCAGCCCTGCCCAAATACCGAGCCACACGGCCCGCCAAAGCAGCCGTTGTCCCGCGAGGCGGTCGTAAATCGTGAGTGCGATTAGCGCGACGCAGGCTGGACCAAACACGAATAACGTGAAGGTCCGCATCGGGCAAAGCTTGTAAAAATCGAAAAGCAAACAGGCAATAGACGTTGCCGCCAGGGAAAACGTCAACGTGCGGCCCCACGCATTCCACAAGTTGCTTTTGGTTGAAGTAGAGGTAGCCACAATGTAGTGCGCCGCCGAGTGTGCCAGTCACAATTTATTTCGAAAGCTGAAAACGCACTGGCACCTGGACTTTCGATGGAACCGGTCGACCTCCAGATTGGGCTGGATCGAATTTCCAACGCCGAACAGCGCGCGTTGCGGCATCGTCGAGGATCGAGAAGCCGGAACTTTGTTTCACATCGATTGAGTCGGCCCGACCATTGGCATCCAACGCGACAAGCAACACAACCGTCCCTTCTTGGTGTCGGCGCTTCGCTGCAGAAGGATACGTTGGTTCGGGATTGTGGAGGTAACGCGGTTCAGAGATACCGCTAGCAGGCAGGGTATTCTCTTCAGGAGCAATGGCGTCAACTGCGGCCACTGTAATTTGTTCGATTTGCGGCGGCGCGCCTGGTGTAATCTTTTCCAATTCTATTGGAGCCGTTGCCGGCGCCTTGGGCCGTTCTACCACCTGAGTCTCGATAATCGGTCTCGGCCGCTCTGGAATTGGGAGCGTTTTAGGCGGCTCTTGTTTTATCGTCGGCTGAACTGCGGCCTTTTTCTCGGGCGGCTTTGCTGCGAGTACAGGTGCGTCGACGATTTTCGGGGGTGCTTCAACCGTTGCAGAGACGAGTTCGATCACCGGCAGAGAAGGCGCGTCGTGTTGTTGTTGAAAACTCGTCGCGAAGTACGAAACCCCCGCCAGGACGCAAAGGTGGATACAACAGGATATCCACAGACTGGCTTTGAAGCTTCGCACGTTGGGTAGTTTAATTTTTCCATTCGCTTGCGTCAAAGGTCGGAAATAAGAAGCAACTGCAACTTTTTACTTCCGTCGTAGACACTGGCGAAACACAATCGTTACGGCTTCCCAGGCCACATGTTCAAGTTGGGAACGGATGACAACGGCGAACAAAATTACGATTTTGCGAATATTGCTCGTGCCGTTTTTTATTGGCTTTACTCACCATTATATCCAGGAAGGAAGCGAATGGTCCCGGCTGGCTGCTATTATCATCTTTGCCCTGGCAGCAGTGTCCGATGGCGTCGATGGATACATAGCCCGCCACTATAACCAACGCAGCGAACTGGGAGCGGTGCTTGATCCGCTTGCTGACAAAATGCTTCTGATTTCAGGGATTGTGCTCTTTAGCCTGGAAGGAAACGGATATCTTGCGCGCATCCCAGCGTGGTTGACAACCACTGTGCTCAGTCGTGATGCATTCGTTCTTCTCGGGGTCATCGTGATTCATTATACGCTCGGAAAAGTGACGGTACGGCCACATGTTGCGGGTAAGATTGCGACCGTTATGCAGATGGCAGTCGTTGTTTGGATATTGATGAAGTGGGACCGATGGGATTCCCGTCCTTTGCTCGGCCTTGAGATCAGCGCCGCTCTGTTCACCGGCGTGGCAGGATTGCTTTACATTTGGGACGGGATACAGCAATTGAGTGTGCATCCGACGAGCGGTCCAACGTCGAAGCAATGATTTTTCACATCCTCAATTTTATTATGCCAACTGAACCTGAATTGAAATTAAAAGAGGGAGATATCGCGCCTGCGTTTACAACGACCACGAACGGCGGCGGCAAGGTGTCACTGTCCGACTTCAAAGGGCAGAATGTCATCTTGTATTTTTATCCGAAGGACGACACGCCGGGCTGCACAAAAGAGGCGTGCGGTTTTCGCGACAATTACGAACAGTTTAAAAAACGAGGGGCGGTGATTCTTGGCGTAAGCACTGATTCGGGGAAATCGCACGACAAATTCGTGGATAAATTTAAATTACCGTTCACATTGTTGGTCGATGAGGAGAAAAAGATTGTGAACGATTATGGCGTCTGGGGCGAAAAGAAGTTCATGGGACGCAAATATATGGGAACGCATCGAGTCACGTTCCTGATTGGACCCGACGGAAAAATTAAAAGAATCTGGCCGAAGGTTAAGCCCGACGAACATCCGGCAGAAGTCCTTGCTGCTCTGGAGTAATTGACACTGGAAAGCCGCGCCTCTATAAAACCGCGCAATCGATACTATCTAAGGAAATATTATGCCTATTAAAACTGGAACAAAAGCTCCCGACTTCACTCTCAAATCAAAGACACCCGGTGGTCAGCTCGTCGACGTGAAGCTCAGCGATAATTTTGGAAAGAAAAACACCGTATTGCTTTTCTTCCCGGCTGCTTTTACCGGCGTTTGCACACAGGAAATGTGTGATATCACCGCGGGTCTCAACGCGTACACGCAAGTCAACGCTGACGTAATCGGTGTAAGCATCGACACGCCGTTTGCTCAAGAAGCCTGGGCGCAAAAAGAAAAAATCGGCATTCGTCTGGCCAGCGACCTGAATAAGGAAGTCACCAAGAAGTATGACGTTGTGTTCCCAATGCTCGCGGGTGTTGGCGATACGTCGGCACGTGCTGCGTTTGTCATCGACAAAGCCGGCGTGGTTCAATACGCCGAACAGACACCGACGCCCAAGGACTTGCCGAATTTCAGTGCGATCAAAGAGACGCTCGCAAAATTGAAGTAAATAATTGTTCCAACTTCAAGAGGCGACGTCGCGAGGCGTCGCCTTTCTTCTTTAGACCGAGCGCATTTGTCGCGTCGTTTACGACTTCTTCTGGCGCGTCGATTTAAATTCCCAAACGCCCAAGGCGATCAGCAACACGGATAGAAAAAGTCCGTTTAAATACTTGAGGCGTCCTGTTTCGTAGACCATCCAACCGTCAAAACCACCAATGCAAATCCCAGCAAGAATAAAATGCCACCACTTCCATTGTTTACCGCTTGCGGAGGTTTCGATGTTATCCGATTTGACTGGAGCGTAAGACGACGCGGGTGATGGCGCCGCTGGGGCGGAAACTTTTGTCGCGGGTGCAAACGTTCGGGGTGGAGGCGGTGCCGAAGCAGCGGTCGCCATCGGAGCAGCGTACGTCGTGGTCGAAGCGGCAGCAGGTTGAGCGGCCAACATATAAGCAATCGCTTCGTTCGCTGCGGATGTTCCATCCATTCCACACGCCGGGCATGCAATGGATGCTGGCATTCGTCCATTCACCGGCTCGACATCGAACGCATATCGCTGACCGCAACCGCATTCTATTTTAACGGGGACCATAAAGTGAGGGGTTGCCCCGATGCTATAGAAACCGCAGGCAAATGCAACTATTGTCCGCCTTCGTCCCTACGAGTCGTGGTCAATCCTCTAACTTTCTTCACGCTGGCGCGAATTTGAGGACTAAATTCCGATTTCCATCGGGAAAATTGATTTTTCATGCTTAGAAAACGATTTCCCGGATGGGAAACGTTTTTTGGATGGTCCGAAATCAATTTCCCATTTGGGAAAACCTTTTTCCACCGTCCTTTTCCATTTTCCCAAATGGGAATGCGAAAAAGGAGCGTCCGAAACCAGTTTCCCGTCTGGGAAATCGTTCGGGGACGGTCTTAAATCATTTTCCCATCCGGGAAATTGATTCCGGACGCTCCTTTTTTGATTTCCCATCGGGGAACTTATGCAACTACGGACCAGAATTAGTTTCCCGATCGGGAAATTGAAAAAAGACGGTGCTTTAAGGCTTTCCGGACGGAAAACTGACGAATTCCGGCGGTCTCGTCCGTCGAGGCACTGCTCCTGTTATTTTTTCTTCCGACGTTAAACTTGTCCCCTTTTCGTCTAAATTTGGCCTTCAGAGCCTCGTTCCATTAGGAGCAATGGGGATCATTAACTGTTGACTTGGAACTCAAGATT
>CBHWET010000156.1:0-10311 GCA_966112985.1 uncultured bacterium | reverse complement strand
GAAACAAGTCGATTGCTTCAAACTCCGTGCGACGTTCTCCAATGCTCGTTATGCCTTGTTCATTATATAAATGATGGAGGCACTTCACCGCGTCCCGTTGCTCTGCAGCGGTCGGCAGCCGTGAGCTTTTTGGAATCTTTAAAAGCTGCGCCGCATTTCTCAGAATTCCGGTGGGAACATTCGACTTCGGATCCTTTACAATTTCACCGGGAGTCGGGTTCGGAGTTTCAGCCGTGATCCCGGATATTTCCATTGCCTTGGAATTAACGACGGCAACCGGTCCAGAATTCCACAACACGGGATTATTCGGTGCCGCCTCGTCCAACTCGGTTTTCGTCGGTAAACGGCTTTCTTTCAAACGCGTCGCGTAAACTCGCTCCAGCACAATCCATTCGCCGGGTTTCTTCTCGGAAGCTTGTTTCCGAATCCACGTCTGCGCCTCAGCGATGGAATGAACCAACGGAGCACCGCCTCCGAATTCGCTGACCGAAGCTTTATAAGAATGCACGTGGCTGTCGTAGAGCCCCGGCATGACCGTTTTGCCTGCCGCATCGACGACGTGCGTCGTCGGACCAGCGAATTTTTCTATTTCGAGATTACGACCAACGGCGAGAATTTTTTCGCCCCGAATGGCAATCGCCTCCGCAACCGAAAATTTGCTATCAACCGTAATGACTTTTGCATTGCGGATAATGCAGTCAGCAACGGGACCAGAAGAGTCAGCGAACAGGACGAACGAAGAAGCGCAAAGCGCGAAAGAAATAAGAAGGAATCGAAACTTTAGCACGGCACAATAGTAACTGAACTATTGCTTTGCCGCGCAACTTCTCTTTTGTGATAACCGACATCACAGCCCCGGCACGAACGCCGGGGCTGTTGACGGCGAAAATTAGCTCGATTTCGGAGTTTTCAGGATCTTGGTGTCTTTGGCCGGAGTATCATTGCGGCCTTCTTTGCGGCCGAACGCGATTTCCTTCGGCTTACGAACAAGAACATTATAGGATTCATTGCAGTCGCCGGACGCAGCTGTAACCGGCCATGTGATCAGCCATAAGGCTCCACCGACGAGTGTTAAACCGGCCGCGACAGGGCGGACGACGGCCAAATCAGTTACTTTATAAGCAACTGCGCTTTCATGACTCAGTTTTTCCTGTTCCTCCGCGCGGAGACCGCTCTGGGAGGCCGCCAGGATTAAGGTTGCGAGTGAGAGTGTGAGACCCTGTTTTACGAGCGTTTTCATAATTTGGATTTTCCTAATAGCACGAACGATGCCTGATATTTCGTTGCGACTCTGCGACTGCCGAACTTTGCCCATCCTGACCATTCTAAAGCACCCAAAAACCGCTGAATTCGGAGATTTGTGCCCAAATCCAGCTCGTTTGTCCACGGGAATTGCTGTTGGCACGGCGGTTGCAAAGGCGAGATTTGGATCAGAATGTTTCTGAGGACATCAATTCCTGATGCGCCCGAAAGCATTCTGATTTTTCGTTTTATGAAAGAATCGCGAAACACTCGTTCGGAATCACCCGCCGCCAAAGGCTACCTCATCGACATGGATGGAGTTGTCTATCGAGGCTCGAAGCTAATCCCCGGCGCCAAAGAATTCGTGCAGCAATTGCAGGCGAAAAACATTCCATTCATGTTTTTGACAAATAATTCGGAACGTTCGCCCCGCGATCTCGTTGCGAAGCTGGATCATCTCGGCCTTAAAGTTTCCTGGAAAAATTTTTACACGGCTGCGCATTGCACGGCTGATTTCCTCATTCGCCAACGCCCCAAATCCAGCGCGTTCGTCATCGGCGAAGGCGGACTGCTCATCGCTTTGCAAGAAGCCGGTATCGCTTTTGATTCTATCAAGCCCGATTACGTTGTTGTCGGTGAAGGACGCCTTTTCAACTATGAACTCGTCGAAAAAGCCATGCGCCTCATGGAGAAAGGCAGCCAGCTCGTCGCGACGAATCCAGACACATGGTGCCCGACAGACGCCGGCCCGCGGCCTGGCACCGGCGCGCTTGCGGCGTTTCTCGAGAGCGCCACGGGCAAGAAAGGTTATTATCTTGGGAAACCGAATCCGTTTATGTTTCTCATGGCACGTAATCGCCTCGGATTGCACACGACGGAAACAATCATGATCGGCGACACGATGGAAACCGACATTCGCGGCGCTGTTGAACTTGGGATCCAGGCTTACCTCGTATTAACCGGCTCCACGACACGGGAACTCTTGGCAAACTATCCGTACAGCCCGACGCAAGTGCTCGACTCCATTCAGGATTTGGTAACAGCCGTCGATACCGTTCCAGTGAAACCAAAGGCAAAACAACGCCAGTTGCTCGCCGCCTAAGGGAACTGCCGCCCCATCTTTCATCTGTCTTCGTCGACGGAAATGAGCTACATAGGAGATATCGCAAAGGAGCCTCCTAATGTTTGGTTATTACAAACGGATTGCCGCTTTTCTCTTGTTTGGATTTGTTGGCGCTACAGGTTTCGCGACGACGTACGAAGTTGGGCCAAATAAAGCGTACACATCAATCGGCGCAGTTCCGTGGGAGTCCCTTCAAGCTGGCGATACTGTTCTCATCAACTGGCGTTCGACTCCGTACAACGAAAAATGGGTGATCTGCCGTCAGGGAACAGAATCCGCACCCATTATCGTCCGCGGCGTTCCAAATTCGTCTGGCGATCTGCCGGTAATCGACGGGAACAACGCCACGACCCGCACGGCGCTGAATTTCTGGGGCGAATCACGTGGCGTCATTAAAATCGGTGGCGCGAGTAGACCCGCCGACACAATGCCTCGTTATATCACTGTAGAAAACCTGGAGATCCGCAGCTGCCGCCCGCCGTTCACGTTCACCGGCTATAATGGCGTTGCACAATCGTATGTCGCAAACGCAGCGGCGCTTTACATCGAGAAAGGGGAAAATATCACTGTCCGGAACTGCATTCTTCGGGACAGCGCCCACGGGTTGTTTATCGCCTCGAACGATTCTCAGGCAGCCAAAGATATTCTCATCGAGAAATGCTACATCGTGGACAACGGGATGGAGAACGACATCTACCGGCACAATGTTTATACCGAAGCCGCGGGCATCACTTACCAATTCAATCGCTTCGGCCATTTGCGAGCCGGCTGCCCGGGAAATAATCTGAAAGATCGTTCGGCGGGGCTTGTGGTTCGCTACAACTGGATTGAAGGCGGTAACCGAGAATTGGATTTAGTCGATGCAACGGATAGTGTTCTCGTCCGCAGCGATCCACGGTATGCGAAAACTTTCGTTTACGGGAACGTCCTGATTGAGCCGGACGCTGACGGCAACAAACAAATCGTTCACTACGGTGGCGACAGCGGGCAGACAAGTCTCTATCGCAACGGCGTTCTTTACTTTTACAACAACACCGTTATTTCCCGGCGCACGGACGGCTCTACGTTGTTTCGTTTTTCCACAGGTAACGAAACGGGCGACCTTCGTAACAACATTATTCATTTACCAAACGCATCCGGGAGCACGCTCACGCTCACCGAAAGCAGCCTTGGAGTTTTGTACATGAGCCATAACTGGTTCAAAACGGGCTGTGCTTCCTGTTTGCAAACTTCTTCTGGAAATTTAAAAAACGACGGCACGTCTATCGCCGGCGATTCTCCAGGATTCGCCGACGAAGCCAGCGACGATTTTCATCTGGGCGTAACATCCATGTGTGTCAATGCAGGCACAAATTTGCTGGCCGAAGAAAGTGCGGCGGATCCGGTGACCTTTGAATACGTTAAAGATCGCGCGCAGAAACAGCGGGCGGCGATTGGCATGATTGACATTGGCGCCTTCGAATCCTCCTTCAACATCGTCGCCCCAACATTCACAACTCAACCCCAGTCGCAAACCACGACCGAAGGCCGCTCCGTGACGTTCACCGCAAACGTCACAGGTTCGGCTCCGATGAAGTATCAATGGTTGTTCAACAATCAACCGCTCGAAAACGCCACGAACACCAGCCTGACTCTGAATCCCGTCTCCACAAATCATGCCGGCAATTACAGCCTGGTGGCGACGAACGACGGCGGCGGCGCGAACAGCAGCAATGCCGTGTTGAAGGTAAACATTGATACGAGCGCTCCGATCGCAAAGGTTACGTTTCCAATTGCGAATGCGACCTACACCAATCAGCTGACAAACTCCATTCTCACCGCGCAAGGCACGGCGACTGATGATGCGCGTATCCAACGCGTTCTCTTTACGTTAAACAGCACGCAGTGGCAGGAAGCTACGTTAAGCACCAATTCGACGAACGTTTCCTGGACCGCCAACGCTCCAGCCGCAGCCGGCACGAATACATTTTCCGTGAAAGCCGTGGACTTCCATGGACGCGAGTCGGCAACTGTTGTCGTAAAGTTTTTTTATAATGTCCCGAGCGCATTGATGCTGCAAACGAATGGCTCCGGAACTATCAAATCCTACGCGAGCACGATTGGAACGCCGACCAATGGAGCCTCGCTTCTGATCGGACGCAGTTACACGTTGACGGCAACGCCCGCCGCCAACTGGGTTCACACGAATTGGACCGACGGCGGCGGCAACGTCCTCGCGACCAACACAGCAAACCTGACATTCGTGATGCAGAGCAACCTGACGATCTCCGCGAATTTCATTCCCAATCCCCTGCTCCGCTTTGGTGGCGTTTATAATGGTTTGTTTCTTCCGACGGAGAACGTAACGCGTGATCATGCCGGCTTTGTGAATATGACGGTCGCGGCGAATTCCGGCTACTCGGGGAAATTGCACATCGACGGCGACTCTTTTGTATTCAGCGGAAAAATGCGCCTCGACGGAACATCGGAAACCACGATCCCGCGCACCCGACAACAGAAACCAACACTCACACTTTCCTTCAAACTCGATTACGAAGGCGCCTCCGACACACTGACCGGCTTCGTGTCAGAGGGAACGAATTGGTCGTCGCTCCTCATTGCCGATCGTAATGTCTGGTCCACAAACAACCTGGCGACAGCATTCACGAATTCCTTTTCTCTTTTGTTCCCCGGCCTGACCAACGGCCTCGGTCCCTCGGGTTATGGCTACGCCGTCGCTACGGTCAGCACAGTCGGGAACGTTAGCTTCAGCGGTTCTCTTGCAGACGGTCGCACGATTACACAAACCGTTCCCGTTTCGAAAAACGGCAGAATACCGTTTTACGCAACTGTCTTGCCTGTTTCCGAAGCAGTAACGAATGGCTCCAGCGTCGTAACGAATGTGGAATATCAGGAAGTGCTTCTCGGCTGGATCAACGTCAACGCGCAGCAGGCATCCGGCAACATCAGCTGGATGAAAGCGGCCGTTGCAGGGGATTTGTATCCGCAGGGTTTCACCAATTCCTCAAGCGTGCCCGGTTCACTTTGCCTGGCTCCTCGCACCGGAGTTCGCGCACTGGCAATTACCAATGGGCTAATGACTTTTTCAGGAGGAAACTTCGCCGCGCCTGACTCGCGCTCATTCACCTGGACGACGAACAATACACTCGTCTTTCCTGCCACGAATAATCCGCCGAAGATTACCTTCACCGTGCGCAACGGCACGTTTACGGGAACGTTTGTCGATCCGGCACAGACCAACATCACCTTGAAAATTTCGGGAGCCGTGTTGCAGAACCAGAACTTCGGCGCCGGCTTCTTCACCGGCACCAACACCAGTGGCGCCGTGCAGATTACTCCACAGTAGCCGCGCCGCGTTTAATGCGCCGCTTTACCGGAAACGTCCGCCGCGTGTTGCGAAAATGATTTACCACGGCCAGTAGGCGCGATCACGGAGTCAATGACGCCGCGTTCGAATTCATCCCACATGGGCGACATCCCGCGGAGTTTCGTCACGATCTTCGCGAACATTTCCACCGTGTAATCGACATCTTCCTCGGTGTTGTCTTTGCCGAGCGACATAATGATGTTGCCCTGAGCGAGCGCATGATCGAGACCGATGGCCGCGAGCACGTGGGAAATTTTCAGAGACTTGCTCACGCAGCTTGAACCGCTCGCAACGGCGATGCCGTTCATATCGCACAGCAACAACTGCCCTTCGCCTTCAATGAACTCAGTCGAAAGATTCAGGTTCGTCGAAATACGTTTCGGCCCCGGTTCAGGTCCGTTGAGTTTGATGTAAGTGATCTTCGACTTCAGACCGTCCCAAAGGCGCTTCTGTAATTTCGCGGTATGCGCCATGCGTTGCGGCATTTCGCGCAACGCAATTTCGGCGGCGAGTCCGGCGCCAACAATAGCGGGAACATTTTCAGTTCCCGAGCGGCGTCCACCTTCCTGCACGCCACCGTGCAGAATGCTGACGAGACGAGCCTTGCGACTGCGATAAAGAACGCCCACGCCTTTCGGTCCGTAAAAACGATGCGGCGAAAAGGAAACGAGATGGGCACCCCACTCCTTCACGTCAATGGGAAGCCAACCCGCGCTCGCTTCGCAGTCGACGTAGTAGGCGATCCCTTTTTCGTTCGCGATCTTCCCGACTTCTTTGACCGGTTCAATCGTGCCGATGTCATGGTTCACATGATGCACCGCGATAAGAATTGTTTTGTCCGTGATGGCCGCGCGCACGTCTTCCGGATTAAGAAGACCTTCTTTGTCCACTTTTACGCGCGTGCAGGTGAATCCCTGCTTTTCGAGGAACTCAACCGAGTTCACGACCGAGGGATGCTCGGTTTCGCAAATGACGAGGTGATTGCCGCGACGTTGATTCGCGTAGGCGACACCTTTGATCGCGAGATTCGCGGACTCGGTGCCGTCCGAAGTGAAAATGATGTCCTCAGCTGATTCGGCGTTAATCAGGGCGGCGCATTGTTGCCGCGCCTTTGCGAGAGCGTCACGGACACGAAGTCCGTGCTGGTGCAAAGAAGAAGGATTGCCGAAGGCCTCGGTAAAGAACGGCCTCATGGCTTCGAAGACTTCCGGCAAAACAGGCGTTGAAGCCTGGTGATCTAAATAAACGCGTCGCATGTGTAGAAGTTAAAATACCATCAACCACTGAACCTGCTGAATTTCTATGTAACCGCCCTAAAACGCAAGTGCGACGAATCCGCCCCCAGCTTTAAGCAACAAAACAAAAGGTCCGGTAGGGACGAGTTCCACCTCATCCCAAATCATTTTGCCCCAATAGATTTCGAACCTTGGGGAGAGCAACAATTCTGACTGCGCCGTTCTACTTTCTGAAATCCGAATCGGTCATTTGTTTTCAGTCATTTACCCGCTCGAGCCTTTACTTCAGCCAGCGGTTCCGTTTGGCTTAAAGACAACAACCAATGAAAAAACGGGCTGTAATCGGTGCTGCGATCGCGTTGGTCAGCGTCGTCTTTGCCTACCTCCTTCTAGGCCGTGAACCACGTTACGGCGGACGCAGCCTCACCGGTTGGTTGAAGGAATATTGCGAGACTTCGATGGGATCAACTCAAGGTGCTGCGGAGGCACACGCCGCCATTCGCGCTATCGGGGTCACAAAGAGTTTGCCGGTTCTATTTGAACTAATCCGCGCAGAAGAAAATCCCACGTCGACATGGCTCAACCATCGGAGCGAACAATTCGGGCTCCGTTTTCTACGGCGACCATCGGCCGACGATTTTCAAATGTACGGACTGTCCGGATTCGAAGCGCTGGGAACCAACGCCGCTCCAGCCATTGAACAACTGACGAAAATGGTGGAGGCCGGCGATCATGGCATTATTGCTGTTCAATGTTTGGCCGTTATCGGCAAACCCGCTGAAACGGCGTTATGCCAATGTCTCACTAATTTTGATGATAATGTCCAGGCGTTCGCGGTGACCGCTTTAGCTGGCCTCACCGATGACGTCGACGTTTACGTCGGACGGATCAAAGACAACTTGAAATCCAACAGCGCAATTGTCCGGTCGAGTGCGGTCGACTGTTTGGGAAGCCAAACGAATGCCAGCGAATTGATCATTCCCCTTCTTGTTACAGCTTTGCAGGATAAAAACGAACGCGTATCGGCCCGCGCAGCCGAGAGCCTTTGCAAATTCGGGCCGCAGGCCATGACGGCATTCCCTTTCTTAACGCGGCTGGTGAATGAAGAACAAGGGCCACAATCCCGGGCCGCGATGAGAGCCCTGAGTGCCATTGCGCCGATTGAAGCTGTCCCCATCTTGAGCAACGCCGTTGTCAACGGGGCCGCGACAAATGTTGCGCACGCGCTGAACCTGTTGCACCCGATTGCGCCGCGATTAAGCCTGCAACTTACACTGGAACAATTTCGATCCGACGATCCAAAGCGGCGTGTTCGTGCAATTCAGGCCGCCTTTAATTATAAGAGCGATACACCAGAAATCGTCGAGCAACTCAAACAAGCCTGCCAGGACAACGATCCCCTGGTCGCGCGAGTTGCGCGAAGAGCAATTAAACATCGGGCATTCGACATTTACGGGAAAAATGCCGGCCACATTGAAATACCTGATGAACCGGTATTCGAGGGCAAGTCACTGGGCGAGTGGATGAAGTCGGACCGCAATGGCGACCTTTCCGCTGATTCCATACGTGCAATTCAGATGATGGGAACGAACGCCATTCCGGCTTTGCTGTCACGGCTGACCTATATCGACCCCGTTTATGGCATCGCGATCGACAACGTGAGAGTGGAAGCTGCGAAAGCTTTCATCCACCTGGGTGAAAAAGCGCGCCCTGCCCTGCCGACTTTAATGGCTTTAATGGACAATGAAAATGCAGACACTATTTTATCGGCCATGGTTTCAACGTTTGGAACAGGCTCCAACAGTTTTCCCTGCTTGATGAAAGGTCTGACCAATCGTTTTGCAATGGTGCGCCTCGAAGCCGCGAACGACATCGGCAGTCAATGGGCGCACTTCAATGCAACGCAACGTGCAAAGTTGATTTCGTCGTTGCTCGAGGCAACGCATGATCCGGAGGAAAGTGTTCGAGACATCGCCCGTAGCGAACTTCTGGAACTGGATCCCAAAACTGCGGCGGCCGCGGGAGTCACACGACGGCCGACAGATTAATTGAGCTATCGCGCAGAGTGATCCATCAAAGCCAAAAATTTTCGGTTTACGACAACAACGCATGTGCGGGCAGACGCACGGCTGAGAACGGCGAAAATCTTTTCTGGAGGCTTGAGGGGGCCACCAAAGACAATTAAAGTGCCATCGTGTCGAGCAAACCTTTGAAAATGGTTGTCTGCGGCGGGTGCTGGGCGAAGAATTTTATTCCCGGCGAACTCGGGCCAATGGAGACGGTGCCCTGCAACAAATGCGGCCACCCGGTTATGCTGCCTTTTCGAATGCGCCAATTTGAGCTGCGCTCGATTATTGCCTCTGGCGGCATGGGAACTGTTTTCCGCGCTTTCGATGTGAACCTCGAACGGGAAGTCGCAATCAAGCTCGTAAGACGGGAGATGGCGGCCGATCCTGCAATCATGAAGAGCTTCTATCGTGAAGCTCGTGCGAGCGCCGCGCTCAATCACACGAATATTATCCATGTTTATACCTTCGACGAATTTGAAGGGCAGCCGTATCTGGCCATGGAACTGGCGGACAACGGAAGCGTCGACAGCCGGATCGATAAAGAGGGACGCGTCCCTGAGCTGACAGTACTGGATGTCGGCATCAAAATTGCCGATGCCCTGGCATCCGCGCTGAAACACAATTTGCTCCATCGCGATATCAAGCCTGGAAATATCTTATTCAACACCGAGGGCGAACCGAAGCTCAGCGATTTCGGGCTGGCCGGTGAAGAAGCGACGATGGATACGGAATCGTACGTCATGGGAACGCCGCAATACGTCGCACCGGAAAAGGTTAATCACGGCGGAGAAAGTTTTCTGTCGGATATGTACAGTCTTGGCGCGACGCTGTATCACGCGATTACCGGACAGGTTCCTTTCCCTCCGGATTCACACGATCCCGAAGAAGCCGTTCATCAAATGATTCAGGGTCATGTCAGCACGCCCTTAACCCCGCCGAATCATCTGGTGTCGGACATTACTGCGGCAACAAACGAAGCTATCGTAACAGCGCTCGCAAAGAATCCGGCTGAACGTTTTCAAACCTACGACGAATTCAAAATGGCCTTCGAAAGCGCCCGCAGTCATCTTCTGGTGCAACGTTACCGCGGAGAGGCTTGAGGGTTCAAACTGCGAAACGAAGCAGATGCGCCCCGTTTAAGACGGATTTTTGTTCCTAAAGCGCAACGAAGCCAAAACAGATGTTTATCCGTTGGTCTCCGGCATACTAACGTTTCGGAACTTGCCACTCCAAAATCTGCTTGTCTGCGAGGAGACGCGCGCGAAGTTTTCCGTA
>CBHWET010000155.1:0-10366 GCA_966112985.1 uncultured bacterium | reverse complement strand
GTGCTGCTCGAATATTTCCATTGCGATCGAAAGCCAAGCAGGTCCACCCATTTCGGGCTTGTTTGCGCAGGCAATGCACGGAAAAAAACGTTATCGAGATAGATTTTGCCGCTCACAGTGGTTGCCGTTGAAAATCGATGACGCAGTTCAGCATTCGGAAAACCAGCAGGCATGGTGAAAACACGGTTCAGATAATACCAACCCGAGGCATTCGTTCCCAGGGACAGTTCGGGTGTGAAATAATCGGGATACGGAAATGCCGGTCGCGCGTTCGTGTTCTCAGCCGTTAATGAAGAGGTCCATTCGAACCACTGTTGCGTCGGCTTCGTCATTCCCGTCGTTTTGATAAAGCCTCCAAAACTATACATCGTGCCAGCAGTAACGTTCATGTAAGACCGAGGCGCTCCATACACGACCGATTGATTGATCGTGTCAGTCGTCGTATCGTTGCGGAGCGTAATCTGCATCGACTGCTTACCAGCGAAGGCATTTGTCGATCCGACGATGTTTGTCCACGAGATGTTGCCTGTATCCCATTTATCCCAATGACTGTTGTCGTTCTGTTCGAACGCACTGTTCGCAATCAAATTGCCATTCAATAAAGAAGTGATGGCAGACGGCGCTGAATGAATCTCGGTTCCATTCACGACAGCAGCCACCTCATAGAAATATTGCCAACCGGATCGCAGGCCGTAATCGCTGTAAGACGTGATGTTCGTTGCTACGGTCGTTAAGAGAGTGAACGGTCCGCTGGCTTGCTCGGCGCGATAGACGCGATACGCCGTTGCTGCTGCAGTTACGTTAGTTCCCCTGCTCCATTCAAAATGCGTTTTGTTGCAGCCGCCGACTTTTTGGGTAATGACCGGGGTGTTCGGCGGAAACAATGATTTACCGAGATTGCCATCGCGTTGCGCATTACCACGATGCGTTGCCCAAGACACATTAGTCGCCGTAGTAGCGCCAAAGTTCTGCACATAGATCTGACCGGCTAAAGAACGATAGACGACATCCAGAGAGCCATCACCGTTTACATCCGCAAGAAAAGGAATGTGCTTCAAACCGCCAGGAACGTTGATCGATAATTTTAAAGTTCCATCCAGAGCGAATACGTAGAGCGCCCCTGTCGATGGGTTCTGCGCAGGGTTGTAAGTGCCGATGACGATCTCCTGCTGTCCGTCACCATCAACGTCGCCGACTACAGGGGGTGTCGGCAGGTACGGCGCAAAATCCTTCGGCCAGCCGGGGTGATCGACAAGATTAACGCCATTCCAATAGCGAAAAGAAATCTCTGAGGAATGCGTGAACCCGAGCACATCGATATGGTTGTCATGATCAGGATTCACCGCAAACATCCCGGCGTTGTTGAACCAACCGTTGTTGTTCGTGAGGTTCACCGGTGACTTCCAATTTCGCCAAATCAAACCGCCATCGTGATCGAGAAGCGACTCGTGCGGTTGCCAGAGAGAGTTGAACTGCGTTGTGACGGAAAGAACCTCATCAATGCCGTCGCCATCGATGTCCGCGGGATAGACATCTATCGCCTGTTGATAAAACCCGCTCGTCATTCGCAAATTTTTTCCAAACATCCCGTGCAGCATTCCCGTGCCGTAAAAGCCCGGCGCTTTCGTTTTATCGAATGCAACGATGCTATCGCTATCGTTGAGAACATAAGTCTTCAGCGACTTATTGGTATCCGCGTGCCCCAGCCCAATCCCAGCTTCAACCAGCTGATGAATGTGGTAGGTAAAGTCGCGTTGCCCCGTCATCGCATTGAAAAACACAACGCCACCAGACCACGATTCTCCGACGGTTCCCCATTCCCCAAATCCGAAAATGTCGTTGATAAACGGATTGTAATCCTGATTTCCACTCGTGGTATCCGCATCAATCTTCCACGCGGTCACAACCTCCTTCACGCCATTGCCATTTATGTCAGCGATAATGGGTGAAGAAAATTGTGATGAAAAACTCGCGGTCGCCGGCAGTCTCGATCGAAACGCACCTGTTGCCGTCCAATAAAATCCGTTGGTGATCGCCTGATACCCCGCGTCTGGGACGTAATTCGCGTAGTTCACCTGGTTCGACCACATCACGCTGCCATTCCCGTGCAGAGCAATTACGCTGCTGCCGCGCGTAAAGATAATTTCTGCTTTTCCGTCGTTATCGAGGTCGTTGAGAGTCGGGGACGTGTTCATCTCCTCCGTGCCGCTGGTGTAGGGAAAACCGGCGAGACGCGTGCCGTTCATTTTGAAGGCGTCGAGGAACCAATTGCCGTCAACATCGCGATACGGAACAACGATTTCGAGCTGGGAATCATTATCTAAATTGCCGACGGCGAGCGTTCCCATGTGCCATCCTCCAGTTCCAGCGGGAAAAGAAGACAGCAAGGCACCGTGACCATCAACGGCGCTGAAAAATCCCGCGGCAATTAAAACAATGCATCTGAATATTGCGTTACGAATTCGCATGATTCGCGAGATTTCCTTGGGATCTCGCAGCGTTGAGTTTAGCAGGAAACAGGCCGCCACCGCATCTTTTTTGTTTTTTTAAAAGCGGGTTACCCCATCCCTGGATGCGCGAATCGACTATCGACCGGCAGGGCATGCAACTCATTGCCGTAACAGTAGACGGAACGGAGGTTTCTATGTGCAATTGACGGAAGTTGATAAGACTGCGGAAAAGATGATGCTTCCAATTCTCGTCATGGAAGACGACGAGAACGATGTGATCTTATATCGCCGCGCTTTCAGTAAATTGAATTTCAAATACCCGTGGACACGCGTCCACGATGGAGAAGAGGGACTCGCTTATCTTCGTGGTGAAGGAGCCTTCGCAAATCGCGATGAGTTCCCGTTCCCAGCGGTAATTCTGATGGACCTTAAAATGCCGCGACATGACGGCATTGACGTGTTGGAATGGTTTCGAGCCAATCCAGAGTGCAGAGTTGTACCCATTATTGTCTTTTCTTCGTCGGACCACGAGGACGAGGTGCGCAAAGCTTACGATCTCGGGGCGAGTGGATTTTTTCGCAAACCCGCCGATTTTTCTGAGCTTCTCGATCTGCTTACATTAATTCAGGCGTATTGGTGCCGAGCGGTCAAACCAATGCCTTGTTCCGCTTGATCAATTTTTAAGAGGCTGTGTTACTTCGCCATTGGTTGTGACGTCTGCTTGACCATGCCATTCGTTGTATTGTTGGTACTGGCTCTCAGCAGCCTCGTCGCATCCGCAGCTTCAAAACCAAACATTGTCTGGTTGGTGGGCGAAGACATGGGACCTGAGCTTGGCTGTTACGGCGATAAAAATGCGATCACGCCAAACATGGATCGCCTCGCCAGTGAAGGCGCACGTTTCACCCATTGTTTCACCCATGCGCCGGTTTGTGCGCCCAGCCGATCCGGGCTGATCACCGGCCGATATCCAACAAGCATCGGCACGCATCATATGCGTTCCCGCCTGCTGAATCCTCCGGCGATGTTTACCGAGTACTTGAAAAAAGCCGGTTACACCATTTGCTGGCCGACCCGCGCTGCGTTTGGAAAAACTGATTTCAACTTCGAAGTGCCGAAGAAAGCTTTCGATGTCCGTGAAGATTGGACGAAGCAAAAACCGCAGGAACCGTTCTTCGGCTTCTTTAACGTCACCACGTCGCACGAGAGTAAAATCCGCGCAGCGAAGGAAGACTTCGACAGACTGACAGCGGCGCTCAAACCCGCAGACCGGCACGATCCAAAGAAAATGGCTGTGCCACCCTATCATCCAGATGCCCCTGAAGTTCGTCGTGATCTTGCGAATTATTATGATCTCGTCACTGCGGTGGATTACAAAATGGGCGAAGTGCTCGCGACTCTTGAGAAATGGGGAATCGCCTCGAACACTGTTGTGATTCTGACCGGGGACCATGGTCGCGGCTTGCCTCGCAGCAAACGTTGGATTTACGACAGCGGAATTCACGTCCCTCTCATCGTTCGTTGGCCCGGGCAAATCAAGCCGGGCATCGTTCGTGACGAACTCGTTAGCTTTATCGACTTCGCACCAACCACAATGAACCTCGCTGGCATAGAGCCCTGGAAAGGAGCAACGGCCAACCAACTTTATCCTCCACTCGATGGAATCGCCTTCCTGCCTTTAGGCAAACAGCAACGCCAATATGTTTTTGCCGGACGCGATCGCATGGATGAAACTTACGACCGCATTCGTTGCGTTCGCGATCAACAGTTCAAATACATCCGCAATTTCGAGCCTCAGCTTCCTTACGCGCAACGAATTTCCTACGGCGAAGAAATGCCTACCATGCAGGCATGGCGCAAATGGAATGCGGAAGGAAAGCTGAATGAAACTCAGAAACTGTTCTTCGCACCGTCCAAACCCATCGAAGAACTCTACGACTGCAACCAGGACCCGCACGAAGTAAAGAACCTCGCGAACGACCCGAAATACTCAGCCAAACTGAAGGAGCTGCGTGGCGCGCTGGACAAATGGGTTCAAGACACACACGACATGGGGGCCATTCCCGAAACGGAATTGATCAAGCGAGGCCTCGTTGAGGATCGACTTTCTGAATACAAATCCCGCAAGGTATCAAAAGACCTCTAACTAGTTAGAACAACTCACGCACGATTCTTCCTGGTCGGCGAAATCGTGATTGTCCCAGTTCGGATCGAGCCCGAGGTCCTTCAACATCTGAAGATCTTTTTCAACCGGTTGATTCAGAGTCGTTAAGTAGTTGCCGACCATCAACGCACTGGCGCCAGCGGTGAAAATCATGCTCTGCATGTCGCGCAGATTCATTGTCCGGCCTCCGGCAATCATGATTTCCTGTTTTGGCAGGATGAATCGGAAGCAGGCGATCGTTTTCAATATCTCCATCGGCGGCAGTTGCGGATAATTTTCGAAAGGCGTTCCTTTGATCGGATTAAGGATGTTAATCGGCACGACGTTAGCGCCAATGTCTCGCAATGACAGAGCCAAGTCACAACGATCTTCGCGCGATTCACCCATCCCAATAATCCCCCCCGAACAAATTTTGATTCCCGCTTTCTTCAAATACGAAATTGTCTCGATGCGGTCTTCAAAAGTGTGCGTCGTGCAATGGTGACCGAAGAACGCTTTCGAGCTTTCGAGGTTGTGGCCGTAGCACTCCAGGCCGGCTTCTTTCAATCGATTGGCAACAGTCTGACTCTTGATCAAACCAAGTGACGCGTCCGGACGAACCTTGCCTTCTTTTTTGATTTCGCGAATACGATCACAAACTTCGTCGAGAATCGGTCCTTCATTCAGGCCTTTCCATGCGGCGACGAGGCCGATGGCCGTCACGTTATTTTTCTGCGCTTCATCTGCCGCTTCCGAAACGGGTTCGGGATCAACGAAGCCGTACTTTGGAGAACCAGTCTGGTAGAATGACGACTGCGCGCAGAAGCTGCAGTTTTCAGAACAGTTGCCCGCCTTCGCATTAACGATTGAGCAAAGATGGATCTTGTTTCCTTTGAAATGTTCGCGAATTCGGTTGGCCCACGACATCAGATCGAAGATGTCGGAATTGTTATCGAGGCTGAACAGCCACAGGGCTTCGTCGCGTGAAATCTTCTCACCCTTCAACGCACGCGCGCCGAGTTCGGCAATTTTCTGGTGATTTGTCACGTCAACCAAAGTCGGATTCATGGTTGACGAGAGTAACAGCGAGGTGTGTTTCTCTGCAAGCGCGATGAACCGGTTTGGACGACTTCCTTCTGTTCGCGTGTTCGGCTGTGACGCGAAACTATGTCAATTGTCACACAGGATACCCGCCAGAATGCAAACGTGACCAGCCGGAATCTATTTTTTCTCTGTTTTTTCCGACTGTTCGCGGATGAGTCTTTCCAAAGCTGAAAGCCGTTGTTCCAGAGACTCGTTTTGTTTCTCCAGTTGCTGAATCTTCGATTCCTTCGCGGCGAGCTTCTGATTCAACCCCTGGATTGCCGCCAAAGCGACGCCATCGGCGTCAACCATGGATATGGTTTTATCATTCAGGCCCACCTGGAAAGCGGAGTAAAAATCCTGCGCCATCGGCCCGACATGAGTGACATCGTTTTCGGTTTTGTAATTCCAACGGCTGATCGGAATCGTCGCGACTTTTTCCAGAACCTCCTGCGGGTTCACCGGACTGAAGTTCTCTTTGACATTACGATCGCTCGAACCTGTCACCGTTCCCGTGGCCAGAATGTTGCCGACGACATGCAGCTTCTGGGTCGGATTGTTGGTGCCGATGCCGACATTGCCACCGACATCCTGGAGGACGACTTTCCCACTGAGAGAAGCAGAACGAATATACCAGTCACCGGTTGTCCCCCAATGAACGTGACTGGTCTGTGAGCCAATATTCGGCGCGGCAAATGAGGCCGTGTTATCTGAGCTGTTAGTGGTGGTGGTAGAGACAGACACGAAGCCATTGGCCTTGATACCGCCATTCACGTCCAATTTGGTGGTTGCGTTGGTGGTACCGACGCCCACGTTGCCGTTGCTGGATATCGTCATGACCGCCCCCTGTGCGCTATTGTGAAACAATAATTTGCCGGGGCCTTCACCGTTGCCGCTTCCCGTCGAAATGAAATTCCAGGTGAGTCCCCCCGCGCTCGTGTTGATAAGTCTGCTCCAGGTTCCAGCGGTGCTCGACCCGGTGAGATAGAGCGCGACGGTATTCGTTTCAGAAATGGTCTGAGCCGTTGAAAAGGTGTTGCCGATGTTGAGCCGCGGAACGTTGTTGGAAAGCCGCGCATCGGAAAGTGTGCCGCTGGTAATTTTCGCAGCATCCACACTCGTCAGTTCTGCAGATTCGATGCTTTGCCCCAACAGACTGACATTTGTCGAAAGACGTGCATCGACGATCGTGCCACTGGTAATTTTGGCGGCGCTGACATCGCTGATCTTCGCGTTGCTGACGGCGTTGTCGCTAATGTCGGCCGTAGCGATCGTTCCGTCCGTGATCTCTCCTGATTCGATGCTCTGTCCCAAAAGGCTGACGTTGGTGGAGAACCTGTCTTCGTCAATGGTGCCGCTCGCCAACGCGGAAGCGTTTAGCGAGATCAAGCCCGAGCCAACGCCTGTGAAGGCTGCGTTGTAATCGCGAGGACCATTGAAAAAAACCGTCAGGCTATTGATCGCGGAATTACCACTAATCAGATCGACCGCGCCATCGCCATTCAAATCAGCAACCGCCACCGAACGAGGCACGGCCGCTGCGCCCACAACAAGGGAAGCGGAAGAGACAAACTCGCCGCTGCCTGTGTTGGTAAAGACGGTCAGCTTCTGGGCGCTATCGTTGGCGCAGATCAAATCAATTGCGCCGTCTTTGTTTACGTCTGCAGCAGTCAGCCCGTAAGGCTGAAGACCGGCCGCTGGCGACGAGGAAAGGACAAATCCGCCACTGCCATTGTTCGTAAAAATATTCAACGTGCCGCCAAAATAACTGGGAGCAATTAAATCCACCTTTCCATCGTTATTCACATCGGCAGAGATCACTGAACGCGGTGAGCTGATGACGCCCACAGAAAGCGAGGAGGAAAAAACGAAGGCTCCGCCGTTATTTGTTAAGACGGTCAGCGTGTCGACGCCGGAATTGGCTGTGATTAAATCTGGTTTGCCGTCGCCATTTACATCCGCTGCCGTCACGCATTGGGGAGCATCGCCCACAGCGGGTGAAGAAGAGATTGAGAATCCACCACTGCCGTTGTTGGTTAAAACTGTCAACGTGTCGGCGTTGAAATTCGCGCTGATCAAGTCGACTTTTCCATCGCCATTCACATCCGCGGCGACGACTGATTGCGGGTTGTCGCCAACGGCCGGAGAAGAGGAAAGCGTAAAAAGGCCGCTGCCATTGTTGATCATTACCGATAACGTATCGGCGACCGAATTTGCGGTGATCGCGTCCAGCTTGCCATCGCCATTGACATCAGCCACTGCCACTGAGCGAGGTCCATCACCGACCGTGGGAAAAGATATTGGCGAAATACCGTTGCCGTTGTTGAGCAAAACCGTCATCCGATCATCCAGTTCGTTTGCACAAAGCACATCGAGTTTTCCATCTCCGTTCACGTCCGCGGTGATGATTGCCTGCGTACTTCTTCCTATGCTCACAGTGTTGGAAGTAGGGAAGCTGCCCCAGTTCGTTACGAGATTTACCGCACCATATGGGTAAGTGGTCTGTAGGTTTACGTTGGTCACACCAGCACCGTTGCCACTAAAAGTGCCGGAAATAGTTATTCCAGCAGCGCCGTTCGTCACGACGCTGGTAGGGAGAGCCAAGGCCGTCCCATCCCCTGTAAATTGGCCATTGAATTGGCCGCTGAACTGTCCATTGAAGTTGGCGCTATAGACCGACAAGTTGGTCGAACCCGGCGTATTGGTAAAAACGGTCAGCGTATTATCGTTGTAGTTTGCGCTGATCAGATCCAGCTTGCCGTCGCCATTTACATCCGTTGCTGTGACAGAACGGGGTGCGTCACCCTGCGACGACCATGAACTGGCGACAAATCCATTGGTTCCGTTGTTAAAAAGAACGGTCAGCGTGTCGCTGTCCCGGTCCGCGCTGACGAGATCGACCCTGCCATCGCCGTTGAAATCGGCCGCAAAGACGGCCAACGGCATGTCCCCTACGGACAGCGATGTATAAAGGCGAAAGCCTCCGCTCCCATTATTCGTGAATACCGTCAGTGTATCAGTCTGATAGTTGGCGCTGATCAAATCCGGCTTCGAATCACCGTTCATATCCGCGGTGATGACTGCCCAGGGTCCGTTACCGGCAGGAAGGTTGGTTGCCACTGCAAAGCCGCCGCTCCCGTTGTTTGTCGCGACGGTCAGCGTGTTGCCGTCGGTGTTGGCGCTGATCAGATCCACTTTGCTGTCATTATTCACATCCACCGCCACAACGGACTGCGGTCCGAGGCCGACTACCCTCGTCGACGAAAAAGTGAATCCGCTGCCATTGTTGGTGAATATTTTCAGCGTGCTATTGAAATAATTTGCGCTGACCAGGTCCTGTTTGCCATCACCATTCACATCGGCGATCGTGACAGCACATGCCTGATTGGCTGAGCTTAGCGAGGCGGCAAAAACGAACATACCGGTCCCATTGTTGGTTAGAACAGTGAGCGTATCATCGCCGACGTTCGCGCTGATCAAATCTGGCTTGCCGTCACTATTCACATCTCCCGCAGTCACGAACCGGGGCTGGAAACCGACGTTGAGCGTCGAGGAGGTGGCAAATCCACCGGTACCGTTATTCGTCAACACTGTCAGTGTATTGTGGAATTCGTTGGCGTTGATGAGATCGGCTTTACCGTCGCCGTTCACATCCGCCGACGTAACCGACACTGGATTCAGTCCAACACCAAGCGTGGACGCGAGGACGAAGTTTGCTGATGCGACCGGAATGAAATCAATGATCCCGTGACTGTTTGCAGTGGCGAGGTCGATATTAGTGATGCCCGCGCCGTTGCCGCTAAACGTGCCTGAGATGTTCACCCCATTGGCTCCGTTGGTCACCACCGCAGCCGGTAATTGGCTCAACCCAATCACGCCAGCGATATTCTGCGCCGCCACGGAACTTGCGCTCGCTGCGTTCGCAGATCGAATCGCATAAGGTGCAGAGGTCAGCGGTTGCCGCGGCGATAAAGATGTAAATACTCCGACACTGCCATTGGTTCGCACACCGATGTCCAGCCAGAGTGAATCACCATTAAACACATTTGCGCCAAAGTTGAGTTGCGCGGTGAACAATCCATTCGTTACTGGAACAGGCGCATTGGTCAGGGTCCCGATGGCCGTCCCGCCGTTGGCGACGTTATAAATCGCAAATTCCAAATCGTACACCCCGTTAGCCGCAGTGCCATTGACATCAAGGCGGCCTTGGTAGGTAAACATCGTCGATTGTGCGACGGCAGCAGGCTGGACAGAAAGAATTATCGCACTCGTGGCGATAAACGTAAGACAACTTTTAAGTTTCATCAGGAAAACGCGCGGTCAGGCGTTGTTTAGGGAAACGTTTCCACCTCGTTTCCGTTTCGCCGCTTTAACCTCAAAAAATGAGGCCCAGGCCAAAGGTGAAATTCAGCCACTGGTTGTTTGTTTGGCACCCTTCCTCCAAAGAAGCTTTTCTAATTGATCGCGCAGGAAAATCAAGCGCGCTCGCTGCCGAATCGCGATGCAGGTTGTACTCCGCTGCCGCAACGCCGATGGTAGCGCGGGCCGTGAAGCAGGCGATTTACTCTCGCGAATTGGTGAGAATCCACTTTGCGGCGGCGGGCAAGTTGTCCACGCAGACGGCGTCACGTAATTTATCGGCTGCTTTGCGCTCGAATTCCGCTCCGTAACCCGTTCGAACAAGAATGCT
>CBHWET010000154.1:0-10454 GCA_966112985.1 uncultured bacterium | reverse complement strand
CGGAGAAAAGCTGGTTGTCCGTTCAGCGCTATGGTGCAGCTCTACTGGCTCTGATCGGAGTGTTCGTTCTATTTCTGCCAGTGCTGAAGACTGGCTCGTCTCAACTCCTTGGGGAAGTGTTGTCGCTGGCTGCCAGTGTGTTATGGACGGCCTACGGCCGCCAGTGTCGATCTCTCACAAGTGAACTTTCAGGTGCCGAGATATCTGCGCACACATTTCTCCGCGCGGCGATTTTTGTGCTTCCAGTAACCCTGTTTGAAATCGCGAAGCAACCCGTGGTACTGCGAGCGAATTTGGTCCTCGTGCAAACGTTTTGTATCTTTGGCAGCGGCGTTGTTGCGTTCGCTCTTTGGAACAATGCGTTGCGGCATTGGAAAACAAGTCAGGTCTACCTCTTCAACAACTTGATTCCGCTCAGCACCATGTCGTGGGCGCATTTGTTTCTTCGGGAAGAAATCACCGCAACATTTTGGATGGCAATGATTCTGATTGTGGCCGGCGTCATCATTGGCCAGGCGAACTGGCAGAAAATTTTTGGTACGCGGTGGCTGCCAACCGAATAGCTTTTGTTCACGGGTTCCTCGCTGTTTTCAGTGGAATAAACACGTAATTCGGCAAAGACACCAACCGGCTGAATGAAACCTTGTGACAAAACTCCCTCTCTTCACAGCGAAGCGTGAGGCGACGGTTCGGGAGACGAACCACTGAATAAAAGCTGCTGATTTAGACAGAATTGGAAAATTTTTGGACCACCTCTCTCCGGCTCTCTCCCCCATTTTGCAAATGGCGGAGAGAGTGGTCCGCGCCTTCGAAGTTTTCAGCTGCCATCGACTTTCGGCCGCACACCGACGTCCAACACGATCACAACTCCACTGCAAACAGCGAGGAACCTGTTCACGCGACCGCAGTTGACCACCGTTCAACGACTGCTACGCTCCGCGCTGATGCTGCAACGTATCTTTCAGCTTCAAGAAAATCACACTACGGTTCGCACAGAAGTTCTTGCCGGCCTGACTACGTTCCTGACGATGGCGTATATCATCTTCGTTCAGCCGGCGGTTTTATCCGGATCGATGTTCGGGATGGCGACCGGAATGAACAGTGGCGCGGTAATGACGGCGACGTGTCTTTCAGCGGCGCTGGCCTCCGCGATCATGGGTTGCTATGCACGTTATCCGATTGCGCAGGCGCCGGGCATGGGGCAGAACTTTTTCTTCGTTTTCTCCGCAATGCCCGCCGCTGCCGCGGCTGGGTTTACAAATTCTTGGCAGGTCGCACTCGGTGCCGTCTTCATTTCCGGTTTGTTGTTTCTGATTCTCTCGCTCATTGGTGTGCGCGAAGCCGTGATGAATGCCATCAGTCCAAGCCTCCAGCATGCGATCGCTGCGGGTATTGGTGCATTCATTGCCTTCATTGGCCTGCAAAATTCCGGGTTAATCCTTAAAGACCCGGCGACCGCCGTGAAACTAAATCCACACTTTGCTTCGCCAGACTTAATTGTGTTCTTTGTCGGTTTGTTGGTCACCGTCGCGTTGCATGCCCGCAAGATCCGCGGAGCTATTCTCCTGGGCATCCTTTCCTCGACTTTTCTTGCGATGTTGTTGAAGTTTTTTTGGAAGACGCCACCGCCCGATTCAAAGCTTGTTAAGACTTTTGCCATGACAGGCAAACTTGCGGGACTGCCACCTCCAATCGATCCAACATTTCTGAAAATGGACCTGCACAGCGCACTTTCGGTTGCCATGTGGCCGATTGTGGTCGTGTTTCTGTTCATGGTGTTCTTCGATACGGTAGGGACCCTGGTGGGAGTTGCGGATGAAGCTGGATTGATGCGGGACGGCAAACTGCCGCGAGCGCGGCAGGCATTTGTATCTGACGCGTTGGGAACTGTCGCGGGCGCTGCGCTCGGCACAAGCACGGTGACCAGCTATATTGAGAGCGCGGCCGGTGTAGAGCAGGGTGGGCGCACCGGGCTGACGAGTATCACAGTTGCCCTGTTATTCCTTCTCGCTTTGTTTTTCAGTCCCATCGTTCTCATGGTAGGAACTTATCCCTCGATAACAGCACCCGCGTTGGTGCTGGTAGGGGCGATGATGTTGCGCAATGCCGCAAAGATTGCCTGGGATGATTTTACCGAAGCGTTTCCTGCGTTCCTTGTTTTACTCGGAATACCGTTTTCGTTTTCCATTGCCGACGGTCTTGCGCTGGGCTTTATTGCGCATCCGATTTTGAAGCTGGCGAGTAGTCGAGGAAAAGAGGTCCGTTGGTTTATGTATCTTCTTGCCGTCTTGCTGATCGCTTACTTTGCCCTCGTGCGCGCGCGTATGTAACCAGGAGTTCAGTCAGCTTTTTCCCGTCCTGCTGAGCCGGAAAAACACCTTTGAGTTTCAAATTGAATTTAGTTCACCCGACGTTAGCTTGGTTTCGATTTTCAGGTGACACAGCAAAAGTAGAAAACTCGAAAGGAATTTATGGCCGCACACGCCCGCTTAGCCCCAAAGACAACCAATGTACTCTCGATCATCATGGGCGGAGGGCAGGGAACCCGCCTCTTTCCGTTGACTCGTGACCGATCGAAGCCCGCCGTCCCGCTTGCTGGCAAGTATCGCCTCGTTGATATCCCGATTTCAAACTGCATTAACTCCGGTCTGAAACAGGTCTACTTGTTGACGCAATTTAACTCCGCGTCGCTGCATCGCCACATTTCACAGTCATATAAGTTCGACCATTTCTCCGGTGGTTTTGTGGAAATCCTCGCGGCTGAACAGACTTTTTCCAACAAGAGCTGGTACGAAGGGACGGCCGACGCGGTGCGCAAGAATATGATTCACTTTTTGAATCATAACTTCGATTACGCACTGGTTCTGAGCGGTGACCAACTCTATCGGATGGATTTTCGTCACATTATTTCGCAGCACGTTCAATCGGGAGCAGAGGTGACCATCGCGACGATCCCCGTTCCTCGTCGCGAAGCACAAGCACTCGGCATTTTGCAAACTGATCCGGAACATCGGATCACGCGATTCGTTGAGAAACCGAAAGAAGAGGCAGTGCTCAATTCACTCCGTCTCGACCCGTCGCTGTACGATAAGTTTGGCATCGAAGGCCAGGACGAGTTTTTCCTCGCATCGATGGGTATCTATGTCTTCAACCGCGACGTGATGATCAAGTTGCTCGACAATGACAAAACCGATTTCGGCAAACACATCATCCCGGGGGCGATTGAAACCCATCGCGTGTTCTCGCACATTTTCCAGGGTTACTGGGAAGATATCGGAACCATTCGCAGTTTCTTTGATGCTAATCTCGATCTCGCTTGCGAATTGCCGCGATTTAACTTCTTCGACATGGGGTCGCCGATTTTCACGCGGCCACGCTTTCTGCCCGCCTCGAAAATCAATGGCGCGCAGATTGATCACGCTATCGTTTCCGACGGCTGCATCATCAGTCACGCGAAAATCTCGCACAGCATTGTTGGTATCCGCAGCATCGTTGGGAATGGTTCGGAATTGCACCGCGTCGTGGCAATGGGTTGCGATTACTACGAAACACAAGGTTCCATCCAGCAGTACGAATCGAACGGGTTGCCCCGGATCGGGATCGGACGAAACACGAAAATTGAAAACGCAATTATCGATAAGAACGCGCGTATCGGAGACAACTGTGTGATTTCGCCAGCCGGAAAACCCGAAAATGTCGACCATCCGCTTTACTTCATTCGTGATGGAATCGTCATCGTGCCGAAGAATGGAATCATTCCGCACGGGACAGTGATTTGATGGCCTTTAAAATTGCACCTTTTGACCATCCTGATTACCGCGCGTTGAGAAAGCGTAGCGAGTCATTGGCTCTGCTTTGGGGGGTGGGTTACGCGATCAACGTGTTGTTCCTTACGGTGTTTTTTACTGTGCCTCTGCTTGTCTCTATTCTCGCCCTAATTAGTCCACAGCTTTCGACGGACCGCGTCTGGTCGACTCTCAGCGTCAGCATGATTGCCACACTGTTTGTTGCGACGATAGGATGGCTGATGATGCGATATGCGGCTCGTGAGGCCAGCTGATTAGAGCTGCGTTGCCTTTTGGACCTATATACGCAACCATGTTCCGATCAAAATGGGTCCCATTTCAACGAAGTTTAGGGCAAGTCTTTGCTCGCTGATATTCATCGCCTTCGCACAGTCGGTGTTCGCGCAGAGCAGCGAACAAGTGAGCTTTGAGGTAGGTCCGATTCCTACGTGGGTAAAAAATGTCGAGGCGGATTATTCTGCAAAACCAGCTTCATCGAAGGGTCTGAGCGAGTTTTATTTCCTCGTCGACAAGCAAGTGGATGTGCCAACAGGTGCTACTTATTGGCACGTTGTAAAGAGCGTTGCCGGCGAAAACGGGCTGAAAGATCTTCCCGAGCTTGATTTTAATTTTGATCCATCGTTTGAGAGGCTGAGCCTGCACAAGATTCAAATCCGACGTGGGACCAATACCATTGATTGCCTCGACCGGAAGAAAATCAAAATCATTCAGCAGGAAAAGGATTTGCAGCGTCATATTTATGACGGAAGAGTTTCAGCTGTTCTCTTTCTGGAAGATGTTCGGGTGGGAGATTTCGTTGAATACGCTTATACGCGGCGTGGTCGCAACCCTATCTTCGGTTCGAAGTTCATGGGTTCATTCGAGGTGCAATGGAGAGTGCCTGTCCTGCATCAGTACTACCGGCTTGTCACAGACGCGAACCGGTCGTTGTTAATTAAAAACCATTCGACTGACGTTAAAGCCGTCATCGCTCGTGATGGTGAAAGGCAGGAATACCTGTGGGTATCGACCAACGTGCCGGCTGTGGTGCCCGATGACAGGCTTCCCGATTGGTTCCAACCATATCCCTGGATTCAGATCACGGAGTTCAAAGACTGGGCGGAAGTCGCGCAATGGGCGAGCGAATTATATCCGATGACAAATGCCGCATCGGCTTCGTTAACCAGGAAGATCGAAGAGATTCGGCAACGGCCCCAAGGTGAGGGGCAAATCCTGGCCGCGCTGCAATTTGTGCAGGACGATGTGCGCTATCTGGGCGTGGAAGTCGGACCAAGCTCTCATCGTCCCAACATTCCGGCAACGGTTTTGGAACGGCGCTTCGGCGACTGCAAAGACAAAGCATTCTTGTTTTGCTTCATCCTTCGCCAACTCGGTATCGCAGCGCATCCGGTGCTCGTGAATTCCGAAGAGACCAAGGCGGTTAATGGTTTCGCGCCATCGCCTTTGGCGTTCAATCACGTGATCGCCACTTTCGAACTGAATGGTTTGCGCTATTGGGTTGATCCGACGCGCGGCTATCAACGCGGTCTATTGAGTCAGCGTTACCTGCCTGACTATGGCTACGGAATGATCGTCAGTCCGGAGACGAAATCACTGTCGCCGATTCCATACCTTGTCACTGGTAAACCAAAAACCGAAATAAAAGAAGTTTACACATTCCGGACGACCAATGGGCCTATTGAATTGCATGTAAAAACGGCCGGAGAAGGTCTAGACGCTGAATCGCTGCGCAGCCAACTTGCTGATTTTTCGCAGGAGGAATTAGATAAGAATTACCTCAATTTCTACGCAGAAAACTTTCCTGACATTCAGCTCCTCAAACCTGCGGAGGTGCACGACTATGCAGAGAGTAACCGTATAGAAATCTTCGAGAGCTATCTCATTTCCAATGTGTGGACGAAAGCAGAGGCTGAAGATCAACAAACGGTTTCTTTTTACCCCGAACAATTGCGTGACGTCGTTCAACTGCCGAAGATAAATACGAAGCGGAGCATGCCGTTACGAATCAGGCACCCGGTAGACTATCATCAGACGATCGAAGTCGTTTTGCCTGAGCCATGGGAAATCAAAAACGAACATACCACGATCAACACGAAGCAGTTTTCCTTTAGTTCTAAAATCGACTATCGGCGTAACAAATTGACCCTGGATTATCGCTTTAAATCGTTAACGAATGTCGTCGCCGCCGCTGAGGTGTCGGAGTATTCGAAGAAAATCGATAATGTCGTTCACAAGCTTGGTTATGAGATTTACAAAGATGTCAACCAAGGCGATCCGAAGATTGCCAAGGCGACCGGCCTAAACTGGGGCGTTCTTGTTGCCGTCGCTTTCTTCGGTGCATTGATGACGATCGGGGCAGTCTTTGCGTATCGTTATCAACCCGTCACCGCGCCAGTTGCCGAACAACACTTTTCCCCTCTCAACGGAATACGCGGTTGGTTGACTTTGGTCGCTATTGGTGTCGTTCTCCGTCCATTCTTGTTGCTCAACGTGATTCGGACCAACTGGTCCGCTTACTCGTCCGAAACCTGGAACATCTTAACCGTTCCAGGGGCGGCGTCATATCACCCTTTGTGGGCTCCGGCTTTATTATTCGAGTTGTTCGGTAATGTTGGGTTCACCGTTTTATCAGTGCTTGTGTGCGTCTTATTTTTTCAAAAAAGGCGAACGTTTCCTATTTGGTTTTCCATATCGCTTTGCAGCTACTTCGCATTTCTCATAGTGGATCAAATTCTTTGTTCTCAAATTCCAGAGGCAGCCAAACAATCCGACTCCGACTTATCCCGGCAGCTTTTTCGGGCGGGTTTCGGCGCCGTAGTCTGGTCGTCGTATATGGTGAAATCGAAAAGGGTAAAATCGACGTTCGTTCGGTGACCCGGGTGTCACAATGTCCGGTGCCCCAACGTGTCGACGGGCAATCCATTTGTTTCTTGGGTTGTCGGTACGGCGCGGTTCCAAGATCACCCTAACCGCTCCCATCTGTTCGAGGTTTCGTGTTATAGAGCATTTCCGTTTCCTCCAGAAGATTGGCTATACGCGAAAACTTTGATTTCCGTTCGAAGCAAAACTCTACTTTACGATCCAAATGAATGTCCCTATGACGGGAAAACTGTTTTTGACGCTGCGATCGTATTTTGCTGGGAGAGAGAATTGGGCTATACGCGCGAACCGTAATTTTCCCTCGCGGGAAAGTCGTCCTTTATGCGTAAAGAGCGTTTTTGGACGACCGGAAAACCGTCCTTTACGCGAAATCCTGGATTTTCCGCGACCGGAAAGTTCCTCTTTAGTTGTAAAGAGCACTTTTCTGGGGCCGGGAAGTCGCCCTTTACGCGTAAAGGGCGACTTTCTGCGACCCGGAACATGCCATTTACGGTAAAGGGCACTTTTCCGACGTCCGGCGAACACTCTTTACGCGTAAAGAGCGGTTTTCTGGGACGGCTGAGGTGTCCTTTACGCGTAAAGGGCACCTTTTTGATGAGGGGAAAACGAAGAATTTGCGTAAAGGACGGTTTTCCGACCAGAGAAAAACGGCCCTTTACGTGCCTATTGCTTCTGTTGGGCGTTTGAAATCAGTGACTTACGCTTGCGGCGAGATTCTGAATCACAACTCTACTCGTCGATGCTCTTCTTGTTTCTGGACACGGACGATGCTGGCGTTGCGGGCGCGACCTTCGGCCCAGCTGCGGAGCCGGTTGATTTGTTCGTCCATGGTTCTCGAGAGCGGAACCGTCTGTTGCAGGGAGGCGAGAATGTGGTCAGTAGTCAGTTCCTGCTGGGCGTAGAATGCGTCGTAAAGGGCACTGATAATCGCCTCTTCAATTTCTGCACCGCTGAATTCCTTGCTGCAGGCGACGAGGGACTTTAGATCGAACGTCTTCGGGTCGCGTCCTCGCTTCGCGATGTGGATACGGAAGATTTCTTCACGTTCCTCCTCGGCGGGAAGATCAACGAAGAAAATGTCGTCGAGGCGTCCTTTGCGCAGAAGTTCAGGCGGCAATTGGGAAATATCGTTTGCAGTGGCGACGACGAATACCGGCGCAGTTTTTTCAGAAAGCCACGTGAGGAACGTTCCGAACACGCGGGCAGTGGTGCCGCCGTCCGTTGTGCCGGACGCCGAAGAACCGGCGAAGGCTTTATCAATTTCGTCCACCCACAGAATCGCGGGCGCAATCGATTCGGCGACAGCGATGGCGCGACGAACATTTTCTTCCGATGAACCGACAAGGCTTCCGAACATTCGTCCCATGTCGAAGCGGAGCAGGGGGAGTTGCCATAGGCTCGAGACGGCTTTCGCACAGAGACTCTTGCCGCAACCCTGGACGCCGAGCATCAGGATGCCTTTGGGTGCAGGCAGACCGAATTGACGTGCCTGATCGCTGAAGGCGACGGCACGTTTATTCAGCCATTCCTTCAACACGGCTAATCCGCCGACATTCGTAAAACTTTCGTCAGTCGCGTAATAATCGAGCAGGCCGCTTTTGCGGACGATCTGTTGCTTTTCAGCGAAGACCTCATTCACGTCGTCGCCGCTGAGCCGTTCGCCCTTCACAATAAGTTTAGCGAAGACGTTTTCTGCTTCGCCGAGTGTGAGGCCAAGCGCGGCTTGCAGAAGGCGCTCGCGGCCGACGTCATCAAGGTCGATTTGGACCTGTCGAAATTGTTTTACGTCTTCGATGATGCGATTGAGCAGTTCCGAAAGATCGTCCTTCGTCGGCAACGGGAAGTTGAGGACGGTAATTTCTTTTTCCAGTTCAGCCGGAATCTCCATCACGGAAGAGACGAGGATGATGGTTTTGAAACTGTTCTTCAGGTGAAGGGCGATCTCCTTCAGCTTGCGGACGATGGCGAAATTGTTCTTCGTCAGGAAGGGATGGAAATCTTTGAAGATGAAAATCGCCGGTTCGACTTGTTCGATGACCTGATCAAGCGCCGTGAGCGGGTCGCGCGTAGCCGCGTTGCGATGTTTTTGAGATTGAATCGAAGTGCCGGCCGGAACGATGCCGTTACAATAACTCCACTCGTAAACCTTCTTCTGCCGACGTTGCGCGATATCGACGATAAGGTTCTGCACCCGCATCTCCTCGCCGGAAACAACATAGATCAGCGGGTAGCGGGCTCGGATCAGTGTTTCAATTTCGTGTTGGATGCTCATGTTTTCGGGGATCGAAAATTGGTTGTCGAGCAGTTTGTGTTGCGCGCTGCCTCATGGGTTCGTTTTCGGGATCGAGTTCTGACAGGATGGCGGCGACTGCGGGGGTAATATTATGCGCAAGGATCTTTCCGTCGGGAAGAACGAGAAACTCTGCGGTTTGAACGTTGTTTTCGCCAATTTTCATTCCACGAGGTGCAGGTTGAACTCGCGCGCGATGTCGAGTGCGAGCCGCGTTTCAGAAAGTGACGTTGTGCGGCACAGTTCGGGGTGTTTCATTGCCTTCCATGCGGGCCAGAAGCCGGAGCGCAGATTGACTTTCACATCAGGAAGGTTGTGGGCGATCCATTCAGCCGCCGGACGCCAGCAACAATCGACATGACCGGGCATAATTAGATGGCGAACGAGGAGCTGATTGTGTTTGTTTGCCCAGAGAAGGTTCTCGCGAATGACATGCTGATAATTCGGGACGGAGGCAAGACGTTGTGCGCACCAGTCGTTGCCGAACTTATAATCGACAAGCCAGAGGTCGAAGAGGCCATCGAGGAGTTCGCGTGCTTCGGCAGAGGCGTGACCATTGGTTTTCCAGATCAGCTTCGCGTTGGTGGGGAGTAAAGCGACGAGTTCGAGAACACTGGGTAAATGGATTGTCGGTTCGCCGCCAAGAATCATAATGCTTTGAGCGCCATTGCTCAGGGCGCTAGCGGCTTGTTCAGTCAAAGATTCTGCGTTGAAAGGCTGGCCGGCGTGTGAATTCCAACTCTCTTTGCCAGTGATGCAAAATGAACAGCGAAGATCGCAGCCGCTAAATGCTATAGCGAACGTGGGAATGATATCGAGTTCGTCGGAGACTTCAGTTTGAGAGGAGAAAACCCGAGCGGCGGTGCTGGCGTGGCAGAGTCCCTGTTGGCCTTCGAGACGATTTACACCGCAACGATGCGCACACAGCTTGCAGGAGGAAAGTTGTAGCCGGGCAAAAGGCGCACGTTCAGCTGCAAGGGCGGCGCGGTTGGCTACGCGCGACGGCGCAAGGCTGTCGGCGGTGAAAATCATAATTCCAAACGACCAATGCGCGCGGAGTCCACAACGCGGCTCGACTGGAGTTGAGCGAACTTCCAGCGGAGCGAAAGGTACAGCCATCCAACAATACCGCCGGTCAGCAGGATCAACGCATTGACCCAGCCGCCGCACGGAATGATGAGAAAGAAATTAATGAGGCCGAAGACGAGAGCGGCCGATCGAATCGTCATCTTCCAGACGCCCATAAGGAGCACGTGCTCGTAAGAAAAGATTCGGCCGCAGGCAACGAGTAAACCAAACACCATCCCAAGATTGCTGATAAGACCGAATCTGGCGAACGGTGTCATTAACATGTAGACGATGCCGGTGCTGATGCTGCAGAGGAGGCAGTAAGCCCACCATTCACGCGGGGACCAAACGCGCTCGAGCCAGTGTCCCAGCATTCCAATGAAAAGGATGTTGATCGCGAAGAGAGCCAG
>CBHWET010000153.1:0-10457 GCA_966112985.1 uncultured bacterium | reverse complement strand
TGCCGCACGGCTCGAAGTTGGAAGTATTGAACACCCGCAACGCAGATTATCCCGGTACGGTATTTCTGGACTTAAAGCGTTTTGAATTACACAAGGCGAATTTCGCTGAAGGTTCTGCCTCGAAAGAAGTTTTGGATGAAGTCAATCGCCGTCGCAGCAAGGGCGAAGTAGAGACAGCCGAACTTGATCGAACTCTGAAGGATCAACTGACAGCCGATGGCGTCGTGGTTGCACCTTCTGATATTCGTGCGTTGCCAGCGTCGGGCATCGTCGGCGGTCCTGCCACTGCCAATTCGGCGAAACCCACCGTTCCTGCGGCGACTGAACCAGCACTTGTCACAAACAAGACTGCGGCGTTTACGCCGTTGTTGCCGCAAAACACGCTGAATAGTCGCAACTCAAATCTGCCCGAATCTGTCGTGCCAATGGTTCCTACGGTGAACCTCGAACACAGCGTGACAAACCTCGACAACAAACTCGCGTTTATTGATTTCAAGGACAACGACACAATGCCGATGGCACAAACAACTGTGCGTGTGAAGGGAACGCTTGGTGCCAAATTGATGTTGCGTGTGAACGGGGAGGAAGTTGGAAAGAGTCACGTCGGTAAACGTGTTGAGCTTGCCGACCGGCAGCTTCAGGCGATCGAATTTATCGGCGTCACGCTTAAGCCCGGCCAAAACGTTCTTGAACTCGCCATGGCGGACAATTTCGGCAACGTCCGTGCGACTCAAACCGTTCATCTTACCGCGCCAGATCGTCTCGGTCGTATCCAGATTATTCTTCCGGGGAAAGATCAGCCCGCAGACGGAAACACTCCGGCAAAAATCACGGTCTTATTACAGGACGACAAGGGAGTCGCAGTGACTGCCCGCACGCCGTTGACGCTGGAAACAAGCAACGGCCGTTGGAACGTTGAAGACCTCGATAAGAAGGAACCTGGCACGCAGGTATTCATTGAAGGTGGTAAAGCCGTATTCGAATTGCTTCCACCCGCAACGCCGGGCGATGCGAATATCGTGGTAAGCAGCGGCATTTTGGAAGATCGCGCCATGCTGCCTTTCCTTCCTGATTTGCGCCCAATGCTCGCTGTTGGCGTCGTCGAGGGAACCTTGAATCTTTCGAAGCTAAGCGCGAGCAAACTGGTTCCAGCACGCCGCGATGATGGATTCGAGGAAGAGCTTCGAAATCTTTCCGTCAGTAGCAACGATGGCAAACTGAATGCCGCGGCTCGCACCGCGTTCTTCCTGAAAGGAAAGATCAAAGGTGAATACCTCCTGACTGCCGGTTTTGATTCGGCTAAGCAGAAAGAGCGGCTGTTCCGTGACATCCAGCCGGACACTTTCTATCCAGTATACGGTGATTCATCGATTCGTGGTTATGACGCGCAGTCGACAGGCAAACTTTACGTGCGCGTGGATAACAAACGCTCTTACCTGTTATACGGTGACTTCAACACAGCGGCTGTTAACAGCGAAGTGCAGGGTTTAGGAAATTACAACCGCAGTTTGAATGGTGTTCGCGAACATTACGAAAAAGGAAAGATCACCGCAAATATCTGGGCGAGCCAGGACAGCACGCGCCAGGTGATTGAAGAATTGCCGGCCAATGGAACATCCGGTCCGTTCTTCTTTAACATTCATGATGCCGTTGCTGGAAGTGAAGTGATTCAGATCATCGTTCGCGATCGCAACCAGCCATCGGTTGTCTTGTCGGAATCCAAAGCTTTGCAACGGTTCACCGATTACGAATTTGAACCGTTCACTGGCCGTATTTTGCTGAAAGGCCCAGTCTCTAGTTTCGATCGTGAACTCAATCCTGTCTATATCCGAGCCACTTTCGAAGTAGACCAGGGCGGCGACAAGTTTTGGGTCTATGGCGGCGATGCGCAGGTGAAGATCAACAATCATTGGCAGGTTGGCGGTTCTGCCGTGCACGATGATAATCCGATGCTTCGCTATGACCTGCGCAGTGTCAACACGACCGTCAAACTTACCGAGAAAACGTACGTCATCGGTGAAGTCGCACAAAGTGATACGGACATTAATGGTGTTGGAAACGCTGGTCGCGTGGAAGTTCGTCATCAGAACGCGCACACCGACGCTCGCGTTTACATCGGCAAGACGGAAGCCAATTTCACAAACAGCGCGAGTATCCTTCAACCCGGCCGCGTCGAAGGCGGTTTCAAAGTTACAGAAAAATTAAAACCGTCCGTTTCGCTGGTCACCGAAGGTGTGTGGACGGAAGACGTGAATAACACTGGCAGCCGTAAAGGCGTGCGTGCGGACATCGTCAAGACGTGGGGTCAGTACAGCCTGACAGTCGGCGGACGCCACAGCCAGGAAACGAAGGAGCCAGCCAGCCCGAGCACAGTCGGCATTACTCCGAACGAAGTGAACAGCGTTCGTGCGAAATTCTCGATGCCAATTCCGAAACTCAAGAACGGTTCTGTTTACGGTGAATACGAGAACGACGTGAAACATACCGAAGAACGCGTGGTCGCTGTGGGCGGTGACTTCCGTGTGCAGAACAAGACGAAGGTTTATGCGCGTCATGAATTCATTTCCTCATTAGGCGGTCCACTCGAACTCAACAGCACGCAGCAACGCAACACCACGATCGTCGGCGTTGAAACAGAGTACATGAAGGACGGGAATCTGTTTAATGAATACCGTGCTCGCGATGCGTTCGAAGGCCGTGAAGCGGAAGCGTCCACCGGTTTGCGCAATCTGTGGAACGTCGCCGAAGGCGTTCGAATCAACACAACTCTCGAACGCGTTACCCCAGTCGTGAACGGCAAGGATCAGGAATCGACCGCAGTCACGGGCGCAATCGAATACACCCGCAATCCTGAATCGAAAACGACAGCACGCCTTGAACTGCGGACTGCAAATGCGAATGACAGTTTACTCAACACGTTGGGTTACGCGCGGAAAGTCAGTCGTGATTGGACTTTCCTCGGCAAAACTATTCTCCTCCTCCAGGCCAACAAGGGCCCGGGCACCGGTGATAAGCAACAAGGACGTTTTCAGGCAGGTATGGCCTATCGCCAGACGGAAACGGATAAATGGAATGCCTTGTTTAAGTACGAATACAAGTACGAGAACGACGAAACTCAACCGGCTTCAGCGTTGGAACGCCAGGCGAATATCCTGATGGCAGATCTCAATTATCAAGCGACTGCCGATTTGGTTTTGAATCTTCATTACGCCACAAAGCTCGCATTCGAAAATGGCCCAACTTATGAAGACACCGCAATCGCTCACCTGATTGGGGGCCGCGCAATCTACGACATCAGCAAGCATTGGGACGTTGGTTTCAATTTCAACACGCTGTTCGACGAAGGGTTCACCCATCAACAATTCGCGTTCGGGCCTGAAGTCGGATTCATCATTCAGAAAAATCTGCGTATCGCTGTTGGCTACAACGTGACCGGATTCCGTGATCGCGACCTGGACGACGGTTACACCAATCAAGGTTTGTACGTAAATCTGCGTTTGAAGTTCGACGAGACCTTGTTCAAGCGGAAGGAAGAAAAAGAGTAGTGAGAAGGATTTGGAACATATTCTTTGTATTGGCTCTGCTGACTCTTTCGGCAAGTTCTGCGTTTGCCGTGACGGTAACCCGTGTGTCATCGACAAATTTCTGGGCTGACAGCAATAAGTTAACGGATCTGCAATATCAATACGTCGCCTACAGCGTCCTGAACAATGACGGGGTGAACTACGATAGCTTGTGGGTGACAGTCAGCGGGTTTACTGGATCTATCGGTTTGGCTGAAAAAGAAAATGGCCAATACAATCTTGGTGCGATGCCGGCGGGTTCTTCGAAGGTCGCGTTCTTTTACTTGAAAGCGTCATCGAATACTCCCGGTTCTTCCAGTCATACGGTGCGCGTATATAACGGACTTCCTTCATTGAACATTCAGTTGACCAGCTCAAGTTTCAATCTGGCACTGAACACCGAACTGAGCGCTAACGCCAATAAAGTGACGGGGGTTACGACGAGTCCGCTGAATCCCACGCTCGGTGGCGTTGTGACGATCACCGCAACTGGTGAAACAGGCACGATTGGTGCCGCAGGTACGGTCGATTTTTCACCGGCAAAAGACGGGACATGGGATGCGGCGGCATTCCAGGTTTTTGAAACTGTGATTACTTTTTCGGCTCCGAACCCGGGTACGTTTACCAACGTCCTGAGTTTCCAGCTCACAAACTCAACGGCAAATACTCCGTATACTGCGGTTTATAAAGCTCGCGTCATCAGCACGACTACAGCAACGACTCCAGTCCTGCCAGTTGCGTCGATTTCCAGCGGCACCCAGGTTAAATATACAGGCTCGTACTCTGGAACGATCAGTCCGGTCGGCGTTTCGACCAACGGTTTGATTTTAATTAGCGATACGGTGAACTGCGGTGGGGTTGCGGCAACTGCGACAAATCTCACCTACACGTTGATTGTCAGCAACAGCGCACCGAATGACGCGTACATCGATGCGTATATCGATACGCTGTCCGGTTCGCCCACAAACGCTAGTTACGTCAACAACACATCGAAGACCAACAACATTTCCTATTCAAACCCGACGATCACCGGCAGCCAGGTTCTGACCTGGTCTGGCTATTTCCATATTCCTGCAAATTCTTCCCGTAATCTGTCCTTTCAGGCACTCATTCCAGCGGTTTTCGGTTCTTACACCAACAGTGCTTATGCGAAGATTGGGACGAACCAATTGGATACAACGCTTGCACTGTCCGATAATTCGCCCGCACTTTGCGCCTACACGATTTCGCCGCTGGCGGATCTGCAGATCACCAAAACCGGTCCAGCGAGTGTTTTTGCCGGGACAAACTTAACTTATACTCTTTCCCTGACGAACCTCGGACCATCGACCTCGTCAAACTTAACAGTCGTCGATCAATTGCCGACTAACGTCACCTTTGTCAGCGCAAGTTCCGGCGGTTTTTACACGAACGGACAGGTGCAATGGACCAACATCGTTCGTTTTACAAACACGCAATCCACCAACTTCACAGTTACTGTTACTGCTCCGTCGAACAGTGGAACACTGACGAACGTCGCCTCAGTTACGGCTGTGACCGCTGATCCTGTCTCAACCAACAGCAATGGTTCCGCGACAAATGCCATTGTTCTCACAACCGTGCTCGCGCAAGCCGACCTTCGGAGCACGAAAACAGGGCCGACGAACGTGATTGCGGGAACAAACTTCAGTTATACGATTACGCTGACAAACCTGGGACCATCGACGGCTTCGAGTGTTAATGTGACCGATACCCTGCCGTCTGCAGTGACTTTCGTGAGCGCTACGGGAAATGGCGTTTTGACGAACGGTCTCGTCATCTGGTCTTTGGCTTCTTTCACGAACGCGGCGAGCACAAACTTCACACTCACCGTTACGGCGCCGCCAACCGGAACCCTCACCAATATTGTTTCGAGCGGTTCGGCTGACTTCGATCCCGTTTCAACGAACAACAACGGGACCGCGACTAACGCAATTGTTATTACCACGGTTACGCCCAGCGCAGATTTACAGACGATGAAAACCGGCCCGACGAACGTTTTCGCCGGAACCAATTTCACTTATACCATCACCCTCACGAACAGTGGGCCTTCGTCCTCGTCGTCAGTGATTGTGACAGATGCTTTGCCGACCGGCGTGACTTTTGTCAGTGCGACCGCTGGGTACACCGTTACGAACGGTCTTGTCACCTGGCCCATTTCGACATTCACCAACGGTGCCACAACCAACTTTACGATCACTGTCGCGGCGCCTGCCTCCGGAACTTTGACCAATCGAGCTTCAGCGGGGGGCACGACGCTCGATACCGTAACAACGAACAACGACGGAACCGCATCGAACTCAATCGTCATCACCACGATTACGCCGCAAGCAGATCTCAAAACCACGAAGACCGGTCCGACAAACGTTTTTGCCGGCACCAACTTCTCTTATACCATTACGCTGACGAATATCGGACCGTCCACCGCGACGAGCCTGGTTGTGACTGACGCTTTGCCGACTGGCGTTTCGTTTGTCAGCGCCAGCTCAGGATTTACTTTCACGAACGGACTTGTGACCTGGCCCGTTACAACATTCACCAATGGCGCGACCACAAACTTCACCGTAACTGTGACAGCTCCGGCAAGTGGCACGTTGACGAATCGCGCATCAGTCGGCGGTCCAATCTTTGACCCCGTTAGCACGAACAATGACGGAACTGCATCGAACTCGATTGTAATTACGACGATCACGCCACAAGCTGACTTGATGGCAACGAAGACGGGGCCGACGAATGTCTTCGCGGGAACGAATTTCAGCTACACGATCGCTCTCACAAACATGGGGCCATCTACTGCGTCGAGTATCACGGTGACCGACGCGTTGCCTGGAGGCGTAACCTTCGTCACGGCGAGCTCCGGATTTACGTTTACGAATGGCGTGGTGACGTGGCCAATCGCATCGTTCACCAACGGTGCTTCAACAAACTTCAGCATCACTGTCACGGCACCCGCAAGCGGAACGTTGACGAACCGCGTGTCTGCCGGTGGCGCAACATTTGATCCCTTTAGCACGAACAACGATGGCACGGCTATCAATGCCATTGTAACAACAACTATCATTCCCCAGGCTGACTTGTTGATAACAAAAACAGGTCCGACGAACGTTCTTGCTGCGACGAATTTCAGTTACACGATCACATTGACGAATCTCGGTCCCTCAACGGCATCGAGTGTCATTGTTACCGATACATTGCCGGGCAGTGTTACGTTCGTTTCTGCCAGCACTGGCTATACATTTACAAATGGCATCATTACCTGGCCCATCACGACGTTTACCAATGGTGCCGTTACGAATTTCACGGTGACGGTGACATCTCCCTCGCAAAGCGGTTCGTTCACGAACGTGGTTTCTGGAGGTTCTTCGACGTTTGATCCGGTGAACGGCAACAACGACGGTTCAGCTGCGACAGCGAAGGTTGCAACCACCGTAACGCCGGTAGCCGATATCCAGGCTACAAAAACAGGTCCGACGAATGTCTTCGCCGGAACGAATTTCACTTATACGATCAGCCTGACGAACAGCGGCCCTTCAATTTCTTCGAACGTTACTGTTACGGACACGTTGCCAGCTGGCGTTAGTTTTGTCAGCGCCTCATCGGGTGGGATTTCCTCCAGCAACACCGTTGTGTGGCAGATCACGAGTTTCACCAACACTGGTGCGACCAACTTCACGGTGACTGTTACAGCACCAGCAAACGCCGCGACATTGACGAACATTGTCGCCAGCGGTTCGGATACACTTGATCCTGTCGCGACCAATAATAATGGCAGTGCATCCACCGCTATCGCGATCACAACTGTCACGCCACAAGCCGACCTTGCTACGGTGAAGACCGGTCCGGCGAATGTGTTCGCGGCGACCAATTATAACTATACGATTTCTCTGACGAACTTTGGGCCGTCGATCGCGACAGGCATCATCGTCACTGATGCGCTGCCGTCTGAAGTAACTTTCGTGAGTGCGAGTAGCGGTGGCGGGTTTACGAACGGCGTCGTGACCTGGTCCATCGCCAGTCTGGGCTCCGGGGTGGCAACGAACTTCACCATCACGGTGACTTCTCCGGCTGAGGGCACTGTTACGAATCGCGTCTCCAGCGGTTCCTCGATCTTTGATCCAATCCCGGCGAACAACAACGGCTCAGCAACCAATGCGGTAGTCATGACGACCGTCACGCCACTGGCGGATTTGCAGGCGACGAAGAGCGGTCCTGCGACCGTGTTCGCCGCGACCAATTTCACTTACACCATTTCTCTCACGAACTTTGGACCCTCTGCGGCAACGAGTGTCGTCGTGACCGACGCTTTGCCCGCCGGAGTTACTTTCGTCAGCGCCAGCACCGGTTACGCCTTGACCAACAGCATACTCACGTGGTCCATCGCAAATCTCGAAATCGGCGGCGGCACCAACTTTACGATCACGGTTACCGCTCCACCGGAAGGCTCGTTGACCAATCGCATTTCGGCTGGTGGAACGACGATTGATCCTGTTCCGGGCAACAACAACGGTACGGCCACCAACGCAATCGTGACTACAACGGTCACCCCGGTTGCGGACTTGAAGATCACCAAAGCAGGGCCGGGTTCAGTCTTTGCGACATCAAATTTTGTTTACACCATCAGCGTAACAAATATTGGGCCGTCCGCCGCAACCAGCGTTGTCGTCAGCGATGCGTTGCCAACGAACGTAACATTTGTTTCCGCGAGCGGGGGATATTCGATGACAAACGGTGTGCTCACCTGGCCGATTGCGAACTTCGCCAACGGACAGGCAACGAACTACAGCATCACCGTTACCGCACCGACGACCGGCACTTTGACCAATCGTGCCTACGGCAGCAGTCCGACGGTTGATCCTGATGCAACCAACAACGATGGTTCGGCGACGAATGCAATCGTCACGACAACAGTCATCGAGCTTGCCGACGTTCGCACAACAAAAATTGGCCCGGCTTCCATGGGGGCGGGAACAAACATCGTTTATACAATTTCGGTAACGAATGCGGGTCCATCGACTGCAACCGGCATCGTCGTTTCTGATGCGCTGCCGACGGGAACATTCTTCGTCAGCGCATCAGACGGCGGTGTTAATGCGACAAACTCCGTCACTTGGTCAGGCATCAGTTTGACCAATGGCGGATTCACGAACCTGACCGTTACTATCGCGGCTACCAATGGTCCGATCACAAACGTCGTTTCGAGTTCCGCTACAACTATTGATCCTGATCCGTCGAACAATAACGGCACAAGTCCTTCAGCTCGCGTCGTGACAGTTGTTTTCACCGGCGTGCCTGTAACGGGTTTCGTTTATAACGATGCGAATCAAAATGGTTTCCGTGATGGTTCTGAAACGGGCACTGGCCTCACGCTGTATGCGAAAGCAATTCCCGTCGCCCAACCAACAGCCGCGACCGTGACGGCTATCGTTGACCCGACGACCGGCGCCTATACTCTTTCGAACGTTATTGCGGGCACTTACACGATCATCATCGACGACAACAACACGCTCAGCGATGTAACCCCGGCCCTTCCTGCTGGCTGGACGGGAATCGAGGCTCCCGCGCAGACACGTAATAACGTGATCGTCGCTCTAGTCCCCGTGCCGAATCAGAACTTTGGTCTGGCTCACGCTTTAACATTGAAAGGCATCGTGTTTAAAGACAACGGCGCGAGTGGCGGCAATGCGAACGACGGAATCAAGAACGGCGGCGAAATGGGAATCGGCAGTATCATCGTTAAGTTGACCGACAGCTCCGGTGGCACAACGTTCGCGACCACCACAACGGGCGGGGACGGTACTTATACCTTGTTGATTCCGACGAGTGTCACGAATGGTATGCAGGTCAAAGTCGCTGAAGTGAATCCGACGGGATATCGTTCAACTGGCGCGTCGCTTGGCAACTCCAGTGGAACGTACGACCGCACGAACGATGTGGTAGCGTTTACATATTCAGCGAGCACCGCTTACGCGGGAATTGATTTCGGGGATGTTCCGGAAAACGAATTTACAACCGATGGTCAGCAGGCGGGACTTCCGGGCAGCACGTTGATTTACAGCCATACATTTACAGCAGGCTCAGGTGGCGCCGTCACATTTACGACGACGCATGTGGCGACGCCAAGCATCATCGGCTGGAGCGCCGTTCTCTATCGCGACAACAACTGCAATGCACAGATCGACGCTGGCGATACTATTATTACTGCCCCGATCACGCTCGTGGCTGACGAAAAAATTTGCGTTCTCGTGAAAGAATTTATTCCAACGGCCGCTCCGATGAATGCGCAGGATCAGGTGACCATTCACGCCTCGTTCAACTATGTGGGCGCAACTCCCGCTCTCACGGCAGACGGAACGCATGTCGACCTGACAACGGTCGGCAACCCAACGACGGCTGGCTTGTCCTTATTGAAAGAAGTCGATAAGGCGACCGCGGCTCCTGGCGAGGTCATTACCTACACGATCACTTATATCAACGACAGCAGCCTGTCCTTGAGCAACATCGTCATCAACGATGCAACGCCTCCGTTTACAACTTTCTTCAGCGCGACCAATAGCGTCATTGGCGCTGGACTGACCCCGACGTCGATTGATGTTCCGCCGGTTGGCCAAACCGGACCTGTGAAGTGGACATTTGGTGGCGCATTGAATCCTTCCGCCTCGGGCAAGGTGATCTACAAGGTCACGATCGAATAGCGGTTTTACGCGGCGAAGATGCATTTGATACAGCTTCCCGGAGAGGGGACGTCTCGTCCCCTGTTGTGAAAAAAAGACAAATTCAGGCGGCGGGGACGTCGCCTCTCCTAAGAAAATTCCGAATCCAGTCGGTTTTGTGCAAAACCCTTCTGCTGTGATGTTTCAGCGGCGATTTCAGAAGCAA
>CBHWET010000152.1:0-10606 GCA_966112985.1 uncultured bacterium | reverse complement strand
CTTAAACTGTTCAATACCGTGTTGCGCAGTTCCGTTAATTCCAACTTTTTCACGTTTAGCGCTCGCACGCATCAAGCGCTTCTTAAGATTTTTGTTATGGCATTGATTGTTTCAGGCGCTTCGTTGGCTGCTCAAATAAAACCCCTCGAATGGCAACAACTGCCAGCAATCCCTGACAAAGAAGGTTTCGCCGGATCGTTTGCCGGCGTTAATAACGGAGCCCTCATTGTCGCGGGCGGTGCGAACTTCCCCGACAAGCGGCCGTGGGAAGGCGGCACGAAGATTTGGTACGACTCTATCTTTGTGCTCGATAAGCCGAATGCGAAATGGAGGACAGGTTTTAAGCTGCCGTCTCCGATCGGCTACGGTGTCTCGATCACCTGCGACCGCGGCATCCTCTGCATTGGCGGTAGTCACGCCGAAGGTCATTCCTCAAACGTCATCGCTCTTTCCTGGTCTGGAGAAAAGATTGCCGCGACTCATCTACCCGCACTGCCGAAGCCCTGGGCCAACATGTGCGGTGCTTTGCTCGATGGCGTTGTCTATGTGGCTGGCGGTATCGAAAGGCCCGATGCGACGAACGCGTTGAACACATTTTGGGCCCTGGATATCTCGAAACTCGACGCCGGTTGGAAAGAGTTGGAACCATGGCCAAGCGCCGGGCGGATGTTTGCGACGGCAGCAGCTCATGACGGCAGTTTCTTTGTTTTCGGCGGTGCTGATCTCGCAGCTGCCTCTGACAACAAGCCCGTTCGTAAATGGCTTAAGGACGCCTATCGCTACACGCCGGGAAAAGGTTGGAAGCGCATCGCCGATTTGCCTCATCCAGTCGTTGCCGCGCCTTCGCCTGCGCCGACGGTCGGGAAATATATTCTGATCTGCGGAGGCGACGACGGAGTTCAGGTAAACGTTGCGCCAACTGAACACCGCGGTTTCCCGCGAACCGTCCTTGCTTATGATTTTGTCGCGGACAAATGGTCGAATGTGGCGGAACTTCCTTTCGGCCTCGTGACAACTGCATGCGTTGAATGGAATGGGCGGATCGTTATACCGGGAGGAGAAGCTCGACCGGGTGTGAGATCAACTGAAGTCTGGTCAGCGCGAAACGGGGGAACGCGGTAAATGAATCTTTCGGCTTTTTGCAGAAGTTTCCGCCGGTCGTGTAGTTGCTCTTTCGAAACGCGGAACCTCACCCCGGCCCTCTCCTTCCCAGGAGAGGGAGAAACGGAGTCCGTCTTTGTCGCAAATGGACGCGCTGGATTTGCCGGACGATTTTGGCCAACGGACGGATGCACAATTGCTGTCCCCTCTCCTGGGAAGGAGAGGGTTAAGGTGAGGTCAAAACAGCATCAACAGCGACGGCAAGTCTTACGATTTCCAAATCGCCGCAATCGCTCGTGACCACCACCACTTCCAAAGTTACACGTTACGCGTGGATCGTTGTCGCACTGCTCTGGGTTGTTGCGCTGTTGAACTATCTCGATCGGTTGATGATCACGACGATGCGCGATCCGATTCGAGAATCGATTGCCATGACCGACGCACAGTTCGGCCTGCTCACGGCGATGTTTCTTTGGGTTTACGGAGTGCTCAGTCCATTTGGTGGATACCTGGCCGATCGTTTCAACCGACGAACCGTCATCATGGTGAGTCTGTTTGTCTGGTCAGCGGTTACGTGGTGGACCGGTCACGTTCGCACCTTTGAAGAACTCCTTGTCGCCCGTGCGCTCATGGGTGTCAGCGAAGCGTGCTATATCCCTGCGGCTCTTGCCCTGATTGCGGATTTCCATCGCGGCTCGACGCGTTCCCTCGCGACTGGTTTGCACATGAGCGGCGTTTATGCGGGCGCGGCGCTCGGTGGCGTTGGGGGATATATTGCCGAGCAGTCCGGATGGCGTCTCGGTTTCACATTGTTCGGTGCGTTCGGTGTCGCCTACGCCATCGTGCTCGTGTTCAGCCTGAAAGATGCGCCGCAACACGATAATGCAATGACCGAGCAGGGGAGCGACACAAGGCCACCCCTCGATATCCTTGCTGCATTCCGCGCTTTATTTTTGCGCGCCGGTTTTTGGATTCTGCTCGCGTTGAATGCACTCGTCGGCTCGGCGAATTGGAGCATCAACGGCTGGCTTCCAACTTATCTCAAAGAACATTTCCACCTCGGCCTCGGGGCGGCTGGATTATCAGCAACCGGATACATCCAGGCCGCTTCGTTTGCCGGGGTGTTGATCGGCGGCGCCTGGGCCGATCGTTGGAGTCGAACAAATCTGCGGGGACGTTCTCTCGTTCCCGCCATTGGTTACGTATTCGCCGGCCCATGTCTTTTCTTCAGCGCTGCCACGAACAGTCTGCCCATCGCTATTATCGGCCTTATCGTGTTCGGCCTCGGCAGAGGTTTCTTTGATGCGAACCACATGCCGATTCTCCGGCAAATCGTCAATGAACGTTACAGCGCCACCGGGTACGGATTTTTAAATTTCATCAGCTGCGCCGCGGGTGGCGTGATGATCTACATCGGCGGCGCGCTTAAGGACCGGCACGTCGATCTCGGCACCGTTTTTGAATTTTCTGCGTTTGGTTTGTTTGTGGTCGGCTTTTTGTTGCTGATCCTCAAACCGTCGCCAACTCAAACAACCACCCATTCGTAATTAGACACATGAAACATACTCCGCTCAAAGGCCTCATCGCCGCCCCATTCACTCCATTCCGTACTGACGGTGCCGTCAATCTGGCAATGATTGAACGCCAGGCAAAATTCCTCGTGAACAACGGTGTCAGCGGCGCATTCGTCTGCGGCACGACGGGCGAAGGTCTTTCACTCACGATAGAAGAACGCCAACAAGTCGCACGTCGCTGGTGTTCCGTTGCCGATGCGAAGCTACGCGTCATCGTTCACGTCGGACATGTTGGCCTGGAAGATTGCTGCACCCTTGCCGCGCATGCCCAAAAGATCGGTGCCCATGCCGTCTCTTGTTTTGCGCCGTGCTTTTTCAAACCCGCGACGATTAATGACCTCGTGGATTTTTGCGCGAAGGTCGCCGCCGCCGCTCCTGAGACGCCATTTTATTACTATCACATTCCGTCGATGACGGGTGTGAACTTCGCCATGGCCGATTTCTTGAGCGCCGCCTCCGAACGCATTCCCAATCTCGTCGGCGTCAAATTTACCCACGAAAACCTCATGGACTTCCTCGAATGTCTGCATCTGGAAAAGGGCCGCTTCGATATGGTCTTCGGTCGTGACGAAGTGTTGCTCGGGGGACTTGCCACCGGCAGTCGCGCAGCGATCGGCAGCACGTACAATTTTGCTGCACTGATTTATCATCGATTGATCGCTGCTTTCGAGAAAGGCAATCTCGAGAAAGCGCGCGCGGAACAACTTCGTTCTGTTCAGATGATTCGTCTGCTCGCCAGCTACGGTTTCATGGGCGCCGCAAAAGCGACGATGACCATGCTCGGCGTTAATGTCGGTCCCGCCCGCTTGCCGAACAAAACATTAAGTGCGGAACAAACGGCGAAGCTCGAACGTGACCTGAAGGATCTCGGCTTTTTCGACTGGTTAAAGTAACGCCTCAAAAAGGAATCGTGCAGACTCCGAAGTCCAGCGCCCAACCCTTTTCTGTTTTTCGGATCGTGACGTCCGGGGACAATCGATAAATCTGGGGTCGTCGATCAGTTGGATCAGTGGAGTCCAAAATCAAGCCGGCTTTACGGAGGGTAAGAAACTGTTTGATCGTGTTGTCCCTTTTGCAGTTGATGATCTCTTTCAACTTCGAAGCCGGCTGCGGGCCACCGCGCGCCAGCGCCAACAGAATGCGCCAGCGAACTGGATCGCCAATGATCGGCAGAATGACGTTGGGATCCCATACTCGTGCGGGAACATTTGGTTGAGGCGTTGGAGGTGCTACCCATTCGGGGATTCTTGAAAAACACGGGAAACCGCGCAAGCCGTATGTTTTGTGACTGGTTTTCTGTCGCAGAACCCGTTGTCATGACGAAATTGGCAGATTTTCTATAAAACCAGACAGAAATGAACCAATACCAGGAATTCTCTCCAGAAAACCCTTCACTTCGTCCCAGAATTACCGGTTTTTACGGAAATCCGGCCAATTCCACTTCGGAATCGAGAACTTTTCTTTTTTTCCAAGCGTCCCCAGTCATGAACCGGACACTTTAAATTTTTTCCGTGCGTCTCCGGTCATGAATCGAGGACTTTTTTATTTTTCCAAGCGTTCCCAGTCATGAAACGGGCACTTTAAATTTATTTGGTGCGTTTCCAGTCATGAATCGACGACTTTTCTTTTTTTCCAAGCGTCGCGGGTCATGAATCGGCAACTTTAAATTTTTTCCCTGCGTTCCCAGTCATGAATCGGCAACTTTTTTCTATTTCCGGTGGTTTCCGTTTCGGAATTGGAGTCTACTTTCTGTTTCCTTGCGTCGCTGTTTGGATATTCCAAGGCGATACGCTTTATCGGCCGTCGCCGACTCGGAATCAGGAAGATTTTTCGAAATTCAGGCGATCCAAAACCGTAACTCTTGTCCACGACGCAAATCCGGACAATTACATTACGACTTGAAGTCCCGGATTTGAAAAGCCGTCGCTCCCGCAATGAAACAGGTCAGGTTAAATCCAGCCAGAACGCAAATGGACTCGAAAATGCGTGACCATTCGATTGGATTTCCATACACGACCACCCACGCGCGGAAATGATGGAGGAGGAGGAACTCGCGGTAATCCGCGAAGAAAGGAATATTTTCAACGACAAGATTCAACAGCAGGAAAGAAACGCCGAGAACCGTTGCGGCGGCCGGTTTCACGTTCAAACAACCAAACGCAAATGCGAGGGACATCATCGTGGCGGCATTAAGTCCCAGTAAAATGTGTGACAATATGTAGAGCTTCAGACCTTCACCTGCGGTGAGAACATTAAAAATCTTCTCTGGATCGGGAATGAAAACAAACATCCCTTTCCACGGAAACCACATGCGAGCGAAAATGACTGCCATCGCACCGAGTGCGAGAACGAGTACAATGGAAAATATAATTCCTGCGCACCACTTCAAGAAAAGCAGCCGAACGCGTGACACAGGGCGACAGAGAATCATGCGTAACGTTCCATCTTCCGCTTCTTTCGCGACCATATCGCCACCAACGAGGCAAGCATACAGCGGCATGAGCAGCAGGATCTGGGGGAACAGCATGATCAGCGCGACGGACATTGCCGATACGTACTCGAGGGCGATGTAGCCGTTGCCTTCAAGAATGCGTTCAAAGTGCTTGTGCCAGTTCGTGAAGTGAAAACCGAGCAGCATTGCGTTCTGTGCGATTAGGAAAGTAGCGAAACCGAGGTAGGTTCGTTTCTTTCCGAACAACTTCCAAAGTTCGTTTTTAAGTTGGAGATAAAACATGGTCAAAGTTTGGAAAATGTTTCCGACGAGCAGTTGCTGCTTTGGTCCGAGGACGGTGCCACCAGCTCTGAGAATCCCAACGGGATTCCGTCACCGAGCCCAGGGTTGGCGAAGCCTACCCTGGGTTGCGTTGCAAGAAATTTTTCAACCACAACGTAGTTGCGTCCAATTCGATCGTGATCCGTTGACGCAACCCCTTCAGGGCTGGGGCCATTTGATGGCTCTTCCCAGGGTAGCTCGCTCCTCGCAACTCTGGGCTTTGTGACGGAATCCCTTTGGGATTCTAGTTCAACAATCCCTTGTTGATGATGCGCAGTACAGCTGTTGTTCCTTAATCGGTTCATTTCTTCATCAATGCCAGATAGAAACTCTCCAGCGTTTGCTCTTCTTCGGTGATTTCAAAAACCGGCATTCCGATCTCGACCAGCCGTTTGACAATCTGATCCGTACCGACGCCATCGTTCGGGGCAATTAGTTTGCCATCACGTGATTCGGAGATGAGTTTCCGATCACATAGCTCCGCGACGGCTTTCGCAAAATCACCAACGCGCAGTCGCACCCACGCCTTTTGCTGCTTGGTATCGGCGACAGTTCCTTCGAAAACTTTCTGTCCCTTATTCAAAACAGCGATGCGAGTGCAGAGTTGTTCCACTTCATTCAACAAATGCGATGAAAGCAGAATCGTGAGGCCGAGATCACGTTGGAGTCGCAGGATCGTGAGGCGCATTTCATGAATGCCTTCCGGATCTAGCCCGTCGCTTGGTTCATCGAGAATTAACAATTCAGGTTTCGGCAAGAGCGCCTGGGCCAGCGCAAGTCGCGCCCGCATGCCATGCGAATACGTCCGCACCGCTGATCCCTCGCGGCCGCTCAGACCGACCCATTCGATCACTTCGAGAATGCGTTCCCGCGGAGTGGGTGCGGTGTAATGACTGAGAATCTCCAGATTGCGCCACCCGCTCAGGTAATCATAAAAAGCGGGCGCTTCAAAAATCGCACCCACCTTGTGCAGTGCCTGGGCGCGAGATCGCGTGACGTCGTGTCCGCAGATTTCCGCTGCCCCACTCGTTGGCCAGACTTGCCCGAGCATCATCCCGATAGCGGTGCTTTTGCCGGCGCCATTGTGTCCGAGCAGACCAAAGATTTCCCCACGTTTAACTTCGAGGTCCAGACCTTCGAGCGCGGTGCGTTCGCCAAAGACTTTTTTAAGTTTGGAAAGATGAATCACGTTAGTTGGTTTTCGCGGATGCCATTGATTTAATTTTTTTTACGGCATCCTTTGCGTGGCCAGAGGTTTGTGAATTGTGTTCAGCGATCTTTTCGAGGACCGGGAGAGTAATCGCCGAGTGTTCCGGGAATTGAGTCAGAGCGTGAATCGCGGTGTCGCTAAGGAGTAGATTCGTACACATCGCGGCCTCGCAGAGCACTGGAAGAACTTTGACAGGTTCCTTTTGCATGTCGCCGAGCAATTCCAGCGCCCGATAGGCGATTTGATCGTCAGGGTTATTGGCGAGAGCAATCACCGTCGGGATGGCGCCACTTGGAAGCAGTTGGTCAGGGGCGACCTTCAGTAATGACCCGGCGGCGAGAAGCTGGACCTCCGGTTTGTTGTCAGCCAACGCTTTGACGAGGATCGGCGCAACCTTTTCCTTTTCGTCTGCATAATAACCCAATGCGATGGCCGCGTTGTTGCGCATGCCCCAGTCGGAGTCGTGCATGGCGTCAATCAAGGTGTTGAGCAATTCTCTTTTATCCCGGCGACTCATTAGCCTCAAGGGAGCATTATCGTCCTCGCCGGACGTGAAAAAGCAGATCGCGCTAAGTCGAATGGCGCTATATCGGCTGGCAGCAGCGCGCATCATCACAGGCACCGCGTCCATCGCATCTTTACCCAGGCGTGACAGTAAATCGACGATAGACGTTTGCCGTTCGTAAGTGGAGTCGACTTTCGGGACCGGGAAGAAGCGTGCCAACGGGGGGCAAATATTCATCAATCGTGGAGCCCATCGGCTATTGCGCCAGATTCGGTCTGACTCGGCATTTGCCTGCTCTAATCCGCGCACGAGGACGTGAACGCCCCCAGGTCCAAACTCCTTCCATTGTTTCACCTGCTCGGCGTCGTTGTATTTCAACTCTGCAATCCATTGGCTTTCCGGTTTTCCGCGGAACACGCGGTCCCGCGTAGCAAAGGAAATATAGGCGATCAGGCAAATTGCGATTACTGCCGCAATCACAATGATCTTGATGAACTTCCCTGTTCGGGAACCTTTCACCGCGTGCCCTCCATTTCCAAAAGATTTTTGATGTGACCATCCGCGTAGAGGAAGTTCACTTCTTTGCCGGTGCCACGTCCGGCGTGAAACTTTTCTTTATCGAAGAACAACGGGATGTGATGTGCATCGAAATCGTAACCGAGAACTTTCAAGTGATCGGCATCCTGTCCATTGACCAGAGAGTTCCACGAATAACTCGATCCGGTTTTATGAAACCAATCCTCTTTGTCTGAAGGACAACGGAGAACATTCGTCGAGCCGAGTTGCGTTTTCAGAACGATATCAACTGTTGATTGCGTATTGGTGGGAGGCGTATTCGTGCTGACGAGCGCGTCGTACATCACCGGCAACTTGTTGTTGTTTTCGCCCGCATACATCTGCAACGCCAATCCAATCTGGTGAAGGTTGCTGAGACATGCGGCGCCGCGTCCCGCTTCTTTGCCTTTACTAATCGCGGGCAGCAAAAGCCCGGCAAGAATCGCGATAATGGCAATCACGACGAGCATTTCCACAAGAGTAAATGCGCGGCGTAAGTTCATGGCTCAACGGCGATCACCACGGAAGAGCCGTCCGCTTTCCATGGATTTTTGAATCTCTTCAAGGAGCGGCGCCACTTCAGCTTTCATTTGCGCCGAGCTCTCTTTGTAAAATGTTTTGAGACCGATCTCTGCCATGCGTTTTTGAAGTTCAGGACTAAGCGCCGGTTTGTTTGTTCCGCCACCCCCGGCGTCACCGCCTTCCGCCCGAGCTTCGCGCATGCGCTTGATGGAATCGTCGATCGCTTTTTTCCGTTTGTCCTCCGGCAACTTTTCAAAAGCATCGATCATTTGTTTGAAACCGGTAGGCATCGTTGCCTCGATGAAATCGCCTTTTTCCTGCTCCGTCATCTGGTTGAAGAGATCGTCCCAAAGACGGCCGTGGCGCGCACGGCGACGTTCTTCCGGGGACAATGAATTCAAGGCATCGGCAAGATCGTGAAGTGCTTTGGCGCGTTTATCGCCCGACAGTTTATTCAGGTCGATTCGTTCAATGCGCGCCCGCAACTTGTCGGCTGTCATCCGGGAATTTTTCGCAATCGTATACCCCGCCCATGCCAGAAGCCAGACGCCCACGATGCAGGTGAGAGCGATGAGAATAGTTCGCTTGTGCGAATTCACGGCCCCAGCTTAATCGACGTTGAAAAGAAAACAACCACGGACGGCACAGGCCAACCGTGGTTGTGTTGTTGAAGTGGTCCTTCTTAAACGATGCCCTGGCCCATCATCTCCTGTTTCGCAGGACGGATCGGCCCGAGTTTGATCACGTTCTCTGGATCGAAGTCAGTGAGCTTCAACCAATCCTCCGTAATATCGGTTGGAGGGAACAGGTCGTTTTCGGCGTATTCCCGGCGCAAGGCTTCGAAGAGATCTGCTCGCGTAAGTTTGGTGTCTTCGTGTGTCGCAATCGCGCGTTTGATCGCTATGTCCTTCGCGCGTTCGACAATCGCCGCGATGATCGCACCACTCGCCATGTCGCCACGATAGAGGAAATCTTTCTTGCCACTTCGATAGACAATTTCAAGGAAACGATTCTCTTCGGTGTGTGAGAAATGCGCTTCAGCCATCGCCTTGGCCAAGTCCTTCTGGGGTTCGTCCAACGGCAGTGTTTCGTTCAGGTAGATTTCGTAAATCTGTTGCGCACCTTCGAGCGTAGGGCGATTCACCTTGATCTTACGATCGATACGGCCTGGCCGCAGGATTGCTGGATCAATCAAGTCCGCGCGATTGGACGCGAGAATGACGACAACGTTCTGCAACGGTTCGAGGCCGTCCATTTCTGTGCAGAACATTGGCACCAGTGTGCTAAGGATGCTGCTGAAGCGTCCGGCGCGGCGCGTGCCGAGAATTGATTCCGCCTCGTCGATGAACAGGAAGGCGAGAGCACCGTCATTGGCGCGTTCACGACATTGCGAGAACAAGTCACGCACTTGCCGTTCGGATTCGCCGACCCACATGTTCAGGATTTCGGGGCCTTTGACGTGCAGGAAGAATTCAGGATGATCGACACCCGTGGTCTCCTTCAGTTGCTGCCGCAAATTATAGGCAGTTGCTTTTCCGAGGAGCGTCTTGCCGCAACCCGGAGGGCCGTAAAGCAGGAAGCCTTTCGGCACGGTGTGTTGAAACTTCTTGAACAGATCGCGATGCAAATAGGGAAGCTCGATCGTGTCACGAATCGCCTGCACCGCCTCGGTCTGTCCTCCGATGGCAGACCAGGGAGTCTCGCTCACGCTTTCAAGAGAACGTTCGATGCGCTTGCCGACACCAAGGACTTCAAGAGCAACACGTTGGTTACCGTCGACACGGATTTCCATGCCGGGTTTGAGTTTCTCTTTTTGCAGCAACGCTGAACGCACCAGGACGAGTGGCGTTAAACCCGACTCCTGGCCAATGCGCAAACGGCCGTCGGAAAGTAATTCGTCGATGCGAACGATAGGACCATTGCGTTCGAAACCAAGTCCCTGCACGACGGCAAAAGCTTCATTGCACAAAACACGCTGGCCGAGTTGCAGGCTTGAAAGTGGGATTTGCGGGTCAATGCGGCAGACGTAATCGGATCCCGCAACGCAAACGAGCGCTTTGTCTGGCTCGATCGGGGCAAGGAATGTTCCGACGCGAAATGCTGGCGAGCGAAGTTTCTCGATAATCGATTCGAGTTTCTCAATTGCCTCGCGTGCCTGTTCCGTCATCTCCTCCATTTCCACAATACGATCGCGCAGATACACGAGATCCATGATGGCGGAATGCCGCGCGGGGAGCTTGGTCGAAATGAGATCCAGTAGCTGCAACGTGGATAATGAGTCCAGTTGTTCGCGTGATAACAAATCGCCTAGCGGTGGATTTTGTTCCGATTCCTCAGCGTGGGAAGAGTTCGGGGTCGGCCGAGGC
>CBHWET010000151.1:0-10681 GCA_966112985.1 uncultured bacterium | reverse complement strand
AACCTGAATCGGTCACAAAACTTTTCGGGACCGACCAGTTTTCACAAAGCTGCCTGCTTGCTACCCGACTCGTGGAATCCGGCGTGCGCTTTGTGACCGTAAACCTGGGTGGCTGGGACACACACCAGGATAATTGGAACACGCTCAAAACAAAAAACCTGCCGACGCTCGACGCCGGTTTGTCCGGCCTGCTCCTTGCGCTCGAGTTGAAGGGCCTGCTTGCTTCGACCAGCGTTTTTGTGACCGGCGAATTTGGGCGCACGCCGAAAATTAATCAGCGGGCCGGACGCGATCATTATCCACGGGCGATGTTCTGCCTGCTCGCTGGTGGCGGGATGAAAGGCGGCCAGGTTGTTGGTGAATCGGACGCAAAAGGCGAAGGCCCGAAGGACCGGCCGATCACGCCTGACGATGTGGCGGCAACTTTCTACCAATCATTGGGTATCGACTCGCGCAAGGAATACCACACACCGAGCGGCCGTCCGGTAATGATCGTCCGTTACGGCAAACCAATTCCCGAATTGTTCAGCTAATCGCGACATCTTCAAGGTAGGGACACCTCGCCGAGGTGTCCCAAATCAAAATTGGGACGTGCTGTGGGAGAAGAATGCCCATCGCCAAGGCTAACGCCCCAGCGGCCGGGGGGCTTTTCGGCATCGGGCTGAGCGGAAATGAGAATCAAAAGAGAAAGCTGATTGCATTGCAGCGAATTGAGCGACGGCCTGGTGCGGCGGGCGATGGAGCGGCTTTTAGAATGGGACGAGTCGGCGACTCATCCCTACCTGATGAAAGGTAGGGACACCTCGCCGAGGTGTCCCAAATTAAAATGAAGACGTCCTCCCGCCGAAAAGCGTCCTTTCGAAAGTATTGGCGCACGACGGAGACAAGAAAGCTTGCGAGGATCTGCGAGAGGGCAAGAGAAGCAAGTGGCCTTACGTGTGGAGGCCGAGGTCGTTAGCGAAGCAGCTGTGCGTGTGAAAACGTGAATATGGGACGAGTCGGCGACTCATCCCTACCAGGTAAAAGGTAGGGACACCTCGCCGAGGTGTCCGAAATCAAAAATAGGACGTCCTGTAATCCGAAAAACTTCCTGTTGCCACATCGCACGAAATAACATTCGCTTTTGGGCGTGCACATCGGGCGAAAACAACTGCCGCATGAAACACCGCTCTGGATTGATCCCTTAACTGAAATCTATTTCATAACGATCTGCTGCAAACCTCGGCACGAAAACCAATTGTGCCATCCAGCGATTGCCAAACAATTATTCGAAACCGTTCAACATCGAAACCACAACTCGATCTGGTTCGCGCATTTGTTTCTTCTTATGCCGGATCACCTGCACGCATTGCTATCATTCCCGCCGTCGTCATGTCGTTTCCAGACGATTATCTCAAATTGGAAGCGGTGGACGGCCACAGATCTCGGTATCGTTTGGCAACGCGACTTTTTTGAGCATCGATTGCGTGCGGATGAGAGTCGAAAAGAAAAAGCTGATTACATTTTGGCAAATCCAGTTCGAGCGGGTTTGGTTCAGGAGGCGAAGGAGTGGCCTTACGTCTGGATGCCGACGGCCTTGAACGAAGCAGCTGAAGGTGTGAAGACGTAAAAATGGGACGAGTCGGCGACTCATCCCTACCAGGTAAAAGGTAGGGACACCTCGCCGAGGTGTCCCAAATCGAAATGAAGACGGGCCTGCCGCCGAAAAACTTCCTCTCGCCGGTTGTTCACACCTACCATCGTCGGCGCGCACTCTAAAACATCTCGATCGCCGGTTCGTGGCTTAGCGGGGAAAACTCTTGCCGCCGGGATGCGACTTTCCGGCGACACAAACCGCGGCGCTGCGGATTCAGCTTCGCCATCGCTTCCCTGCTTCGCGTCGAGACGGCCGCTACCTCTGCTTTGCACGGCCTTCTCGCTGTTCCGAGTTCCGCGGTACGGATGACTTATAGTCCGTGGTCTTTGCATTGCGGTAGAAGAAATACCGAATCGAACTCGACGACCGCGATCTGTTTCAACTTCTGGACGGTTGGTGAAAATGTGGGATTATGATAAATTATTCCTACACTACAAATGTTGACTTACTTTTATATGTTGGTATAACTTTAATATATGAATGCTACTCCTGAAACGGAAACAGTCACTTTCACAGTAAAGGGACAAGTCGTCATTCCTCGGAGATTCCGGAACCAGTTTGAGATCGAAGAGGGAACAAAGGCGGCCGTAATCGCCACGGCAGATGGAATCCTGCTAAAACCAATTACCCGCGCCTACATCAGGAGCCTGCGAGGTTCGTTGAAAGGCAAAGGCGTTCTCAAAGCGATGATGGAGGACCGTAAACGGGAGCGAGAGCTTTGATATGGCTACGAAGATTCTCGACAGCCACGCATTGATCGCTTTCTTCGAAGACGAACCGGGTGCTGATCTGGTGGAAGAACTTATCCATCGGGCCTCTCTTGATCGCCTCAAACTGTTCATGAGCGTCATCAACTGGGGCGAGGTCTATTACAACACAATGCGTGAGGTCTCGCAGGCTGCGGCGGAAGCGCGCGTGCAGGAGATTGCTTCCTTGCCAATCGAGGTCGTCGGGCTTGGCGATGACTTTAACCTGACGCGGCAAGCCGCCATTTACAAAGCAACGTATCGACTTTCCTATGCGGACGCTTTTGCCGCCGCGCTGGCCAAGGAAAAGAAAGCCGAACTCGTGACGGGTGATCCCGAATTTAAAGAATTGCAAAAGGAGATAAAAATTGCTTGGCTCGGATCGTAACCCAAACAACCATGAAAACACAGTGGCACTTTCGTCCGCTTGTGCCGGGTGAACCTGACCGAAAAGAGGATTAACCAAACTCATCCGACAGGCCGCAAATTCGCTGACATCTTGGCATTGATCAGTAATAGTCCGGGTCTTCTACTATGGTCAAACAACGGCACATCGAATCGGCGTTTTTATCAAATAAGCTACCTTTGTGTATTGTTCTAAGTTTCTGCGCTTTTCTCTCAGCGTGCACTTCTGTTTCAACTCACCCTGCGTCCCATAAAACAATCGCTCATGAGTTGCTGGCACTCGAATATGAAGCTATGCGGGGGAGTTCAAATAGTCCGACGGCAAGCGAGTTCGACGAACGGCTCGCCAGGCTAGACTCGATCATTGAACAAGCTGTTCAGAGGATTAAAGCCCTTAACGCAGATGAAAAAACTCCGGACGGAATAAAAAAAATGTTCGACGAGGTCGATCGAGTCTTGGTCGAAAATAACTACAACTTGTTCATCAATACTAGAAACCTCTGGGATACCATGTCGCCCGGAATCCCTAATTCGGGCGGCTTTGCACTAATGACTGACCGCATGCGGAAGCATCGCGAAGCCCATCCGAGCGCGGTCTACTACAGATTTGACTGTGACACGGGCTCAATGATTTATCTTGGCGTCTTTGACGTTCTAAAAAAGCCGGTCGTAATGGTTGAAACGCCAAAGCACAATTTTATCCGGTGGCGAATATCGGACCATGAGCATGTGAATTGGGACGTTAACGACGCAAAGTCCTACACGGATGACGAACATCGGAGTGGAGAACCAAGGACGGCCGGTCCCTTTAATAAACAAACGGAAGTGCGACTGCATTATCTTGCGGACATGCCATTTGAGGAGGTGAGGGCATATCACACTTCTCTTACCGCCGATATCCTAAAGAGAAGCGGGCGCTACAAGGAAGCAGTCGAAATGTTCAAAAAGGCGGTTCAAGGCCGTCCTTATTCGGCGACCCCGCGAAACAATTTGGCATGGATGATTGCCACTGAGCCGGCACTACAAGATCGTTCTCTTCAGGACTTGGCATTAGAGATGGCTGAATCTGCGGTAGCGTTGGAGCCGACTAATAACCTGATTGATACTTTGGCCGCCGTTCATGCAGCACGCGGAAACTTCGATGCAGCGATCCGAGTTGAACAAGGCGGCGCGAAAAATGCGAAGCGAATAGCTGTCTATCGAGCACATAAGAAACCCGCAGAATTGGGGTGGCGCGATGAGCCCGACCAATAAACGCGTTTTAACGACCAAAGCACGTGCCGAGAGGCGAACTTCGCTGCTGACATTTTCGCAGAATTTGAGATAGTTCCCTTCCTCAGCCATGGCCGAACAACATCGAGACTGGACTCGAGACGAACACATCCTGGCCTTTAACCTGTACTCCAGGATTCCGTTTGGTCGACAACATCATGGTGCTCCTGAAGTTATCGAGTTAGCAAAAATCATTGGACGAACGCCCAGTTCCGTGGCGATGAAACTGAACAACATCGCCCGGTTGGATCCAGAATTGAAAGCACGCGGCATCAAAGGGCTTTCACGTGGTGCCAAAGGCGAAGAAGAAGTTTGGGCAGAATTTGAAAATGATCCCGAAGCGCTGGCGTATGAGAGCGTACGCCTTCTCGCGAAATTTAGCGGGCGCACCATTGAAGCAGTCGCCGAGATCGACGAACGCGAATTGCCGAAGGAAGGACTCGAGCGCGAACGCATGGTCCGCGTCCGAGTAAACCAACATTTCTTCCGCGCCGCTGTTCTCTCTGCTTACGATTACAAATGCTGCATCACCGGTTTGGCAGTTCGAGAGTTGCTTGTAGCCAGTCACATCATTCCGTGGGCGAAAGACTCGAAGCACCGCATGAATCCGCGCAATGGACTTTGCTTAAACGCGCTTCACGACCGTGCGTTTGATCGTGGCCTGATGTTCATCGATGAAATGCTGAGCGTTCGCTTCCACGAAAAAGTCTTGCACCACGAAGAGAAAAATACCGGATTGGATTGGTTACTCGGTTACGAAGGTAAGCCGATCTGTTTGCCGAGTAAGTTTATACCCGATTCGGTTTTGTTACGTCATAGGCGTATTTAACACGTTTTTATTATGGAACCTGCTCCTTATCCCCCAAAAAATTCGGAGGAAATAAAGGCTGTCATTACGTTCCTCGGCTTACTCGATATTGATCGAGTAAAACCCGAGGCAAAATTTTTAGACAAAGTTCCAAACCTCGATGGTTCAGTTGAATTGGTGGATGATACGCAAAGGCCTATAGGAGAACTAAAAATTCAAATCAAAAAGATTCCTGATGGTGCATTGCAGTTCAGTTGTCCGATTGAGTTGGTAGCTTTCAGCACGCGAGTCAGCTCACCATTTATTTTGGTCTGCGTTGATATCGGAAATAGAAAGGCGTACTGGTGTCATATTTCAGCTGTGATGCCCGGTGTCAGAGTTGACCAGAAGACGTTTACCATCCGCTTTCAGTCGACGATTGACGAGATTGGGCAAGGATTCCCATATATCGAGCGCTGGGGTTCTCTTTGTGAAGATTATCGTAATCGTATTTCAGAATATCCAACTCTAAAGCGAGTCGTTGATGAGGAAATAGGATTGTCCAAGCTCGATTTGCACGATCGGCATTATTTTCAGCAGTTTATTGATGAGTTGAATTTGCTGCTTGACGTAGATATGCCAATCGTAAAGCACGAGTATTTTGCGGACGCTTGGAAGCTGGGTGTTTCTATCCACGAAACAAACGAACGTTCGGTGGCGTATTCAATTTACACTATTCCAAAAGGCGAGAATGCACCTATTCTCACCCACATCCCTCGCCAGTTCGGTGACCCAAAGGTTACTTTTGAAGGTGGTCGCGAAATTACCGGTTTGGTCAGCTTCCAATTCGAAGGCGCTTCTGATTCGGAGGTGTCGATACAATGGGCGCTGAGACAGCATTTCGGGGATCCACTGAAGGAAGCAAGAGAATTTGTTTTCCGTTATATGAATCGTCTGCTGCGAGGCAAGGGTCTCCATGTTCATGGCCGTAACCAAAGCACGGAGCTTCTTGTTTGGTTCATTCGGAATTATGGACATTCGTTGGGTCTGTCAGTAGCTGACTCGTACAAAACGGCACAAATCTCCTATGCACTGAATGTCTATTTGCCCGCATGGTATTCGTTGGCGTACCCCCGTGTGATGAAGCATTTCCGAGAAGAATATCCCGAAATGCTTCGTTACAATCCATTCCCGTCGTTTGAACAAATCGTTCGCTCAAGACCAGAGCCAGAACATCCACTTGAATCAGAAGTTCGTAAATTGATTGAGTCACGCAGGCGACTCCCTCCGAGCCCTATAAGAACAGACGGTTTTTCATTACAAGCATTGAAACAGGCGGTCGACTATCTTACCGCTGCGGAGATAACTGAGATTCGTCGGCTCGATAAGCCGAGAAGCGCGCTGGGCAGAGGGCGGGTGTGGCAGGGTTACAGTGGAGAGGATCTAAAATACAATGTTCTCACGATGTTCAATGGTGCTGCCGAAGACTACGCAGCCTTTGTTGAAGGTAACCGGTTTGGACGTCTAAATTCCGTTTTGCTATCTCACGAAGTTGCCTTTGTTTTTTTCGCCGACCCCAACACGTGGGTGGACGCTCAATGCCCGCCAAAGGTTAAAATGTTCACCGTCGAGAATCGGGATCGCAGCTTACCACTGGTAACATTTATTGATTCGTCGCAGGAGCCAAATGAATGCAGAAAAGAAGGTGAAACAGTTTTGATTCGTGGCACGCGTCGAAAGTGTAAAAGTTACGGTAGTTCTCTTCTGACGACATTATTTGAAAATTTTCCTGTGCAGGCAGTCGTCTACGATTGGCTGAGAGAGGATTTGCAACGTCGATTTGGTGAACGTTTTGGTAGCTGAAAAACCGTCTGGGCGAATTCAATCCATTATTGACGTTCATGCAAACAAGCGATTTTGATAAATTTGCAAGGCTCCTGACGAAATGGAAAAACGCTTACGTCTCTGCAATTTATTCATTCGTAGCATTAAAGACCAAAGAAGGTCATCACCTGCTAAGCGGTAAGATTGTTTTTTCACCGGCGCAATTAATTGAGCAATCCTTCCGATTTGAAACACAACATATACTTGCCGGCCGGTTTGTGAAGAAGATTACAGTGGACGATTTGGAATCGGCGCTCATTAAGGGCAAAGAAGGGGTTTTGAATACTCTAAATGGATCAATTTCCCTTGGAGACCGAGATCAAGGCCGGGGACAACTTTCTTATTATCTACGGCCTATTGAATATCCATTCCGGTCTAGTCTAAGCATATGTGGCATGACGAAACACGATCTGTATTGTAGATCGGAGGATCTTCGAGAACTTGACACGGAATGTAAAACGGCCGATTCCCCTTTTGAGTCGCTAGATGACGTTTTGAGCTACTGCGGATTGCTGCCTACGACTCGGCAAGGTGATTCAACTACATTGGAACTGATTGTTGATGCTCCCGCATCGTTTGAACGTGGATTGACGATCAACTCGAACGAGGTTCTGATTGGCTGTCACGCAGCTAAAGCGTTTGTAACTGACGGGCTAAAATTAGGATATCAGGTTAGTTCCATCGTCTGATCCTATGTCCGTGTTTCATATGCCAACGTGAAGTTAAACGAAAATGGCGGTTTTGTATTTTGGGAGGACGATGTCGACGGAAACGGCGCGAAGCCGTCGCTTCGTTGCTCCAGGTTTGAGTTTTGAAATTTGCAGTTCTTCCGGGACCGGAATACGGACGTGGACGCGGAAGCGGTAGCCCATTTTGTGCAGGAGCTTGCGGACGATCAGTTCTGGACTCGTGGACTTCCGTTTGATCTGGCTCATGTTTGCGTTCCCGACGGCGCCACGAGTTAGGTGCCCCATATGTGTCCTTCGCTTCGCGAATCGTGGTCATGGGCGGTGCTTCTTTGTAAGACGATCTTTAGTCAGGGCTCGCGGGGACGCTCTCCCCACCGAACTTTATAGCGGGGGGCGGATTGTGCCCGTGCGGAAGCATCGCCAACCGTCGAACTGCCTTTTTGGCTTTCGCAGTCACGTCGTTAACTTACCTGCCTTAAACTCCAGGCGAACGATGTCCCCGCGGCTTTCGGCTCGGGAATTTTCCGGCCTCCCGGTGACGGTAAAGGTTTTCCGGTCCGAAAAATCGGAGCAACCGCGTCGGTAAAGATTTGGCGGTTCGGGAAATCCCGACTTCCGCGAGTACTGTTAACTTTTTACTCCGCAAAATGTTTACTGACTGCGTCAGGAAAGATTTTTCGTTCCAAAAAATAAAAACTTCCGCAGTAAGTAGCACCTTTTTGTTACGCGGAGACCGTCCTGACGACGGTAGGAAAGACTTTTTGTTACGAAAGTTCCTTACCGACTGCGTCAGTCGACGCTTTTCGTTGCAAAAAGTCGTCCCAACTGCGGCAGGAAACATTTTCCGCAACGGAGAGTCACGGCTTCCGCGAGTAGTGTTAACTTTTTCCTCCGCAAAATCGTTACTTCCTCGAGTAGTGTTAACTTTTCGCTCCGCAAAATCTCTACTGACTGCGGAAGTCCGAAATTTTCGTTACGAAAAATTGATACTTCCCGCGGTAGGGACGAGTTTTTTGTCGCAAAAACTGTTTACCTTCCGCGAGTAGGAAAGTTGTCCCGCCTTGGAACTCAGTCAGTTACGTATTTTTAGACACAATTAACAGAATTTGACCGAATTGGTGGAGGAGTTCGGATTTCACGAATCGTGCCAACTGGCTAAACGCGGAGTGCGGAACTCGGAATGTGGAAAGAAGTCTCCTCGTCGGACGATGTCGGTGGGGGTAATACTGGAAACACTTCATCGGACCTGTGTTACGTTTTTGGAGGGGGAGGTACAATCAATGGTTGAGACCGAGAAGGACCGGGCCGAGCAACAGGTCGAGGTGCAGCATGACGTGACCCGCATTCTGTCCGAGGGCGATGAGGTGGAGACCACTATTCCTCAAGTTCTCGAGAGTTTCTGCCGACATCTGGAATGGGACTTCGGAAGTCTCTGGTTGATTGATTCGGATGAAAGCTTCCTGCGCTGCGTTGCCACGTGGAGTCGACCCGGGCTCGATCTGGAGGATTTTAAAAACGAAACCATCAAGATGTCCTTCGTCCAGGGAATTGGTTTGCCCGGGCGCGTCTGGAAAACCGGCAGGACCACCGGCATCGTGGACGTGACGAAGGATTTGAATTTCCCGCGGTTCGCCATGGCGGCGAAGGGGGATTTGCATGCCGCAACGGGGTTCCCTGTGCTCATCGACGGAAAGGTGAGTGGTGCGATGGAGTTTTTAAGCCGGACCCGGAAATCTGAAAGCGACATTTTCCACGACACGGTCGAAGCCATCGCCAGTCAGGTCGGCCAATTCATCAAACGCACGCGGGCAGAAGAAATGGTGCGTGAAAGTGAGGACAGGTATCGAGCCGTCGCGGAGTCGGCGGCCTACGGAATTCTGACGATGACTCAGGACAGCATCATTACTTCCATCAATCCGGCGGGCGAAAAAATATTTGGCTACAACAAGACGGAGTTGCTGGGTAAAGCGATGACGATGTTAATGCCAGAACGGTTCCGGTCGGCGCATCGGCATGGACTAGCGCGGTTTCTTCAGACCGGGAAACGAGGGCTCAATTGGGAAGGAACGGAACTCCCGGGATTGCACAAAAGCGGGCGCGAGATTCCGTTGCGGATTTCCTTCGGTGTTTCGGTAAAACGCGGCCGACATTATTTCACCGGGATTTTTCGCGACATCACCGAAGAGAAAGAGGTGAACCGGCAGCGGGAGCGAAGGGTCAGTTACACCAATCTGCGCGCGGATGTGAGTACCTACCTCGCGCAGCCGGGGTTGAGCGTTCGAGAAGTTCTTCAGCCCTGTGCCGATGCGATCATTCGTCATCTTCGTGTCGCCCTGGTGCGCATCTGGACTCTCGATGTGGAGTCGAATGTCCTTGTACTTCAAGCCAGCGGCGGCATGTACACTCATCTCGCCGGCGCACAGAGTCGGATTCCAGTGGGCAAATACCAGATCGGTATCATCGCGCGTGATGGAAAGCCGCATTTAAGCAATGACTGGCAAAATGATCCCGGCGTGGACGATCCGGCCTGGGCACGGGACGAGAAGATGATTGCTTTCGCGGGTTACCCGTTGAAGACAGAGAACCGGGTGCTGGGAGTGCTCGCGTTGTTCTCACGGGAACAATTGCCCGAGGATACATGGGACGTCATGGACTATATCTCCGAGCAGTTGGCGCAGGGGATTGAACGGCGGCGGGCCGAGGATGAAATCAACCGGTTGAATCGGGACCTCGGACTGAAGGTAAAGCAATTGCAGGAGGTGAACGAACAGATGGAAGCTTTTACTTATACTGTCGCTCATGACCTGCGATCCCCATTGAGAGCGATGAAGAATTTCGCGCAAATCCTCGAGGAGGATCATGCGCAAAAGTTCGATGAGGCGGGACAGCACTATTGTTCAATGATCGTCTCTTCGGCCACCCAAATGGATGCATGGATTGAAGATTTGTTGAAATACAGCGCGGTGACCCGTGCTGACGTGGTGCCGGAGACGGTGGAAGTAGAGGAGGTTGTGAAAAGAGTCATCGCGCTGCTGGCGCGGGTGATCGAAGACAAGGAGGCGATTGTTACGGTGGAAAACCGGTTGCCGACGGTGATTGGGCATAGTCCGACCCTGGAACATGTCTTTGCCAACTTGATTTCCAATGCGCTTAAATTTGTCGCGCCAGGAGTGGCTCCGCACGTTGTCATCAAATCTGAAGAGCGGGGGAGCATGATCAGATTCTGGATCATTGATAATGGAATCGGAATTTCGCCAGAGAA
>CBHWET010000150.1:0-10761 GCA_966112985.1 uncultured bacterium | reverse complement strand
TCTGCTGACTCAAGACCCGAACTCACTGCTCTCTCGACGTATTCCGTCGTCGTAGCGCCAAGGCGACTGTGCGCTGATGCATATATGTCCAGCACGATTGGCATTCCCGGACCGAATAAGTCGCGTAGATGCTCAACCTCGCGCGAGGCGTGATTAGGCACTTTCAAATTCGCGCCTCCCGATTCGTCCCGATACGGAAACAAAATCCCGTCGACAAGTGGTCCGTACGTCCTGGCGAAATTCGTATCCATTTTGCTGTAGTAACAACACGGGATGAACGCGAGTCTGGGATTTATGGCATGGGACGCATTCACCACTTTCGCCATATATTCGGGGGTGAAGAACTTCAAATTCCACGTAAAATCATCGACACTCCAGGCTACGAGGTTCGGTTCTTTAACACCGAGCTTTGCAAGTTCTGTCGCCCAGCGCTCGAAATCTAGCCGATACGGCTCCGAAAAAAGCTTGGACCGAGGAGGAGATTCAGTTGGCGGCATCAGAGTAACCCAAACATTGATTTTTTCTTTTCGCGCCATTGGTAAAAAACGTTGCAATTCCTGCCAATCATTCGTGAAGCTGTGCAAAGCCCAATGATAGGTATTTGCATTGATGTCCTTTAACTCCGTAAGGAGTTTTTCAAGATCAGCCTGCTTACCATCGGCAGAGCGTGCGGGTACTCCGTAGGTTCCAATGCAGCCCCTGGCAACATCACTTCGGGAAAAACGCTTTCCAGTTGTTTTCCTCAAAAGGCTCTGTCGAGGTGTCGCCAGGATCGGATAAGGCGCAGATTGTCGTTTAGGCCGGGAAAGGCCCAAGGCAAACTGGTCCTTGATAACCGTGAACTTCTCGTGCGATCGCGTTTTGCCCTGATGGCAGTAAATCATAATACCGTCAGCAGACTGTCTGGCGTTTTCGATCACTTCTTTGACATACTGTGGCGAGGATTGGTCGCGAAAACGCATGTGTGGCGTCGCATAGACGTCAATGACAACCGGCAACTCCCGTCCGATAATCGATCGGATTGTTTTGATTTCAGACTCCACCAACGAGGCATCGATAAGGTTGTGAGGTCCGGACTCCGCTTTGTAGGGAAACAGAACGCCATCGAACAGATCCTTATAGTGCTCCCAAAAAGGTACTTTGTAGTCCCGATAATAAAGACATGGAATGAAAGCTAAGTCAGCGTTCACCGCGCGGCCTCGGTTAATAACTGTTTTGAAAGCATCAGGTGTGAACGTTTTTTTAGAGTTTGCCCAAAAGTCATCAATGCTCCACGCGACGAGATTCTTTTCGCGCAAACTAAGCTTCGCGATTTCCTCCGCCCATTTTCCGTAATCCTGACGGAATGGCATTGCATCATGATAGTTGGGCGCTGATTCGGTGGGTGGCACAACAGTTACCCAAACTTTGATATTTTTTTGCCGCGCCCTGGGTAAAAAATCGTGCAGGTCGTCCCAATCAGTTGCTGCGTGCCAGATCAACCAGTTGTAGCTGTTCGCTTTGATTTCATCCAACTCTGCGAGCAGCGTATCGATATCCACATGGCCGTTTTTCAAGCGCGGTTCGCCATCGTAAGTCCCGATCGAGCCACGAAGAACCTCGCGACGGACTTTCGCGTGATCGCGAGCGTGAAGCGAAAAACAAAACAGTGCCAAAGCCAGGGAAAGAACAATTCGTATAGGGCGCATGCGCTTCCAGTGGACGACGTACACTCTCCGAAACTTCAAATGAATTATTTGTTCAATATTAGATCACGCTTGTTTGCACATGACGAATCTGCTGCCATGTTTCGCATAACTTCAATGCGCAAAAACGTCGCGAGCCTTGTTGTACTTTGTTGCCTGGTTTTCGCCGGCTGCAAAACGAAACACCCCAACCAAACCGAGCTTCAATCGCCCCGAAACATCCACACGGTAACGGTCGAACCCGCGCCGATCGAAAACGTTCCGGTTGTGAAAGAAACACCGAAGAAAAACCTCCGAGTCCCTCACCTTTTCTCTGACAATATGGTGCTGCAGCAATCCGGCAGTGTACCGGTCTGGGGTTGGGCCAAAAATGGAGAAACAGTGACCGTGACATTCGGCCCTCAGCAGGTCGTAACGAAAGCAGAGGGTGGCAAATGGTCCGTAAATCTCCGCAATTTGAAACCGGGCGAGGCCAACATTTTAAATATCTCAACAAGCAGCGAATCGGTTCACTTCACAAACGTGCTGGTGGGCGAGGTTTGGGTGTGTAGCGGCCAATCCAACATGGAATGGCCACTTTACAAATCATTTGAACCGCAAAATGACATTGCAACGGCCACAAACACGCTGATCCGGCTCTTCGTCGTCCCGAACGTCAAATCCGATACGCTATGTGATGACGTGGAAGGTCATTGGGAAGTATGCAGTCCGCAAACAATAACGAATTTTTCCGCGGTGGCTTATTATTTTGGACGCAATCTTCAATCGGCCCGGCGAACTGCCGTCGGGCTGATTCAAAGTGATTGGGGAGGAACGCCGATCGAGTCGTGGACGAGCCACAGCGCTCTTGCCAACAATCCGGTTGCACGACGGGAGGTTCTCGACACATATCCAACGACCGAGAAGCTTTACCAGGACGCACTCGCCGACTACGAGCGGAAGATTGCTGAAGCGAAGGCACGGAATCTGACTAACAATATTCCGAAGCCGTACCCGCCGCATAAACCCAGTGAATTGTATAATGGCATGATTGCTCCATTGGTACCGTTCGCGATGAGGGGTGTCATCTGGTATCAGGGAGAGAATAACGTTCCACGAGCCGCGCAATACCGGGCGTTACTACCGACTATGATTCGAGACTGGCGGCGGGCGTGGGATAATGAATTCCCATTTTGCATTGTACAAATCGCACCGTTCAAAGCGATCAAACCACAGCCGTCGGAAAGCGACTGGGCTGAGCTACGCGAAGCTCAGTTTCTCACCTCAAAGGTGACACCAAAGGTCGCTTTGACTGTTATCACCGATGTCGGTGAGGAATTTAACATTCATCCAAAAAAGAAAGCGCCCGTGGGAGAGCGCCTTGCCCTTGCTGCGAGGGCGATCGCATATGGCGAAAAACTTACGTATTCGGGGCCTCTTTATAAAAGCATGCGGATTGAACAGGACCGAGCCGTAATCAAGTTTGACCAGGTGGGCAGCGGCCTCGTCGCACGCGGCCCGCTGAAGAGTTTCGCAATCTGCGGAGAAGACAAAAAATGGGTCTGGGGTATCGCCGAAATTCAAAACGCAGACACGGTTGTGGTCAGCAGCCCTAATATTGAAAAGCCGGTCGCGGTAAGATTCGGGTGGGCCGATTACCCGATCATCAATTTGTATAACAAAGAAGGCTTACCAGCGTCGCCATTTCGAACCGACAACTTCCCCATGATCAGCGAAGGCAAAAAATAGCCCTCCTGAAATCGTCTGGATTATCTTCCGTGGACTTCTTACGTTCGCGCCGTCGTCATGAAAATAATTGGTGTCATCCCGGCGCGCTTCGCTTCGACAAGGTTTCCCGGTAAACCGCTCGCACTCATCGCGGGCAAGCCATTGATTCAACATGTTGTTGAACAGTGCAGACGGGCGACGTCACTGAGCGACGTTGTCGTGGCGACCGACGACACACGAATTCGGGATGTATCTCAAAAATTTTGCCGCACAGAAATGACGGCGGTCAATCATCCGAGCGGCAGTGATCGAATTGCCGAAGTCGCGCAACGCATTGAATGCGATGGCATTATCAACATCCAGGGGGATGAACCGTTGATTGAACCCAGTGTCATCGACGTCGTTGCTGAGGCGTTGAAAACGGCGGAAATGTCTACCGCAGCAACAGGCATCAAAGACGTTTCGGAATACGACAATCCCAACGTCGTAAAAGTCGTTGTCAATTCTTCAAACCGCGCCCTATATTTCTCTCGACGCACGATTCCGTTTTTGCGCGATGCCGCCGGTCGTTCGGTTGTCGAACAGTTGGCGGCGTTTCCATTTTTAAAGCACCTCGGCATATATGGATACCGGCGCGAAACGCTTGCGCGCCTGGTTCGATTCCCTGTATCGCCTTTGGAGGCGGCAGAAAAACTTGAGCAGTTGCGCGCTCTTGAAAACGGGATACAAATTGCCGTTGCGAAGGTGAATTATGATAGCGTCGGTGTAGATATGCCTGACGACGTCGGTCGGGTGGAAGCGATTTTGAATAGTCGAAAATAATCAGCGCGATTGCGGCGCAAGGGCTCATGTTCGCCGCGTAAGCACAACAGCCATTAATTGCATGAAATACATTTTTGTTACCGGTGGTGTGGTCAGTTCTCTCGGAAAGGGTTTAACCGCGGCCGCGCTGGGCACGCTACTCGAAAACCGCGGGCTTAAAGTCACTCTCCAAAAATTCGATCCATATTTAAACGTAGACCCCGGAACGATGAGCCCGTATCAGCACGGGGAAGTTTACGTGCTCGACGATGGCGCGGAAACCGACCTCGACCTTGGCCATTACGAGCGGTTTACCAACACGAAGCTTTCGCGCCTAAATAACCTGACAAGCGGTCAGGTTTATCAAACGGTTTTGGATAAAGAACGTCGTGGCGATTACCTTGGAAAGACCGTCCAGGTCATTCCACACGTCACTGACGAAATCCAGAATCGCATCCATCAGTTGGCAGAACAATCGAAGGTCGATGTGGTCATTACCGAGATTGGTGGAACAACCGGCGACATTGAAGGACTACCTTTTCTTGAAGCAATCCGTGAATTTGCCCTCGAAGTCGGCCACGGAAATGTCGTCTTCATGCACGTCACCTACGTGCCTTTCATTAAAGCCGCCGGCGAGCTCAAGACCAAACCAACGCAGCAGTCTGTCGCGAAGTTGCGCGAAATCGGTATCGCACCGCATATTTTGATCTGCCGCTGCGAAAAGCCCCTCGACAAAGATTTACGTCAAAAGATTTCCCTGTTCTGCAACGTTCCTTATGAAGCAGTGATCGAGGAGAAAGATGTTGATCACAGCATTTACGAAGTGCCGCTGATGCTCCAACGCGAGCGCCTCGACGATCTTGTTTGCAAGCTTCTCAATCTAAATCCGCAGCCGGCCAACATGGTTCATTGGCAGGACATTATTCGTAAGCTCATTGCACCGCAGCATCGGGTCCGCATTGGTGTGGTCGGCAAATACATCGAACTTCAGGACGCTTATAAATCCGTCTACGAAGCCGTCATTCACGGCGGAATTGCAAATGACTGCGGAGTCGAAATTGTAAAGGTTGATGCAGAAGATATCGAACGCGACGGAGCGGAAAAGATTCTCAAAGGTCTCGGTGGTGTTCTCGTCCCTGGGGGGTTTGGAGAGCGCGGTATCGAAGGTAAAATCCTGGCCGCGAAATACGCGCGCGAAACCAAGATGCCGTATCTCGGCCTCTGCCTTGGTATGCAGATCGCAACGATTGAATTTGCGCGCAACGTTTTGCACCTTGAAAAGGCGCACTCAACAGAATTCGATCCGAGCACCCCGCATCCTGTGATCGCCCTGCAGGAAGAGCAGAAGAAGGTATCGAAAAAAGGCGGCACTATGCGCCTCGGTTCGCAAGTTTGCCACCTGACGGTTGGATCAAAAGCGAGCAGCCTCTATGGTGCATTCTTTATTCACGAACGGCATCGCCATCGGTACGAATTCAATAATGCCTATCGTGATCGCTTTGAGAAAGCGGGCTTCAGCATCTGCGGTAATACACCAGACGGAAAACTTGCTGAGGTGATTGAGATCCCGGATCATCCATTTTTCGTCGCATCACAATTCCATCCGGAATTTCAAAGCAAACCAAACCAACCACATCCCTTGTTCAAAGGTTTCATCGCGGCAGCGCATGCATCCTTACACCATCGATCGCTTTAAAAACTGTTGAACAATCGGTGAATGTTTCGGAATTGGCATTAGTCCAAGACCGTTAACTAAAGTTGTTCGCTCGACGGTGCGCTGGGCGATCTGATAAATATCCACAATGCAAACTCCGACTTATCCTGCCGGAACCGCTTTGTCTCGTTTTGGCGGCCTCTTCTCCAATCGATTTTTCCTGACTGCAGTCATTCTTGGAGTTGCTGTATCCAGCTTCGCCGACTCAGCAACGCCGACGAAATCCGCGAAACGTGTCCGTCACAAAAAGTGGGTCCCGCAAGGTGATCTCGATCAGGATTTCCCGTTCCAGGGTGCATGCATCAGCGCCAATAGCCCCCAGAACAACATTGCCATGAAAGGTCTCGCCATTCGGCTGGACCACGGTGCGAGCGTTCTTTTCGATACTGATTTGCTCCGTTACGCCGCCGCATGGACAAACGGCTTTCTACGTTTCGATGGAGTGGCGTTTAGCGGTGCGCATGGCACTCATCCAGGCATCAACGGATTTCAAGTATGGGGGACAAAACCGGTTCCCGGTATTGCCGACGCCACCGGCGACTTTTCCGACAAACGCTCCGAGCCGTTCGGTCCAATTGATGCAAAGGTTGGCCGCTGGGACGGATTATATCTCCAGGATGATGACGTTATTCTTAGTTATACCGTCCAGGAGACAAAGGTTCTTGAAAAACCGACGGCGAAGGAGGTCGACGGTCAAATTGCCTTCGTCCGCAACTTCCAGATCGGAAAAGTGCATAAAACGTTTTCGATTCTTATTGCAGATACCGACGCTGATTCGAGCCGGGTCGATGGCGACCAACTTATCCTCAGCGCGCAGTCTGACCTCGTAATCTCCGTCGTCGGCGCACCGAAAGGTGTTTCACTCAAAGTCGATGGCAAGCGCGTCGTTTTAAATGTCCCGGCGAAAACTGCCGCATCCAATTTCAAAGTCGTCCTTTGGAATGGACATGAGATCGACCGGCCAAAGTTTGCTGCACTTGCCGCAGGGAAACCTGAAACGATTGATCTTCATAAGGCTAGCAGCCCGCGATGGCCGGAAGTCGTCGAAACCAAAGGCGTGCTCAACTTCAGCAGCACTCCCGATGGCGCGTATGTCGTCGACCAACTGACTCCGCCAGAACAAAATCCGTGGCACCGCCGCGTTCGTTTTTCAGGACTCGACTTCTTTTCAGATGGCAAACGCGCTGCGGTCAGTACGTGGGATGGCGATGTATGGGTTGTCTCAGGAATCGACGACAAACTCGAGAAGCTGACCTGGAAACGTTTCTCTTCCGGCATGTATGAAACGCTCGGATTGAAAATCGTGAACGATGTGATCTACACGGTAGGTCGCGATGAAATCACCCGTTACCACGATACGAACAACGACGGTGAAGCTGATTATTATGAAAATTTCTGCAATCTATTTGCCTCGTCGGACGGTTTTCACGAGTTTCAATTTGACCTTCAAGCCGACAAGGCCGGCAACTTCTACACAATGAAGGCGGGCCCGGTTCGGCCGGGCGGCGCCGGATTCGGCGGTCCTAACGCCGGCACCGTCACGCGTCATGCAGGATGTCTATTGAAGATTTCGAAGGACGGGCGTCAGATGGACATTGTTGCAACCGGTTTCCGGGCGCCCAACGGTTTCAGCGTTGGTCCCGAAGGACAATTCACTTCCAGCGACAACGAAGGCACATGGGTGCCAACGACGCCAATTCATTTCATTCAACCGGGAAAATTTCACGGCGTGGAAAGCACGGCGCACGGCATCCCGATTAGCAGTTACGTGAAGCCTGCCTGCTGGCTTTCGCATGCTGATTTCGACAATTCCGGCGGCGAACAAGTTTGGGTTGCGGGAAAGAAATGGGGAATGGCTCCGGGCGAACTTCTCCATATGTCGTACGGGCAATGCAAACTGTTCCGCGTGATGAGCGAAAAAATCGGCGAGCAATGGCAGGCCGCGTGTGTTCGCCTGCCGCTGAAATTTTCTTCTTCAACAATGCGCGGCCGTTTCAATCCCGCTGACGGACAACTCTACATCTGCGGCCTGCAAGGATGGCAGACGAGTGCCGTGAAGCTTGCGGGGCTCGATCGCGTGCGCTACACCGGAAAAACTTTCTATAGCGTCGATGCGCTGCACGTGAAAAATAACGGCATCGAACTCCACTTCACTCAACCGCTTGACCCCACATACGCCAACGATGCGCAGAATTACACCATCAAGCGTTGGAACTATGATTATGCTGAACATTATGGCTCGCCTGAGTACAACGTGACGAACAAAGGTCAAACCGGGCGCGAAGAAGTGGCCATAAAATCTGCCAAATTGAGCGCGGATGGCACGACGGTATTTCTCGAAATTGATGACGTCCGCCCAGTCATGCAGCAATCGATCTCATATGATCTCCAGGCGAAAGATGGCACGCAGATTAAACAGGACATTCAGCATACGATTAATGCTGTCCCAGGCGCGATTTTGACCAAAAAATAGTAGCGGCGGTTGATCAGGGACAGGAAACGCAGGCAATTTTTGCCGTGACTTGGCACGGTTTGAGCACTTGTCATCCGATTGAAGGAAATGAAAAACTTATTGCGCGCACTAAGTTACTTTCGTCAGGACACCAAGGCTCTTGCGACGGTATTCGTCCTGATGTTCAGCAGTATCGCGCTAAATGTCCTGAAGCCGTGGCCTTTAGCTCTGATCGTCGATTCAATTCTCGGCAGCAAACCGTTGCCGCAATTAGTCACCGGCTGGCCCCCTGCCCTGCTCGTTGCCTTGCTCAGCATTTCTATTTTCGTATTACACTTCGGCGGCGGCGCGTTGCAGGCGTTTCAGAACTTTATCTCGATAACAATCGGGCTTCGGGGCTTGACCCGCGTGCGCAATGAATTGTTCGCACAACTGCAACGGCTCTCCTTAAGGTTCTACCAGGGAAGTAATGCCGGTGATTTGATTTATCGCGCTTCGTGGGACACATACGCATTCCAGACTTTGTTCCAGCAAGGCCTCGTCACGTTCGTCACGTCCTTCGCATCGTTGCTGATCATTGTGGTGATCATGTTCCGCATGAACATGCTGCTCACTCTGGTAGCTCTCGCAACCGTGCCGCTGCTGGTTGTCGCAATCAGGCGCTTCGGTAAACAAATGAGCGAAAGAACCAACGCCGCCCAACAAGCCGACAGCAAAGTCACATCTCTGGTGCAGCAATCGATCGTTGCGATGCACCTGATTCAAAGTTTTACGCGCGAAGAAAAGGAAAAGGAAAATTTTGATGGTTATACTGTCGAGGCAGAAGGACGTCGCGTGGCACAGCATGGCGCTGAGCTGGTTTACTGGTTTGCGATCGCGGTCGTGTTCGGGATTGGCATTGCATTGATGACCTGGCTCGGCACATACCAGGTTTTGTGGGGCAAATTGACGCTCGGCCAACTCCTCGTTTTTCTGGCTTATCTCGGCCAGCTGTATGAACCGCTCAATCAATTGTCACACGTCGGAGCCACTGTCTCCGGCACAACCGCAGGAACACGGCGGGTATTTGAAATAATCGATTCGACCCAGGACGTGAAAGATCCGGCCGAGCCGCAGTCATTACCAGCCGATGCACGAGGGCAGATTGAGTTTAATCAAGTCACGTTCGGATATGAAAAAATCCGTCCTGTTCTGCGTGACGTCTCTTTCACACTGAATGCAGGTGAATCCGTGGCACTAATCGGGCCAAGCGGCGTCGGAAAAAGTACATTGCTCAATCTGTTACCGAGATTCTACGACCCGACAACCGGCGTTATTAAAATGGACGGCGTAGATCTGCGCGCGCTCCGATTGAAGGAGCTTCGCTCTCGCATCGCTGTCGTCCTTCAGGAACCGATTCTCCTTCCCGCCACCATCGCCGATAATATCGCCTTCGGAAAACCAGACGCTACAAGGGAAGAAATTGAAGCGGCCGCCGAAGCCGCCAACGCTCATTCCTTCATTACCAAACTGCCCAAAGCGTACGGCACCGTCGTCGGCGAAGGCGCCGCGCGCCTCAGCGTCGGAGAAAAACAGCGGATCAATCTAGCGCGTGCGTATCTGAAAAATGCCCCCATTCTGCTCCTGGACGAACCAACGAGTGCGCTCGACGCGGAAACCGAAGAGGCGCTTGTCGGAAGCCTGAGAAACCTGATGACCGGCCGCACCACCATTATCGCCGCCCATCGTCTCGCAACGATTCGCAGTGTCGACCGCATCTTCGTGCTCGATAATGGCACCCTGGTCGAAACCGGCTCCCCGGCTGAGCTGCAAGAACGCGGTGGCTACTATTCGCGTCTCGCCCACGCTCAGAGCTGAAGACATATCAGCAAGGTCATTTGCTTAGAAATCAATCATCGATTCCCCTAGGCCGTGATTCTTGCAGATCAGAAACATGACCTCCACCATACACCCAAACTCCCTATGAATGTGTTGGTCGTACTGTTTGGTGCTCCGGTTCTTTATGCCTTCTATTTTTGGTGGGCTCTAAGAAAACGTTCGGCTGATTCCTATGCCAAATACGTGGAACGCATCCGCGACGCAGCGGTTGATTAACTTTCAATTTTGCGGTGGATGAACGCTGCGGCTCTGTGTTAGACACAGCTCCATCAAGAATTTCCGGAACACTTTCTTACTGCTCGGCTTTGTTATCATAGTGTTCGCGTCAGGCATCGCGCTCGTCAGACTTTTCAAACGCATCCCGCCACGCCCGAACGTTTCCGTCATCTTTACAGGTTTTACCAACGACTCGTGCGGCACTCGCCTGGGCACCTTCCGCGTCACCAACAACAGTGATTGGCCGGTTCAGCGGGATAGCATCTATTTTGTCCAGCGGCCAACGGGCGAGTCATGGCGAACGTTTA
>CBHWET010000149.1:0-10781 GCA_966112985.1 uncultured bacterium | reverse complement strand
TTTCCCACTTTCGGCTAGTCCGCCCCATTGCCCATCGCCCCTAGCCTCTCGCCTGTATTCGTTCATTCGCCTACGAATGCATAATCACCGTCACCGCCTCAGTTCGCGAGCTCTCACCTCCCGTATTAACCGCCGTGATCTGAATCTCAACCGTCGCACCCGCCGGCAAGCCTTCGATCGTGAAATCGAGATCCGCAGGCGAACCAACAGCCACGTAGTTCTCATCCACGCCAGTGACCTTCTTGTAGACGCGATAGTAAGCCGCGCGTTCCGCCGCTTCCCATTTCAACGCCACCGCCGTCGGCCCAATCAACGTTGCGAGAAGACCTGTCGGCATCTCTGGTGTCTCATCGGCACCCGGCATATTGAAGCCGAATTTTAACCAACGCGGATCCAGTGGTCCGAGTTTCAACCGCAACTCCTGGTAGACGCTGCTGATGCGCTTGCGCACGATTTCGAACTTCTCATCGCGGACATTCATCAATTGCTCGATGTTTGCCTCCTGCGATGTCAGTGCGATTTGTGCCGCCAGCAACTGATCCAGCGCCGCTTGCGCACGCGCTGCTGTTGCGTAATTCGCGACCTCCTTTTCAGGATTATTCGTGAAGTAGGCAATCATCAGTTTCAATATGCGTTTGAGGTCTTCCGGCGCCGTGACCATCGCCAGCGAATCCTGGAAACCGACTGCGGTCCATAGATCGTTGTATTCGTTGCCGAATATCGCTTTGAGGACATCACGTGTCGCACGGATTACCTTCTGCGCATTATTGATTGCATCGACTAAGGCGTTACGACGGGTCGCCTTGATTTGTTTCGCTTGTTCATGGTCGCCGCAGGCCATGATCATGTTAGTTAGCTCGGTATTAATGTCTGCCAACGGACTGTATGGCAGATCAAATGTGGCATTGAGCTCCGTAATGCCACCGATGATCAACTCAACGGCATCTGAAGCCGCGGTGATCGTTTTTATGCGTTCTTGTTTCATTTTATTTAACTTTCTGTCCAATCGACGCGGTTCAGTTTCCGGGTGGCCAGACTTCCCTGCTTTTTATATTTGCAGAGAATCAATCTTTTTTCCGCGAAGCCAGGAACACCCCGGTTTTGCGAGCCATTGTCCGGTAACGAATCCGAATCAATCGAACGTGAAAGACTCTAACAGGCAGGTTCGGCAACCATTGTCACGACGCCCAAACGCGTTTTCGTCACAACTCGCTTATTTGGAGCGATTTACAAAAACACTGAAAAATAGCGCAAAAAACTCTCAATTTTTTTGACGGTTTTTCGACTTTTTTGACCGGAAAGGAGAAAAATGCGGTTGGAGACAAGATTTCACGAATTAACACCCGTTTTCCGAGGGAATTGCAAAAAATGTCGCAGCGAATTTGAGTTCGCTCGTTTTATTCCAGCGTACAACTGAAGCACCGCTCAAAGCCGACTCACTTCGCTCTGCAACAGATTAGTTATCTTAAGCCAGATCGTGAAAACGCGTTCCCGTGCCGTAGGCACCATTGAAACTAGCCCGGCATTTCAAACGCCGGGTGCCGATCGAAACAAATCAACACTTTGCCAAAGGCGCGAGGACAGCGAGTTTCGACTAATGCGGACTCTCACTCGTTTACTGACTTTTCTGGACGGGACATTACAGTCTACTGACAACCAACCAACACCTATGGCGGGCCAAGCATATACCGATTCCGCGATCCGACACCTTGCCGCATCAAAATCCGGAAAATACGTTGCCGCGGCGGAATTTGAATCGACGGTGTCGATATGGAATTTGGAAACGCAGACGAAGGAATCGCAGTTCGAAACGGTTCTTGATTTCGGCAAGCGCCTTGCGATCGACGAATCAGGAACACGATTTATTGCCGGAGCGTCGTATCATGTTCACAGGGTCGCCTGCTACGATACAAAAACCGGAAGCCTAGTGTGGCAGCGAAGAGATATTAGAAACGTCGCCGACATCGCGATCCTGCCGTCGCAAAACGAAGTCGCCTGCGGCTTTGGAAAAAATCGCGTGCGAATTCTCTCCATTGTCGATGGCTCGACGCTGGAGGAGTTTACTGGTTACCAGCAGCTTTATCGAAGCCCTTATGAACCCGTGCAATTAGTAGAAAAGAAATTTCTATTCATCGAAACCTTGGACGGTACGGTCATTACGAAAATAAAACGAACCAGCTTCGCTGTTCTGGCTGTGACCTTCGGTCATGATGCTGTTACCGTTTCTGAGTCGGGCGGACCTGTTCGTTGTTTCAGCACGAAGTCAGGAGAACTTCTTTGGTCCTACCAAAGTGCCGAAGGCAGTCATTCACTGGTCCTCGGATACCATGCCGAACTCCGTCGATTTCTCGCTGTGGAATGGCCCTTTAGAAACGGTGGACCAAAAACATTAATCCTTTTTGGTCGCGATGGGATTCCTGAGCAAAAGTTTGTAGTCGGCTCCTCAATCGTTGAGGAATTCTGCCTATCCGGTTCACGATTACTCAGTTCCTCCGGTTGGTTGATTGACACAACGACAGCAAAACTTGCCGGACATTTTGATTTTCCTTTGAAGGAATATCCCGCCAAGTGAAAGGGTTTTGCGACGGCCCGACTTACGGCCTTTTCGAGGGATGCTCTTTACCCGAATTGGAGTTCAATTTTCGACGCCCAAGTCCGCTTAGAATGGATTTTGGATTTTATAATTGTGTCCCCATGTTTGTGTTGTCTTAATCAATTCACAACCATGCAACAAAGGTTCTGCCCGTGAGCCGGAACTACGATTGTCCGAACTGCGGCGGCACTGTCGCCTTTCAGTCGAGCATCGCTGTTTTTGCCGTTTGCCCTTATTGCCGTTCGATGGTCGTGCGACACGATGTCGACGTTGAGTCCATCGGTCAAATGGCCGCGCTCCCTCCCGATATCAGCCCGCTACAAATTGGCACGACCGGACACATCGATAATCAGACGTTTTCTTTGATTGGTCGTGTCCGTGTTGGCTACGAGGAAGGCACGTGGAACGAATGGTACGCAGCGTTCGGCGATGGACGTTATGGTTGGGTGGCGGAAGCTCAGGGGATATTCATGGTCACTTTTGCCATCGAACCACTTCAGGGGATAAAGCAGAGCGACCTCTCTTTGGGAAGTTTTGTAAAAATTGATGGCGATTCCTTTAAAACAATAGATCGCAAACGCACTACATGCATCGGGAGTGAAGGCGAGCTCCCATTCGTTGCAACGCCCGGACGAGAGGCGTGGAGCATTGACCTTGGCGGACCCGGTAATTTGTTTGCATCGGCAGAATTCTCAGACGGGGCAAGCCGGTTCTACAGCGGACGCTACGCGAGATTTAGTGAGCTAAATTTTTCAAATTTGCGCGAGGTTCCGGGATGGTCCGATGATCCTGTTACACGCCAAGAAAGAAAAACAACGTCCATCGGTTGCCCTAGTTGCGGGGGCACCACGACCCTTCGCGCCGCCGGCTATAGTATGTCAGCGACATGTAATTCATGCGGTTCGCTGATCGATACCGCAACTCCGGGAGTAGCGTTGATACGGCGGGCGCGAGCAAAGCAACGCATCACTCCACGAATTCCACTCGGCAGTCGCGGGTCGCTGTTTGGCGTTCTTTACGAAGTCGTCGGTTTCCAAGAGGTCCGTGACAAATTTAGCGGTTGGCACGAATACCTCCTGTTCAATCCATGGCACGGATATCTTTGGTTGGTCACCTACCAGGGTCACTGGAGTGTTGTGCGCCGGCTGTTCCAGCGCCCGAAGACAAATAATCCGGTCTTCAATCCCACTGCTGAAACCATTGAGTTTGAGGGACGACAATATCGCCTTTTTGCGGACTCCACAGTATCGACCACCTACGTCCTCGGAGAATTTTATTGGAAAGTTGCTCTCGGCATGCCGGCAAAGGTAAAGGACTTCGTCAGCCCGCCATATATAATTTCACGCGAAGGTTACGACAAACTCGCTGAGGAAACGTGGTCACAAGGTGAATACATCGAATTTGAGGCCTTGCAACAGGCATTCAATCTCCCGGGGCAACCGGGCGAACCGATGGGTATTTATCTCAATCAGCCTAACCCGCACGAGAACAAAGCGCGGCAGCTGAAGTGGCTCTTGCCCATCGTTCTGATTGTGTTGGTTATTGTGCAGATGGTCTCGTGCAAAAATTCCGCTAACGAACCGGTCTTCGCGGCCCAGTACGTTTACCAACGTGGAAACACCAACGCCATCGTCAGTGAACCATTCGAAATACGAGGTAACAGCAAACAGGCAATCGAGTTTACGATGCATGCCCCGGTAAACAACAACTGGATCGAGCTGGATATTGACCTCGTCAATGCCGAAAGCCAAAAGGTCGAAGCATCGTTCGAACAGGGAATTGAATTTTATTCCGGATATGACGACGGGGCGTGGAGTGAAGGAAGCACCGTCGAAAAGCGGCTCGTTTGCAGCGTTCCGCCGGGGAAATATTATTTGACCATTGAAGGCGCCGCTGACGCAGCTGTTACTGATATGGCTTTTGATGTAAGGGTCGTTCGGGACGTTGTGCTGTGGGCGAACTTTTGGATCGCCCTCGCGCTGATCCTCGCCTATCCACTTTATTGCATCCTCCGCGCTCACTCTTTTGAACGAAGTCGTTGGATGGAGAGCGATTTTTCCCCATACACATCGTTCACCGAAGACGACGACGATTAGGCTCGAACATGAAGATTCATAATCCAATCTATCTCGCATTGGCCATCGCCCTGGCGGTCTTTGTCGGGCTGGCCAATCACCGGGGCTGGAGCCTGCTGCAATCGATTGCGTCGCAAACCTGGCAACATTCTGAACCTGGCACTCAACATAAATAAATCTATGAACTGGACACTGCTGCTCAATTCAATCGTTTACTCGGTCCTCGGACTCGTCGTGTTCTGCATCGGCTTCGTCGCGATTGACAAACTGACGCCCTACAATTTGTGGGATCAAATTGTGAAGGAGAAAAACGTCGCCCTCGCCATCGTTGTGGGCTGCGTCTCAATTGGGGTTTGCCTGATCATCGCGGCTGCGATTCATGGTTGAGGGCACCTCGGCCATGTCTGATCGCCGTCTCAAATTTCTACTGCTCGCATCAGTCTTCGCCATCGCGACGTGCGGACTGATCTACGAACTGATCGCGGGTACGCTCGCCAGTTACGTGCTCGGCGATTCAGTCACCCAATTCTCAACGGTAATTGGCGTTTATCTTTTCGCGATGGGCATCGGTTCCTATCTTTCGAAATTCATCCGGCGAAACGAAGTAGCAATCTTTATCCAGGTGGAAGTATTGGTGGGTGCGGTGGGAGGCTGCTCCGCGGCGTTGCTGTTTGTTCTATTCAGCCAAGTCGATTCATTTCGCGTGTTGCTCTATGCGCTGGTGCTGATCGTCGGCATTCTCGTTGGTTTGGAAATCCCGCTGTTACTGCGCATCCTGAAGGATCGATTGGAATTCAAGGAACTCGTCTCGCAGGTTTTCACGTTCGATTATATCGGAGCACTGCTCGCGTCATTGTTATTCCCGCTCGTGCTGGTGCCGCATCTTGGACTCGTCCGATCCAGCTTTCTATTTGGCGGGTTGAATGTCGTGGTCGCGCTCGTCACTTTGCAGTTATTGCGTCGCGATGTCGCATGGGCGCGTTTCCTGCAAACAATGGGAGCAGTCGTCCTGGTTGGACTCGGCATCGGCTTCGCCCTTTCCGATCGTTTACTAGCCTGGTCAGAGAGAGGTGCATATGCGGACACCGTTATTTTCGCGCGCTCGACGCCCTATCAGCGGATCGTGATAACACGCGACCGCGCGGACTTCCGCCTATATTTGAACAACAACCTGCAGTTCAGCTCGCGGGATGAATATCGCTATCACGAAGCGCTGGTGCATCCCGGGCTCTCGCGTCTAAAAGAGCCACGTAACGTCCTCGTTCTCGGCGGTGGTGACGGCATCGCGGTTCGCGAAGTGTTGAAATATCCGTCGGTAACAAACGTCGTGCTCGTCGATCTGGATCCGGAAATGACGCGCCTTTTTTCCTCGCAGGAAATGCTCGTGCGCATCAATCAGTCCTCTCTTCTTTCTCCCAAAGTTCACGTGATCAACGCGGACGCGTTCACATGGCTGAAATCCGACACAAATCAATTCGACTTCGTCATCGCAGATTTTCCCGATCCGTCGAACTTCTCCCTCGGCAAACTCTACACGACCGCGCTTTACGCCCGAGTTCGGGAGGCACTCCGTCCCGAAGGAAGCTTTGTGGTGCAATGCACTTCTCCATGGGTGGCGCGAAAATCGTTTTGGTGTATCAATGAAACTTTGCGGGTGAGCGGTTTTGTCACGGAGCCATACCATCTTTATGTGCCGTCGTTTGGTGAATGGGGTTTCATTTTGGCATCACGCGAGCCGTTGCCGCAGACATTACATCTGCCGGATAATCTCAAATTTATCACTCAAGCCAGCACCGGCGACATGTTTCATTTCCCTCCAGACATGGCGCCCCTAAAGGTCGAACCTAACCGCCTGAACAACCAGTCGCTCGTCCGCTATTTCGAAGAAGAATGGGCGCATTACGTGCATTGATGGACACCACGGATTCCAATCAAAAAAATCGCGGAATGCTGCGAAGAACGTTTCTAGGAACAGGGGCCGTTGCGGCGGGTCTCTCATTCATTCCATTGCTGGGCTCGCGAAAGCGAAAGCCTTTCAGCGGCTCCATCGTTGGCGCAAACTCCCCGTTGGGCCACGCGATGCGCGACGGAAAATTTCCTGCTCCAGCTGAAACGAAAGAGGCGGGAGTCGTTATCGTTGGCGGAGGTGTTAGCGGCCTTGCATCGGCGCGCCGACTGCACCGCCACGGCTTTAACGACTTTATTCTCCTCGAATTGGACGCACAGACCGGCGGCAATGCTACTCACGGTGAGAACAAGGTTTCAGCGTACCCGTGGGGGGCTCATTACGTTCCAATCACAAGCAGTGAAACAACGGCCGTGACGGAGTTGTTTGAAGAACTCGGCGTCATTACCGGTCGCAACGCGGCTGGTCTTCCGATTTATCGGGAGGAATATCTTTGCGCCGATCCAATGGAGCGACTGTTCATTCATGGTCGTTGGCAGGAGGGTTTTATTCCACAACTCGGCGTCAGCAATTCAGATCGTGAGGCGATCAGCGGTTTTCTTGCTGAAATGGAAAAGCTCAAGTCGGCTCGAGGCGCCGATGGCCGGCGCGCATTTGCAATTCCGTTAGATGCGAGTTCTATCGACCACGAATTTCGACGGCTGGATACCATAACGATGGCCGACTATTTGCGCGAGAAAGGTTGGCTCCATTCCGATGCGTTGCGCTGGTATGTGAATTACTGCTGCCGCGATGATTACGGTGCGGGGATCGACCGAATTTCTGCATGGGCCGGCATTCACTATTTCGCCTCACGCAATGGAATTGCCGCCAATGCACCGGGCTATGCGGTGGTCACATGGCCGGAAGGAAATGGCTGGCTTGTAAAGCAGATGCGGGCGCCACTCGTATCCCACATCCAAACTTCGAGTGCAGTATGGAATGTCGAGTCCAACAGTTCGGGTGTGATCGTTGATTACTACGACGCACACCGCCGGGAAAGTGTCCGACTTCAGGCGAAAGGTGTAATTTGGGCTGCACCCTATTTCGTGGCGCAACGGGCGATTCGCAATCTGCACGAAAAAACTCCACATGGACCATCAGCGACGTATTCACCATGGATGGTTGCGAACCTGACGCTCGACGCCATCCCCAAGGACCGCGGTGACCTCGCCTGGGACAACGTCTGTTATTCCAGCAAATCACTTGGTTACGTTGTCGCCACGCACCAGAAGCTTGATCCAGTTCCACAGCGAACCGTGCTGACATATTATCAACCGCTGGATGATGGCGAGCCTTCGATTGCGCGGCGTCAGGCTCTTGAACGGAAATACGGGGATTGGTGTGAAGCGATTCTCGCCGACTTAAGCGTTCCGCATCCAGATATTCGCAAACTCGTTTCAAACATTGATGTCTGGTTATGGGGCCATGCCATGATACGACCAGTTCCGGGATTTATTTGGGGCGCCGCTCGGGCGCAAATGCAGCAACAGCTTGGAAATATAGTTTTCGCGCATTCCGACCTGAGTGGAATTTCGATTTTCGAAGAAGCATATACTCGCGGTGTGAACGCCGCGGAAGTTTTCTGCAAACAACTCAACCAAACAACCAGCTAATGCGCGCCTTGTGCCAACATACCCTTCTTGAATTTCACAAATGCGATCCATCGCGCCTCAAGCATTCTCGCGAAGTGAAGAAGTTCCTGAGTAAAGCGGTCGCGGATGGCGGCGGAACCATTGTCAAAGCAGTGTTTCACAATTTCAGTCCGTATGGCGTCAGCGGCGTCGTTGTAATTACAGAGTCGCACGTGACGATTCACACGTGGCCCGAGTATGCTTACGCCGCAGTTGATATTTTTTCCTGCAGTGAAAAACTTAATCACACCGCGATTCGGGAAAAGTTGAAGGACGCGTTGGCAGCGAAGAAGACATCGGCGAAGTCATTCCAGCGTGGGTTTGTCCGCGGCTCGAAGCCCCCAAACCCGACCGCCCACACAGCATCAGGCGCTAAGCGGTAACATGAACCTCTCACAACTGCTGCGAACGATATGTAGCGCGTGTCGAACCCTTAGGTTTTCGGATTCGTCAGCTGTTCAAATAGTCTTCCAACGCAGTACGCGGGATGCGCCACGACGTGCCGATCTTCTTTCCTTTCAACGAGCCATCGTTCAACGCCGTTAGCACGTCTTCTTCGGTGACGTTCAGCAACTTCGCCGCATCCCCCGGGGTTAATAAATCGGGCAAGCCCGCAGCGGGTTTGCCTTGCGGCAATGACATCGCTTGCGCCAGTTGTTGTCCCATCGCGAGCCCCACACCGAGTTGTGCCGCCGTATTCGCCATATTCGCACCACTACCGCCCGTTCCCTCGCCACGACCGATCGCTTCAGCCATTTGGAACTTCACGTAGTCGTTCAGATTGCCAATCGCCGACATCCCGGAACGTTTGTCGATCACTTGTTCCACTTCCGGCGGGACCGAAATATTTTCCACCACCAATGTCGGCATCTCGATACCATACTTCGATCTAATCACCGCGTTCACCATTGGCAGCAAAGCTTCACCAAGTTCGGTATACCGTGCGGCGACATCGATAACGGGCACTTTGGCCGTGGCCAACGCATCGCTGAATACACTGACGATACGCGAACGCATCACTTCCATGAACTCGCCGAGGCGGAAATCTGCATCGGTGCCAGCAACTTCCTTCAGGAAAACTTTGGCGTCCACAATTTTGAAATCGAAAGTCCCGAAGGCGCGCACACGCACAATGCCCAGATCCGGATCACGCAGCATCACGGGGTTAGCCGTGCCCCATTTATTGCCGGTGAACAGGCGCGTGTTGACGAAATAAATATCTGCCTTGAAAGGCGATTCAAAACCGTACTTCCAACCTTTCAGCGTGGAAAGAATCGGAATATTGTCTGTCGTTAGCGTCCATTTCCCGGGAGGAAAAGTGTCGCCGAATTGTCCAAGGTAAACGAACTGCACCACCTGCGACTCGCGAACGATGAGTTGTGCGCCACGTTTGATCTCCTTGTCTTGGTCGGGAAAGCGGAAAGAAAGTGTATCACGTGTTTCATCCTGCCACTGGATGATTTCCAGAAACTGCGACTTCAGATAATCCATCAAACTCATGGGTTGCCTTTCGTTCTCCGCATCATCGACCTGACAGCCGAATCTGAGAAGTAGAAATTCAGACCCCGTTTCTAACCGTCTGCGATTTTTCAGCCACCGGAACCTTTTATCCCGCGGGATGTAGCGCTTCGGCTGACTGGGCCACGAACTCCGTGGGTTCGCGCAGCAACTCACGCCGCGGCCAATACGCATTCCACGGTTACAAGCGGGGCGTTCAGGTCGAGGGACCGCCGTTCGGGACGTAATAGTAGTTGTTTAACAAGCGGCCTCGGGCGATGAGCTTGGGGGTGGGGTCGCAAATCTGAGGGAAACAGGCTTCGTTATATTGGCACAGCGCGACAAATTTTGCCGGGAATTCCGGTAGAACAGCGCGGCGTGATAGGGGAAGCATTTTGAACTGTTCGGAGGAGGCGGGACAGACTGTCAGATCGATTTTGAAGAATTGGAGAATGGTCGGGTATTGGTGCCGGACGGAAAGGAAGCTTCAAAATCGGTCAGGCGCCCATGCCGGACGGAATTTAAGGCGTCGAAAAGCGTCCGGCAGGGTGCCGGACCGATTTTTGACTGTTCAGAGGACGCATGGCGCGCGTGCCGGACCACTTTCTAACAGTTCAAAACTGGTCCGGCGCGGGTGCCAGGCGGATTTTGAAGCCAAAAAGTGTCGGGCACTCGTGCCGGACGGGTTTTGAACCGTTCAAAATCGCTCGGCCATGGTGCCGGAGGGCTTCCGACGAGTTCGAAATGCGTCGGGCACGGTGCCCGGCCACCTTTGAAGCCTTAAAAATGCTCGAGACATGGTGCCGGACGAGTTTTTAACTCTTCAATTTCCTTCCGACGCTGGTGCCCGACCGTTTTTGAAGAGTTCAAAATCGACGTGGCGCGCGTGCCAAGCCTTTGCAGGAGACTGAAAATCAGCGGGTTGCGCTGATTTTCAGGTTTGAGGTTTGAAATGTTTGAAGTTTGAGGTTACTCAGGCGAGGGGCGCAGTCAGGACATCGGTAACAGTCGTGGTTCAAGACATAGGTAACACTTTT
>CBHWET010000148.1:0-10815 GCA_966112985.1 uncultured bacterium | reverse complement strand
GCATGCGCGACCGTTGTTTGCGCATCGGTTACGATCTCGCACGCGAAAAAGTAGAGGTCTGTCCAACCGCTCACTTCAACATGGGTGGCATCCGCATCAACAAAGACGGGTTCACAAACATAGAAGGACTCTTTGCAGCAGGTGAAGATTCGAGCGGCGTTCATGGCGCCAATCGCCTCGGCGGCAATGGTGTGGCGGAATCAACCGTCTACGGAGCTCGCGTCGGCGACGCCGCCTGCGCATGGACAAAAACTGCACGCCACGATGAGCCACGCGCCGAGCAGATCAACGAAGCCCAAAACACCGCAAACCAATTCCTGCGGAGCCAGGGTGAAAATCCATGGTGCCTGCGCGAAGAACTTGGCCGTGTCACGTGGGAAAAAGTCGGTATCGTGCGCCATGGCGACAAACTAAAAACGGCTCTTGCCGATATCGCTACCCTTCATCAACGCGCCGCCAACATGGCGGCTCCAGGTGGACGGGCGTTTAACCTTACATGGCAACAAGCCCTGGACATGCGGAACATGTTGACCGCTGCAGAAATGATTACGCGTAGCGCCTTAATCCGCGAGGACAGCCGCGGCGCGCATTACCGCGAAGATTTTCAAAAAACCGACAACGAAAACTGGTTGAAGAATATCTACCTCGCCCGCGACGGCGCTGGCGTGAAGAGCTGGACTGTTCCAGTTAAGTTTTCCCACCTGAAGCCGTAGCGATTCACGTTACCGGCAAACGCACTGAGACCGTTGTTAAACCTGCTGGAGTCGAATCGATTGTGATTACGCCGCCGTGCGCCGTAACAATCCACTGCGCAATACTTAAGCCCAGACCTGAGCCGTCCACGGAGGTATTGTGGCTTTTGTCGCCACGAAAAAATCTTTCGAAGACCTTGGGCAAATCCGACGGTGCAATCCCCTTCCCTGTATTGGTCATTTTGAATTCAGCGGCACCTTCCCGGGCTTGCAAGGACATTGTTACGCGTCCGTTGGGTTGATTGTACTTGATTGCGTTATCAGAGAGGTTCAGCAGCAGTTGCCGTAGTCGATGACGATCCGCAACGATTGATACCTCTTCACATTTCTCCAGGCAAACATCGATGCTTTTCGTCGCTCCAAGAATTTTTGCATCTTCATAATTATCGCGAACGATCTCGTCCAAGGCGACGGGCTCCTTCGTCAGTGCAATCTGTCCGGCATCGGCCTTTGTAAGCAAAGTCAGGCCATCCACAATCCTAGTTAACCTTTGAATCTCATCCAATTGGCTTAGCAGCCGCTCGCGTTGAGTTACTGGCATGGCCTCATCGCGCAACGCGGTTTCGGTTTCCCCGCGCATGACGGTAAGGGGAGTCTTTAACTCATGCGAGGCGTGCAATGTGAATTCACGGATCTGACGAAATGAACCATCGAGCCGGGTCATCATGTGATTGAGGACTTCCGTCAGGCGATCGAGTTCATCCCCGTTGCGAGACCGCGGCAACGGTTCAGACAAATTGCGGTCGCTGATCTTTTCGGCTGCGGAAGTTAATGTTTCGATAGGCGACATTGCCTTGCGCATCAGCCACCATCCTCCGCCTAAACCAAGTAACGCCGCAGGAAGTCCGCACCACAATGCAATCTTCGCAACCTGAGCCCAGGCTTCACGTTCTTCGTCATCACCTCCGTCGTGTTCCAATGCAGATTGTCGTTGTTCATCCAAAAGGTGTTTGTATGACACGCCCGCAATCAGCAGCGTGGAAACACAAAGAATTCCCGCATACCACAATGTGAGACGGGTGCGAATCTTCACGGTTGCTCCTTCAGGACGTAGCCGGCGCCGCGAACGGTGTGGAGCAGCTTCGGTTCAAATCCATTGTCGATCTTTTCGCGCAGGCGCCGGATGTAAACGTCCACGATGTTCGTGCCAGGATCGAAGTTGTAATCCCAAACGTTTTCGAGAATCGCCATACGCCCGCAGATTCGGCCATGTGAACGCATGAGATATTCGAGCAACCGCACCTCGCGCGTGGTGAGTTCGATACTGGCCTCTCCGCGCCTGGCTTGATGTGTTAATAAGTCCAGCTTTAAATCGCCAATCTGCAGCAGGGTCGCAGAGGAATCGTTATTACGACGGGTTAGCGCACGAACGCGGGCGATCAATTCAGCGAGGGCAAATGGTTTGGCAAGATAATCATCGGCGCCGGCATTGAGACCGTCGACCCGTTCGTTCACTTCACCGCGGGCCGACAACAAAAGCACCGGCGTTTTATTTTTCCGTTCGCGCAAGTTGCGCAGGACGCTCAATCCATCACGCCCCGGAAGCATGATATCGAGGACGATTGCGTCGAAAGAATCGCCGTTCGCGACGATCAGTCCGTCGCTGCCGTCATGCGCAACCTCCACTGCAAATCCTTCCGCAGACAATGCCTTACGGATGAACGAAGCAGTCTTCTTTTCGTCTTCAACAACGAGGACGCGCATGGGTGGAGTCTAACGCAATCAACTGCCTTTGGGGACAAGTAAAAACCGCCGTACAATGATGCACGGCGGTTAATTAGATTATTCGTTATTTGTCGTCGTCTTCGTCCTCATCCTCATCTTCGTCGTCTTCATCTTCATCGTCGTCCTCGTCCTCATCATCTGCGTCATTTTCCTTCACAATCGCCGCGTTTGACGCAGGTTTGCCGTAACTGCTAACCACCGTGCCACCCGCGAGCGCTGCGATGAGCAACAGCAACCGAATCGCCGCCAACATTTTGAACAATTTCATAGATATCCTTTCGTTTGTGTTATCCCCGAACGATAAGACTCTACTCACCTTCGATGAATCAGCGATGAATCCAAAATGACAATTTTGTCATTCTTACGTCTGTCGTTGCCGCAAAGGATGGATGCAGTAACCTCCGTTAAACACGAACCGTCACCTTTGTTATAATGAAAGTCCTTACACGAGTACGACTCGCCTTTGTCATCGGAATTCTTTCAATCACATCCCAAGCCGCTGAACCACCACTTCGCGCACTGATGATCACTGGCGGTTGCTGCCACGATTACGAAGCGCAGAAGAAGATTCTTTCCGAAGGCATCAGCGCGCGCGCGAACGTCACATGGACAATCATCCACGAAGGCGGGTCTGACGAAAAGGAACACAAGTTCAGCATCTACGAGAAGCCGAATTGGATCAAAAACTTCGACGTTGTCGTACACAACGAATGCTCGGGTAAAGTCGTCGATGTTCCGTTTATCAACAGCATCGTCAGTGCGCACACGAACAGCGGCGTGCCAGCGGTGGTCATTCATTGTTCGATGCACTCGTATCGGGAAGCGGATACCGATGAATGGCGTCAATTGCTCGGGGTAAGTTCTTACCGTCATCAGGCTCGCCGGGGCTTTGATGTCGTCACCGTGAAGCCCGAACATCCAGTCATGAAGGGCTGGCCGGCAAAATGGCACGACAAAGAAGATGAGCTCTACGAAATTAAAAAGGTTTGGCCAAACTGCGTGCCTCTTGCCAAAAGCCTGACACCAAAGAAAACGGACGATGAACATCCGAGTATTTGGGTGAACACTTACGGCAAAACAAAAGTATTTGGAACCACGCTCGGACATTTTAACGAAACCATGCAGACCAAGGAATACCTCGACCTTGTGACCCGTGGTTTGCTTTGGGCGTGCGACAAGCTGGACGAAGACGGGAAGCCGAAAGCGGGTTACGGTAAATAATGCGATTGGCGTTGCTGTTGATTTGTTTGTTGCTGACGTCTGCCTTTGCAGGAGACCGGAAATCTCTCCTGCAACAACCGGCTCCGGAATGGGCCGTAACGAACTGGAGTCATTCCGCACCCTTACGACTGCAAGACCTTCGCGGCAAGGTCGTCCTCGTTCGGTGGTGGACGGCGCCGGATTGTCCGTACTGTCGTCACACCGCGCCGGCATTAAACGAGTTTCATGAGAAGTATGCCGGCCGCGGATTGCAGGTTCTGGGTTTTTATCATCACAAGGGAGATGAGCCCTTGGATGTGCGGAAGGTAAATCGCTACGCCGACAAATTCGGTTTTAAATTTCCAATAGCAATCGACACTGACTGGAAAACATTACACGAATGGTGGCTCGATCGCGGCGACCAGGATTTTACAAGCGTCAGTTTCTTAATCGATCGCAAAGGAGTCATTCGCCACATTCATCCGGGTGGAGAATATGTTAAAGGCGACAAAGCTTACGCGACTTTAGATAAAACAATTCAGGAACTGCTCGCGGAGAAGTGATCAAGGGGGTGTCACGCACTGTTTAGCTGATCGCCGCCCAATCGAGTATCTTCAACTGCACGGAACGGCGGCCGTTGTATTCGTTGATCTGGGGCGTAAACGCCAGATCGAACATCACTTTGGGCAATAACGCCTCCGGTCCACAATTCCACCACACGGCTTCGAATGTTTGCTTCCCATCTGTGACCCAAAACTTTGCGTGCTGGTTTTGTTTTCCCATACGTTGCGGCGATCGTTGGTGTGAGAGACCGCGCGCTGCAAGTTGCACTTGTGGATTCGACGGGCCATGCGGTTCCAGACGTTCCAGTTCAGCCATGCGCTCAAGACTCAGCTCCGACAAAGAAATCTCAGCATCGATGCGCAGCACCGGTTTTAATTGTTCGGGCTGCAATTTTGCGCGCGCAATCTCGTTCATTCGAATGCGAAGCGCATCCAGTTTATCTGCCGAAACGGTTACACCTGCCGCCATTGCGTGACCGCCGTGGCGTTCGAGAAGATTACTGCAATCGCGTAACGCGGCGGCGAGGTCGAACCCTTCAATGCTTCGTCCAGACCCCCGCCATTTACCGTCGTCACCGCCCACTATGATCGTTGGTCGATAGAACTCGTACAAAACGCGAGAAGCAACAATGCCAACCACGCCGATGTGCCATGCCTGTTGGCCTTCGACGATGACATAATCGGTTTCGGCATTGAAGCGCGCGCGGACGGCAGCGATCACTTCGTCAGCGATGGAACGCTCGATCTGTTGACGCTCTCGATTGCACGTATCCAGCCGTTTCGCGATCGGATCGGCCTCCGCCATATCTCGAGCGAGAAGAAGTCGCAGGGAATCTTCGGCGGTTTCCAGGCGGCCTGCGGCATTCAATCGAGGTGCAAGTTGAAATCCGACTTCGCGCGGTCCAAGAACACCAACGCTTTCCGAAACCTGCTTCAAGGCGACAATGCCCGGGCGTTCCGAAGCATTCAGACGCTCCAAACCAGCCGATACGAGAATCCGATTCTCTCCATTCAACGGAACGATGTCGGCGATTGTGCCCAGGGCCACGAGATCAAGAAACGGCCGCAAATCAAAATCCGCCGCGCCGGGCAAGCCAGCTTCCCTGCCCTTCTTCAAAACGGCATGCGCGAACTTAAACGCGAGACCGACTGAGCAGAGCTCGCGAAAACAAGGCCCGAGCTGAGGGTTTACAAGCGCAACCGCTTTCGGAGCCGGTTCTGAGACCTGATGGTGATCTAAAACAACTACATCAATTCCGCGTGCGTTAAGTGAGTCAATCGCTGCTACGGCGGTTGATCCGCAATCGACGGCAAGCAACAGTTTAGGCGCAAATTTTTTCAGACAGTTCTCAACCGCTTCCTGGCTAAGCCCGTATCCTTCGTCGAAACGATTAGGCAAATAAAATTCAATCGTCCATCCGAGCGCCCGAAAAAATTCGGTCAAAAGAGCTGTCGAAGAGACGCCATCGACGTCGTAATCGCCGAAGATTACCACCGATTCGCCATTCGTCCGTGCTGCGAGCAAACGGTCGACGGCCAGGTTCATACTCGGAATCGCAAACGGATCGGAGAGGTTCTTCAATCGCGGATCAAGAAAGGCGCTCGCACGCGAACTTTCGGTAAAACCACGATTAATCAGACATTGAGCCAGCAGCGTAGAGATCCGTAAATCAGCGCCAACGGATGCTGCGACAGTGGATTGAGCCGGCAGAATGTTCCACCGATATTTCATTGGTTGCTTTTTCGCGGACTGACTCGCTCAGCGAAGATCGAAGCGATAACGGAAACCAATAGAATACCCGCAATGATCATCAGCGACTGGGAGGTTGTAATCTTTACCGCATCCATGAAATTAAATTTCTCGTGGAACAACGGCAGAAGCATTTTCAACCCGATGAAAACAAGGACCACCGAAAGACCAACTTTCAGGAAGCGGAAGTAGTCAATCGCGTTGGCGAGAACGAAATAAAGTGAACGCAAACCGAGAATCGCAAACACATTTGAGGTAAACACGAGAAACGGCTTTTGCGTAACGGCAAAGATTGCAGGAATAGAATCCAGCGCAAACACAAGATCCGTCGTTTCGACCATAACAAGAACGAGCGCCAGCGGAGTTAAAGCTGGAGCGCCATTCAGCGTCGTAAAGAATTTCTGCCCATCGAAATCGTTGGAGACGGGAAAGAACTTTCGCGTCATTCGCACAATGGGATTCTTATCAGGATCGACTCCGGATTCCTCGGAGAAGAACGTTTTAATACCGCTGTAGATCACCAGCAGAGCGAGCAGATACAACACCCAATGAAATGTCTGGATGAGCACAACGCCGACACAGATAAACGTGCCGCGCATAATTAATGCGCCAAGAATCCCCCAAAACAGAACGCGATGTTGATTGGCAAGCGGGACGCGGAAGTACGAAAAAATAACCGCGATCACAAAAACGTTATCCATCGACAACGACAGCTCGATGATATAACCGGTGAAAAACTGCAGAGATTCTTCGTGCGTTCGGAATTTCGACAACCCCAGCGAAAAAAGCATCGCGAGAGAGAACCAGACAAAGGTCCAGGCTAGCGCTTCTTTGAATTGGATGACGTGGGCCTTGCGATGAAAAACACCGAGGTCGACACCGATGATGATCAGCACAATGGCAATGAAACCAATCCAGTGCCACGGTGTGATCTCGACAATCGCAAGCATTCTTATACGCCTATTGTTGCCTAGAAATTGTTACACCGAATGAAACGATGCAACAATTATCGGCAGCACCCGAACCGCGACCGTTATACTTTGGCCGCCGCAGCGTCCATCGTGACCTGCGAGGCGAGCTTCGGACGCTCACCCTTGTGCCACCAGAGAACCAACGCGCTCGCGATGTAGATAGATGAATATGTTCCCGTGATGATACCGACGAGGAACGTGAACGCGAAATCGTTAATCGCACCACCGCCGAAGATGTAGAGCGAGAGCGTCGCCAGGAACACCGTGCCTGAGGTGATAATCGTTCGGCTCAGCGTCTGGTTCAGCGCGGTATTGATGATCTCGGTAAATGTGCCGCGAACTCCAAGCTTCAAGTCTTCACGAATACGATCGAAGATAACGATGGTATCGTTGATTGAAAAACCAATGATCGTCAGCAAGGCAGCAACGACGGTCGCATTGAATTGTGCGGCACCGCCGGTGAAATAGTTCGCCATACAATAAATGCCGATCGTCATCAGCACGTCATGGATAATGGCCACGACAGCGCCGACAGCGAATGAAAATTCATATCGCAGCGCGACGTAGAGCAAAATGCCGAACAGAGAGAGAATCGCGGCGACCAAAGCGGATTTCCGCATTTCCTCACCGACCGTGGGACCGACCGTTTCCACGCCGACCTTTTTGAAGTTCGCTTCCGGGAAAGCTTTCGCGAGCGCCTGTGAAACGATTTCCCCACTACCGACCTTCGCGGTCACGCGCAGCATATCGCCACCGGTCGCCAGGTTTTTCTGATATTGGATCAGTGCATCCGTAACCTTCGCATTATCCAGCACACCACGCAGTTTCTCGGATTCAATCTTCTGCCCCTGATAGCTTAACGTCACGTTATCGCCACCAAGAAAATCGATGCCCATCAGTTTCTCGCCACGCATGATACCCATGCCGAGGCCGACAATAATGATGATCCAGGTCGTAACGAACGCTGGCTTCGCGAGCTTCATGAAGTTGAGGTTCGAAACACGAATGATGTGAAGCATGTTCATCGACTTCAAAATTCCCTTCTCGAGCATGAAGTCAAAAATCAAGCGCGTCACAACCAACGCCGTGAACAAGCTCGCCGCAACACCGATCGTCAACGCGACACCGAAGCCTTTGATCGAACCGGTGCCCATGAAAATCAGAATGATGGACGAAATCAACGTCGTAACGTGTGAATCGAAAATAGTCGCAAAGGCACGTGAGTAACCGGCGTTCAACGCGCCACGCATCGACTTGCCTTTCGCCAATTCTTCGCGAATACGTTCGAAAATAAGAACGTTCGCATCCACCGCCATACCAGCCGTCAAAACGATACCAGCGATACCGGGCAATGTGAGAGTCGTCCCAACCGAGCACATGACACCGAGAAGGATCACGATGTTCGTGAGCAAAGCGACGTTCGCCACCATACCGGCGAGGAAATAATAGACAGCCATGAAGCCCGCGACCAACGCGATGCCGATAACGGCAGATTTGATGCCGCTCTTGATTGTGTCGGCACCGAGGGAAGGATCGACGCTGTTTTCGGAAAGAATCTTCACGGGTGCTTCCAGCGGATTCTCAAGCACGTTCGCCAACGCGAATGCTTCCTGCACCGTGAACTGGCCAGTGATCTGGGCGCGGCCACCGGAGATCGGACCATTGATACGAGGGGCGGAATATAATTCGCCGTCGAGAACGATCGCGAGCGAATGATACTTGCCGTCGCGTGGAGCGTATTGTGTGGTGATCTGTTCGAACTTTTGTGCACCTTCCGAGTTCAATTCGAAATCGATTTCAGGCGCACCGGTCATTTGACCGCGGCTGACGCCAGCGTGCGTGACATATTTGCCGGTCAAACCGTTTTCAGCCTTTTTGCGCACGAGATAGGCGGTTACTTCCGTCTGCCCATCAGGACGGCGGCGGGATTCTTTCAAAACTTCGTAACCCGGTTCAACAATCCCCTGGCGCAACAAGTCCGCGCTGTCCGGATGAACCATACGGAATTCGAGGAACGCCGGCTTTTTCAAAATGGCGCTGATCTCTTCGCGTTCTGCTTCGGAAGCACCTGGGACCTGAACCAAAATGCGATCTTCACCAGCAGGCTGGATCAACGGTTCGGCGACGCCAAGACGGTCAACGCGTTTGCGAATCACTTCGACGGCCTGTTCCAAAGCGGTGTTCTTGTCGCGGTTTGTGATGCTAGACGTATCCATCCCGAGGACGAATGAGGAACCGCCACGGAGATCGAGGCCGAGATGAATCTTGCCGGCCGCTTCCTTTTGGACGTAGTTCAAAACCGCACGGTTTGGATCCGTTTCGGTCTTCACGTCGACCTGAGGGAAGTATTTCGCGAGTTCGTTCGTCGTGCCGACTGCCTCACGAATATTCGTGTAGGGACGGTCTGGAATACCGGCTTTTTTATCCTCCGCACGGAGTTCTTCCGCGCGTTTCACAATCGCTGTGAAAGTCGCGTCCGGCTTTTCCGCCTTTTCGCGAAACGTCTGGATCAAATCGCGGTTAGTTGGAGGGGTCAGTTCGTAGATAGACCAGGCCACGAGGAATACGACCAACGCCCATTTGAGGTAATAATTGCGATTCATGTTTATTTAGATTCGGTTGTCTCAGCACCGCGTTCGGTAATTTCGGTGACAGCGGACTTTAAAATTTCAAATTTGGAATCAGCGGAACGGATAGAAACAGTCTTTTCCTTCACGGAAATGACAGAGGCAACAACGCCACCATTCGTAACGACCTTGTCGCCCGGGCGAAGTGTTTTCAGAAGATTTTCGTGTTCTTTTGCACGTTTCTGCTGGGGACGGATCAAAATAAAATAGAAAACGACTACCATCAGCACCAGTGGCGCCATGTTTACCCAAGCCGGCGCTGAACTCTGCGCCGCCTGCGCGAGGATACAATCCATCGTTGCAAAAGTCATATAATGAAAACGAGCCGTTTAATCTATGGAAGGAACTGCGTTTGGCAAGCTTAACGTTGGAAGTTTCTCCCAACCCCTCTCCCCCACCATATATTATATAGGTGAGAAGATTGAGAGGTGGGCGCAGAACGGCCAGCGCCTCACATCGAAGAACTTACGTTACCCAAACGGAAATTTCCCGCGCGCATTTACGGCGTAGAACAAAATAACCGTCCATCAAGCGCCAATGTCGTCACAACATAGGCACGCCTACCTTCGTCGGACGTCGATGTTGTCGTAACATAGGCATGCATTCCTCCGTCGGACGCCGATGTTGTCATAACATAGACACGCATTCCTCCGTCGGACGTCGATGTTGTCGCAACATAGGCACACATTCCTCCGTCGGACGTCGATGTTGTCGCAACATAGGCACACATTCCTCCGTCGGACGCCGATGTCGTCATAACATAGGCACGCATTCCTCCGTCGGACGTCGATGTTGTCGCAACATAGGCATGCATTTCTCCGTTAAACGCCAATGTTGTGATCAGATGATGCGCTTTTTGTTCTTAAACCGCTGAAAACCCGCCTGTTAGGAACATTTCAGCGGCATTCCTGAGGCTTAAAACACCCGATTTAGCCACAAAGCGCGTTTCAACTTATGTAAAGCCGCCCCGTTCCCGAAGTTTTATAACGATAAAGACCGCCAGTTCCCTTCTGGAGCGGTTCGTCCATCGGCCGACGGTTCGCAGAGCCTTCTTGGACATTCCGACAACGGGATGCCGGGAATCCAATCCTTACAGCCAATGCCTGACATGCAATTCCGTGGAATCGCTGGCGGCGAATCCTTTTACTTTTCGAACCTTGGGAATTACGTTTGCTTCGTGCGAAGCAAAAGGGTTTTAACGAACGAAAGCTTCCTGGCCCGGGTGGG
>CBHWET010000147.1:0-10999 GCA_966112985.1 uncultured bacterium | reverse complement strand
ATGAAAAACGAAATACCAGATCAAATACCCGCGCTGCTCACCATGGCTGGTGATGCTGCAGATGGCGCGCGATTACACCAGGCAGGCATTCCCCTGCTTCAAAACACCGAAGCCAACATTAACGGCGATATCAATCCGTTGGTCGATGCGGTCACCGCTTATGGCGCAGCCAAAAACCTGTTGTCCGCATTCCGTGCAACCGTCGAGACCGTGTTGGAAGAAAGCCGGCTGTTTCTCACGCTCAGCCGTGACAACTTCAAGCCGATCCTCGGCTATGAATACAACGAAAAGTGGGATGTCACCGGTTTAGTTGGTTCCTTAAAGATTCCGCGTACCGACGCCGAGGCGCTACCCGTGCTCCAGGCGTTTAAAGAGTTCCTGTCAGCAAATCCGTCGATGGAACTCGCTATCAGGAACATCACTGCCGCGCGTGCCAGCGAGCTGTTCACTTTGTTAAAAGCGGCGCGCAGCGCGGTCAATGCCCAGAAATCAGCGGCCGCAGCGTTGTTAACTGACCGCAATCTAAAGGTTAAAAAATTACGTAAGCGAATCCGTGGTTTGATTGGCGAACTGAATCAAACAATCGACGAACTCGATGATCGATGGTTGTCATTCGGTCTAAACAAACCAGGCGCGCAGGAAACGCCTGAGATCGTAGAGGACGTAATCCCAACGTTTGTAGGCCCGACTACGGTCGCCTTGAAATGGGATGCCACGGCACGCGCTGAATACTATCACGTGTTCAAACGCGTCCGTGGTCTCGACGAAGATTATGTCCTTGTGGGGTCGGCGGCCGACCTCGACTTCACGATCGAAGATTTACCCGGCGGCAAACAGATCGACATTGTTGTCTCAGCAGTCAACGAGGGCGGCGAAGGTCAACGTTCGAAAGCGTTGACTGTTCTCACGGCGTAAAAAACGAAGGCGAGGGGCGAAAGGCTGAGAGGCGATGGGAACCGGGCGGAGCAGCAGCTCCGCCCCTATATCCCAGCTAAAACTGGTAGGGCAAAGTTGTGCTTTGCCCTGACTTGCCCGGCCTCTTTCGTTCGCGGTGAAGATTGGTGGGGCGAGGCTCTGACGAGCCCTGACTAACTCTCCGGCAAAGTTACGGCTCGACAAATTCTCGCTCCACCGCGACGTGACGACCTTGTTACGACCTTACAGGGGTCAAATTTCTACGATCGAACATACCCAGGCCAGCGCTCGCGATGCGCGCTCTGCCTCGGCTTTCACATGACGGGCCTTCAGCCCTAAGAAGATTGGACATATCTCATTTATCAAATACTCCGCGGACGATTACGACGGTGCGCAGCTGAACGAAGGGCACTTTCGATTTTCTCGATCTTCGTCACACTTGAGACTTTGTCTGAGCGTCCTTATAGCAACGTGCCTCAATTGAGAAACCTCCCTTCGCGGCGTAAATTCATTGGAAAGTCGAGGGAACCGTACGGGAAACCTGTGAAATGGAGGATTTATGACCGCAATTGAAATGGATCGGATACGCGCGCACACGAATCCGGAGATCCTCGCGCAGATTGATGCAAGGATTGAAGAAAGCATTCTCCTTTATTCGACACGTTCACATGGCGAGATTTCGGCGCGCATCGAAGCACTGGAAAAAGAGTGGGATCTTGAACGGTATTTACAGACAAACGCCTCAGCTCTTGCGTTCAGCGGTTTAATCCTCGGACTTACTCGCGGCAGGAAATGGTTTTTCCTGACGGGCGGGGTTCTCGCCTTTCTCTTTCAACACGCCACTCAGGGCTGGTGCCCGCCGGTGCCGCTGCTGCGTCGTCTCGGAGTCCGCACGCGCGGCGAAATCGATCGGGAAAAATTTGCATTGAAGGCCCTCCGCGGGGACTTCAACCAGATGCCACAACAGACCGACTGTCTAAATCGAGCGCACGAAGCACTTGTAGCCGTGACGATCTAACCAATGGCCCAACTCAGGAACAAAGTTCAAAACGCGTTGGATGAAACCCGCATTCTTATTCTCGGGATTCAGGTGCTCATCGGTTTTCAACTTCGTGCGGTGTTCGAGCCAAAATTCGAAAAGTTATCGAACACCTCGCAGGAACTGGGAGTAGCCGCTCTTGGGATTCTTCTCTTTGGTTTAACGCTTTTATTATGGCCTGCCGCATATCATCGGATTATCGAGCACGGCAACGATACGGATCGGCTGCACCGTTTCACTACTCGAGTCATGACCCTGGCCGTGCTGCCGTTCGCAATCGGGATGGGCATCAATGTGTATCTCGTCGTGTCCGGGATCGGCCCTGAGCTGGCTCTTGCTTCGAGTTTGTCCGTCACAGCCGTCGCGCTTTTCTTTTGGCACGGCCTCGAATCGATTCATCGAAAAATCGGCAAAGATCGCCCCGCAATAATGAAGAACAAGACTCCAGCCCGCGAAGAGAAACCGACAGATATCGATCACAAAATCCGTCATGTATTGACCGAAACGCGCATGGTCCTCCCCGGCGCACAGGCTCTCCTCGGATTTCAATTTGTTACGATGTTGATGGAAACTTTCGACTCTCTTCCGCAAGCCGCGAAATACATTCACCTGGTTTGCCTGCTTTCGACAACACTGAGCATTATTCTCCTGATGACACCGGCGGCCTATCACCGCCTCGTTGAGGAAGGCGAGGAGACAGAATACTTCCACAAGTTCGCGAGCAAACTTCTTCTTGCTTCGATGATCCCGCTAGCGTGGAGCGTTTGCGGGGATTTCTTCGTGGTGCTTTGGAAAGTTACAGAGCATCTCGTGCTCTCCGTGACCATTTCAAGCATGACACTGATGTTCTTTTACGGAGCCTGGTTTGGTTACACGCTCTATCGCCGTCGTCGCTTGTAGGATCGTTCGGGGAATCTCGCACTGCGTGAAAGGACATTTGCTCCAGAGCGAAAAAGAGCTGCCCCGATTGCTCAACACGCGGTTTTTTTGGCTCTATTAGCCTACCCATGAATCCACAGTCCGAACTCCACGTTATGAAAAAATATGTTGCACCGACAGACGACGAGATTGCTTGCTGCGCCTTTTCAATTATCGCTCGTGAACTTCCGCATCTCGCGCGCGCCAAGTGGCGCGAAGCTGAAATGCATTTGATCGCGGATCGCAAGCACGATGCAGGACTGCTCCAAAAGCGCCGCCAATCAGATGCCCAAACCACGTTGTATGCCGCGTAGATAAGGTGACTTATGATGACGACAATTTTTGAACAAGAGACCGAGGTGGGAAAATGCACCTATGAACCGCCAGACAGTCTCGCTTTCAAATATGCGGAGCCCGAATTTTCTTTCATATACGCACACACCGTCGCGACAATAAATGGCACCCGCGGCATTCTTAAGATTGAGCAACATTGCTACCTGCGGCACGGCGGTGAGATTCCCGATCAGCCATGGATTAAGCCCGAAGTAATTCTGGAGCCAGCCGGGAGTTCTCGTGAGGAGATGGCCGCCTTCGCCCAGGCCCAGCACGAAAAATTTTGCGAACGTGTCCGCGCCGATTTTCCAAATCAGTACCTTGCCGCCTAGTTTCCAGATCCGCTCGCCGCGACAATCCTCGTCAGTGCAGCGAATACAACCGGCACCTCCACTTCGGCAAGACCGCCTCCGCCGCGAATCACGTTGAAGGCCTCAGAACGCGGGCGCCACACTGTTTCGTTGGTATTTCCCCAAAGAACGACGCCACGCAAACCCACGGCCGCGGCCAGATGAGATATCCCGGAATCGTGTCCAACAAAAGCCGAGCATCGTGACAGTTCGCCAGAGAGTTCGGTCAGAGGAACATTTTGAGCAACTTCCAACCTTCCAGGCGGCACACAGTTCCTAAGTCTGCTCAGCCGATTTTCTTCAGCTTCGCCTCCTACTAAGAAACAGGTCCAGTCCGTCGCCGCTAGGATCTGATTAATCAACGAAGCCCATCGATGCTCCGGCCAATTTTTCTTTTCGCTTCCGCTGCCGGGATGCAATGCAACTCGCGGAGGTTTACTGCCAACGCCGCTTCGAATGCAGAGACGAGGCACTGGATCGACACCTCGGATGCCAAGGTGCTCAAAAGGCTGGAGGAAAACGTCAGTGGCATGCTGTTCTTTGGTTTCATCGGGACGGTAAGGCCCCACAACGAAATCTGCGCGCCCGCATGATTTGATGTTTTGTTCGAACACGTGCTGCGGATCGTATGCATAGGAAATGATAAGATCGAAGCTCGCGAAATAGGATTTCCAAACCGGATCAAGATCACCCGTTTTAGCAAAGAAGGCAGCGAGAGTTGGGGATTCAATGGAGCGCACTTCGTTTACCCAACCGCCAAGGAGTGCGAGGCTGGCGATCGGCGGATAGCCGAGGACATCAATACGGGCGGCTGGGAAATGGTGCCGCAACGCGGCGAGCGCAGGAAAAGTCAGGATGAAATCACCAATGGCGCCGCCACGGATGACAAGGATGCGTTGCACCGCAAGCCGCCAGCTTAGGACTTGGTTTTCTTCTTCGGGTCCTTGATGCCCATCTTCTGGCGCAACTCATGATCAACAGCTTCCTTGCGTTTGCGCTCTTCTTCTTTGATTTCCCACTCAGCTTGCTTTACGCCAGGCAAATTGTCGCGTTCATTGGTTGCAGCAATCGCGGCAGCTTCAGGCGTCGGCAGCACAGTCGGACGGAGGAAGACCATGAGTTCGACGCGTTTAGTCGAGTCGCTCTTGCTGCGGAACAACGCGCCCAAATACGGGATGTCTTTCAAAAGCGGCACACCAGACTTTGTGCGCGTCTTCTGAGTGCTGATGAAACCACCGAGGACAATTGTCTCACCGTCGCGCACGGCGACTTTGGCGCTCGCCTGGCGCTTTGTAGTAGTCGGAACCGGGTTGTTATCAATCACCGTCGGAGTCCCCAATTGTTCGACGTTCTGCGCGATGTCCATAACAACGAGGCCATCAGGATTGATCAGAGGTAAAACGTTAAGAGTAATACCAACTTCCTTCTGCTGATATTGCGAGCTGCTGCCAGTGCTGCTGACACCACCGAAATAGGTGCCGGTCACGTAAGGAACTGTATCACCGATGAAGAGCTGGGCTTCAACCGCGTGCGATGTTTGGATACGCGGACGAGAAAGGACGTTTACACGGCTGTCGGTCGCAGCGGCCGCAACGGCAACGTCAAAACTATTGCCGACCTTGCCGAAGTAACTGAAGCCGCTCGGAAGGTTAGTGATTCCAACTTGTGAGATTGAGCTAGCGTTGGTGCCGCCGGTCACCGCACCCAGAAGCGGGTTGACGAAAGGTGTGTTGTTATTAACGCCACCAGCGCCAATAACACCGCCGCCGAGCTTCTTCGGCTGCTGCAAATAACTCACTCCGACGTTGTAGGAATCATCGAGGGATACTTCCATGACGATCGCTTCGATCAAGACTTGTGCGAGCACGACATCAAGGCGGGCGATGATGTCTTTGATTGTGTCCATGTCCTGCTTGTTCGCAAAGATCAGGAGGGAGTTGGTGCGTTCATCCGCAATAATTTTCGCCTGGCCAAGAATTTGGAAATCTCCAGCGCCACCGCCGCCTGAAGCGCGGTTAACAATGTTTTGCAGACGTGATTGGAAGGAACTGCGGCCGGAAGTTGCCGGTTGATTCATTCCGCCAGTCGAACCTGGATTAACTCCTGTGCCTGGAGGAACGTAGCCACCGGTACTGACACCACCATTCGGCAGTGTTGTTCCGCTGCTCAAGCCACGGGTAGAGGAACGACCAACACTGAGTCCAGGACCACTGGCCGTCAAACTGCCAAGCACCTGCTGAATATCGGCGGCCAGTGCGTACTTGATGGGAATGACTTCCGGCATGATGTCGATTGGCGACACAACGTCGACCTTGTCGAGAATCTCAAGCATGCGTTTGATGTTTTCGGAAAAGTCGCGGAGCACAATCGTTTGGCTGTTCGGAATTGGAACGATGCTCGGATTGATCTTGCCGCTGGCAAATGGAGTAATTGCAGTCGTTGCATCTTGAACCGGCAGATATTTAAGTTGAACCACCTGCGTCACGAATTTGCCTGACTCGGGAAGATTCTTATCTTCGGAGAACGGTGCAGCAGCTCCGTTGGCTTCGGCGTGCGTAACCACCTTCATGAATTTTTCGCCAACAGGAACGATGGTAATGCCATTCATCGCCATCACTGTTTCCAACGCAGAAATCGCTTCCGAACGCGTCAGGTTGTTCTGCGTCTTCAGTGTGATGAAAGTTGTTATGGGCAACTGAGACGAGCGCAAGATCGTTCGATTGACGAGCGCGGAATACTGTTCGAGGACCTGCGCGAGCGGCATGTTATCGATGTTGAAGAAAATGTCGGCGGCTTCAATTACCTTCCCTTCGGCATTTGTCGTTGCCACCGCATTCGTCAGGATGACGATGGCGTTTGTCGAGGTCGGCGGCGGATTCAGCGTCGTTGTGCGACCGCTCGGTGCCGCGACCGGAGCTGGAGGCGTTGGAGGGGCGACACGTGAGGGACTCGTCGCGCGCGGCAGCGAAAGAGAGCCACCGGCGGGAGCATTTGTCCGGCCCTGCGCGGCGCCTACTGATGTGCCAATGCCCATCAGCAAAGCCAAGAGAAGTAAATGCATGGTTTTCACAAGGTCTCCTAAATTACATTTTTGATTTAAATTCGCGTGGGGGCACACGGTCAGGGTTCTCCACTTTCGGTGAAGACACTGCCGGTTTCGGCGTTAACGCGGGCTTCGCTGCCGGCGCATTCGTCGTCTTTGCTGGTGGTGCCTTTGGCGCGGAAGCTTTCTTCTGATAACTCGCAATGAGTGTCATGTTCCCTTGAAGTTTCTGCGCAGCCGGATCCGGTTTGATAGTCAGATCGCGAACACGGATTGTCGATTTACCGGCACCGAGATTGTATAAAAAATCGACCATTTCGGCGTCGCCAGCGATATAGCCCATTGTCAGGATTCGCTCTTCAAAGGCACCCGTCGATTTCGCACCTCGATCACCGCCCACGCTTAATGTCACACCGTTCTCGGTCAATCCACTGAGAGCAGCTTGTTCATCTACAAAACGTCGCAATTGCAGCGCCATTTCCTCCGACGGCAAAACGGAACCTTCTCCTTCCAGCTTTTTCTTTTGCGCTTCCCACTTTGGCCCTTCTTTAATTTCTTCGCTGAAACGAGCGATCGTGTCCTGCGAATTCTTCAGCTCAGTTTTGATGCGGTTCCAATCAGAAAAATGTGGACGAACCCACACCCAGTTGATGAGCACAAAGACAATGACTCCGGTCGCAATGACGATGCGCTGTTCTAACGGCCTGAGTTGTTGGAAAAAGCTCTTCATTTGCGTTCCACCCCCGGAATGCTGCAGCTGAAACTCCAGTCGATGACCATTTGGCCATTTCGATCCGGATGCGGCGTTCGTGTATTCGGCGGATCCACTTCCAGCGGACGGCCATTAATGATGACGCTCTGTAAAGCTTCGTTGTAATCGGTCAACTTGCGTTGTTGATCCTGCGGGACCGTCCCGAACAGCTGCATTGATTGGCCTTTCGAAAAGGTAAACGAAGTCAGAGTGAGTCCTTCCGGCAGCAGATCAGAGGCAGCTTTCCAGCAGTCGAGCGCGGCGTATTTCAACGCGGCTTGTTCCTCGAGCAAACGCACCTTGTCCTTCGTTTGAACGACGTTGGTATAGGAGCCGCTGATCGAGGATAGTCTGTTCTGCACCTTGCCCAACTGGAAATTCAATACCAATACAGCGCTGCCATAAATGACGAGGCCGACCAGATAAAGCACAACCAACCCAGCCAAACCGCGCATCCAAAGCCGATCGACGTTCTGCTGGTGATAACGCGTCGTATACTCTGCCGGCAGCAAGCTGCCGCCGCGCGACCGTGCTGCACGCCCGGCACTCAGTGCCGCAAGTTGTTGCGCCGGAATCGGCGGCAAAACCGACACCGGTTCGCCAGCCCATTCTGTCAACAGCGGTTCCCATGACGCCGCCACGCCAGCATCAGCAACCAGATGCCATTTTGGAGGAGCCGTCAGCCAGCCTTCGAGTTCTCCTGACCAGGCAATTTGGGAAAGCTGTTCTTGAAAACGATGCGCCTGATCCGGACTGCCGATGCCCGAGAGCAAAGTCGCATTCTGTAACACTCCGCCGTACCACCATGCGACCAGCACGGGGTCCGACAGCTGTGCAGTAGGATAAATCCAAATTCCATCTTCCGTCACCTGCGTCGCAAGCAACTGATCCAGGATAGGGAGTTCGATGCGATCAGCGAGGTAGCCTTGTTGCTCCAATTGCCCAAGATAATCTTCAACGAGACCACGAGGAACAATGACAACTACGACCGTTTGTAGATTACTGCCAGGTTGTATAGGCAGGGCTTCGATTGTCCATACGACTTGAGCGAGCGGCAGTGGAGATATCTTTTCCAGCTGCAATTCAACCATCGATAGTGTTTCGTTGAAATCAGCAACGGGAACCTGAATCGCGCGAAGAAAAACTTTTTCGACCGGCAGCCATGCAATATTCAGCTTCTTGCGCAGCATCCCGCGCCAGCCTTTACCACCGATATCGCTCGGCACACGTTCCGTCGGCGTGCTTGCCAGCTCGTTTTCCAGGACAAAGTGACCATTGTTTGCAGAAAACTGCCAGACCTGCCGACGGTCAGCATTTAATTGGAGGACGTTTGCGTATTGCCAGTTCGCCATTGGTTAACCTTTGATCCAAACCTCCGTTCGACTGTCATCCACAAGCGATTTCAAATGCTCTTCAGTCTGCGTGACACGCAAGACTTCCTCAATCGTTGTTAAACCCGCTTTCACTTTGTTCCAACCATCGGTACGCAATGTTCTCATCCCCTGCTCCATCGCTTTTTGCGCAATGGTTGAAGCAGCAGCGCGTGACAAAATCAACGGACGAATCGCTTCGTTCAGAATCAGCAGTTCGTAGATACCCATACGGCCCTGATATCCTAACTGTCGGCACTCTTCGCAGCCGGCACCTTTGTAAAACTTCGCTGTTTCAATCTCATCTTCGGGAAAACCAATTCTGCGAAGGTAATCGCGTTCTACTTTGATCTCCGTTTTGCAATGTTTGCAGATCGTACGAACCAGGCGTTGCGCGAGAACGGCCTCGACAGACGATGCAACAAGGAATGGTTCAATACCCATGTCGATCAAACGCGTGAACGCGCTCGGCGCATCGTTCGTATGCAACGTGGAGAACACCAAGTGACCCGTTAATGCGGCGCGAATCGCAATTTCTGCGGTTTCAAGATCACGAATTTCGCCGACCATGATCACATTCGGGTCTTGGCGCAGAATATGGCGCAACCCCATCGCAAAGGTCAGCCCGATATCCGACCGGACCGCGATCTGGTTGATTCCTTTGAGTTCGTATTCAACAGGCTCTTCGATCGTGATGATACGCTTGGTGATCGAGTTAATTGTACTTAAGAATGCGTACAATGACGTCGACTTACCGGAACCTGTAGGTCCCGTGACCAGCAAGATGCCGTGAGGTTTAATGATAATCTCACGCAAAGCAGCCTCTTCGGCCGGCGAAAACCCGAGTTTTTCCAACGACAAAAAGATTTTTCCACGCGTCAGCAAACGCAAGGAAACGCTTTCGCCGTATACCGTAGGCACTGTCGAAACACGAATATCAATTTCTTCGCCTTTGATGCGGACGTTAATACGACCGTCCTGCGGCAATCGCTTTTCAGCGATATTCATTCCCGACATAACCTTGATACGGGAAATCAGCGAAGCCTGATACCGCTTCAACTGTGGCGGCATCGGTGTCTGGTGGAGAATACCGTCAATGCGGTAACGAATGCGCAATTCATCTTCCGCAGGTTCAAAGTGAATGTCCGTCGCACGGTCTTTAAAAGCTTCCCAGATGATCTGGTTAACGAACTTGATGACGCTCGCCTCCTGATCGCCTTCTGTGATCTCCTTATCCTCGATCAGCAACTCGAGCGGCTCATCCTCCTTGGCCATTTCGTCGAGTGTCTCAGCACCAACGCCATAATACTTCTTCAGCGTCTTCTCGATTTCGGCCTTGGGAGCGAGTGCGAACTGAACCGGACAACGCGCATCAAATTGAATGGCGCTGAGCATTCCGGCATCAAAAGGATTGCTGACGGCGATCTCAAGCATCCCATTTTCGAATTTGGTCGGGATGATTGAGTACTGAAATGCGACTTTGGTAGAAATCTTCTGACGCGCCTCGGGTGAGACATCCAATTTCTTCAATTCAACAAACGGCCAACCAAGAGCGGTGCCGAGCTGTTGCAGGAAAACATCTTCCGATGTTCCGCGTTCACGAGCGATAAAGCCGAGCAGCGTGTCCTGCGAGCCCCCTTCCACTGCTACCTGCCACGCCTTCTTCCAGGCATCAAATTGCTCAGGAGTCGCGAGCGCATGTTGCGCCAAAAGATGTTTTATCGATATTAACGGCATTACTGACAGTATTTGAAACACGCAAAGATAGAGAAAGTTGCGCCGACGTCAAAGAATTTGCGCAGTAAGCGTCGGCCATGGATCAATTGCAACTGTCTGGGCTATCGGTTTTAGCAAGCCAGTTAAATAGGCGGAACAATCGTAAGCAGCAATTTTTGTCCTTTCAAATTTACTTCGGTTCGCGCTTCCCGTATTTCAATCGCCGCCGATTTTCGAAATGAACGAAACGCATATCTCCAGGATCGCTCGGGAACTCAATATTCAGCCGCGTCAGATTGTCGCTACCGGAAAACTCCTTGCCGAAGGCGCGACGGTCCCTTTCATCGCCCGCTATCGTAAAGAAGCGACTGGAACGCTCGACGAAGTCGCAATCACATCGATCCGCGATCGTCTCGCGGAACTCGTTGCCCTGGATCAACGGCGCGAAAGTATCCTGCAATCGCTGCAAGAACGGTCGCTGCTGACGGATGAACTTAAAAGCGCGATCGCCAAGGCCGAAACACTCAACGCATTGGAGGATATATATCTGCCGTACCGGCCAAA
>CBHWET010000146.1:0-11001 GCA_966112985.1 uncultured bacterium | reverse complement strand
TATGCAATTTCGGACGCGGTGGTCCCGTTGCTGACGAGGTAAGCGCCAATGCCAGGAAAAACGTTTCTGCTGCCTTGCCAACAAGCCGAGGACTGATCGATCCAATTGTTGAAAGCCGCACTGCTGTAGGTTTGAGGGACTACGGCATCGACCCACCCATTCTGCAACATGGCCGCCCAATCACAGTAATACTTGTACGGGGTCGTCAGCGTGAAATCACAGGAAGTGGGTGAAGGACTGTAAGCCAGGGCTGCCGATGTGTGGCGGACGGGTTGCCGCGGATTGGTTTTGATTGATTGAATTTCTGCCTGCACACGCGCCATCAGTTCGTTTTTAAATCGACGACGGTAATTGTTGAACGTGGCATCCGTGGTCGAAGGCGTGCCGACATAGCCGGTGTTTCGTCGATAACGCGCGAGGCCGGAGCGAGGATATGCTGCTTCGCTGTAAGCCGGATATCCCATTCCCAATGGATCGTATTGCGAGGTGTCGATTTCATCGTCCCAATTGATCCCGTCGACCGGATAGTTGCTCACCAGTTCGCGGACGATGCTGACCAAATACTCCTGCGCGTCCGAAGATCCCATGTCGAGGAGGCAGTAATTATAAGTGGTAGTGCCGCTTGTGTACGTATACGGAATCACCGCGCCGCCTTCGCTGTTTGTTCGCGCAACCATGAACCATTCTGGATGCGAGGCCAGAGTTGTATTCCCAGCGGGCGGCCAGGAGTTGGAAACGCGGTAAGGGCCACCTCCGCTACCCCCAAGCCATGCATGAACTTCAATGCCATTGGCATGAGCCTGCTGGCAGAGATAGGTCAATGGATCAAAACTCGCTGTGACGCGGCTGGACCATGGGACAATGTTAGACTTCCAATGCGCGCCGTGAGACGGAACGGAATTGTCCATATAGGCGAGCACCTGGACGATCACCACATTGTAATGGCCACTTACGAGGGTGGATACCATGTTGTTTACTTCTGTCTGACTGCCCATGCCGACATGAAAGACATCCGCCCAGGCGGCGCGGAATTCCTGTCCGAAGGAGGATAAAGACAATGCCATCCAAAGGCCGGAGATAAGACAAACTCTTCGTGCGTGCGTCACCCGGCCAAAAGTCTCATGCCAAACAGAAAAGTGCAATCCGACTTAAGAATCTTTCTGTGCCTGCCGACACTTTGATTTTATTCTTTTGCTTCCCTGATTTGCGGCCATCTTCTCTAGTTGCCGTATGCCTGTTCGCGACACCATTTCACTTGCGAAGGCGCGTCAGATCGTTTTGCGATCGCAAGGACTCGCCGGCGATGCGATGCCGTTCGGCTCAGGTAAATCCGCCGTGCTGAAGGCCATCCAGCACCTCGGCTACGTGCAGATTGATACCATATCAGTCGTGCAACGCGCCCATCACCATGTCCTCTGGTCGCGTATTCCCGATTACGATCCAACAATGCTCCACGAGTTGCACGAACGCGATCGCGCGATCTTTGAGTACTGGAACCATGCCGCTTCATATCTGCCGATGGACGACTTTCGTTTCTCTCTTCCCGCCATGCGCCAATACCGGCGGGAACGAAAGTACGACGATGAGTCGCAGGACATGGCAAAGGCTATGCGACGCCTCCTGCAACGAATCCGCAAAAACGGCCCTCTTTTGCTGCGCGAAGTTAAAACCAAGCAACTGATTGAGAGTTGGTGGAACGCGCCTCCCAGCAAAATCGAACGACGGGCGTTACATAAACTATGGATGAGTGGGCATGTGATGGTATCCAAGCGCGAAGGTTTCCAGAAGGTGTTCGATCTGCCTGAACGCGTTATTCCATCCTACATCAATCAAACAGTGCCGACATCGCGCGAGACGGCTGAATTTCATGTCCGTCGAAGTCTCCGCGCTCTCGGCGTTGCCCGTGTTCCGGAACTTCACTATTTACACGAAGCCGAAAGAGCAGGCGCGGTGAAGACGGCGTTGCGAAAACTTGTGAGTACAGGCGATGTCGTCGAGTTGCGGGTCGCTGAATTTCCGGATCAACCCTGTTATGCGCTCGCCGAAAGCCTGTCTCCCGCAATCACGTTGCGTGAACGTCGAGTCCATTTTCTTTCTCCGTTCGATAACCTTATTATCCAACGCAAGCGCACCAGCTGGCTCTTCAACTTCGACTACACAATCGAATGCTACGTTCCCGCACCCAAGCGGCATTTCGGATATTTTGTCCTGCCGATCCTCTGGGGCGATGAGCTGATCGGTCGCATGGACGCGAAAGCGGACCGCACTTCGGGAACGCTCTTGATCCATCGCCTGATTTTCGAAAAAGCCTTTAATCGCTTCGCCGAACTCCAATCTGCATGGACCCCGGCCATGCAGGATTTCATGCGCTTTCAAAACTGTGACCGGGTCAAACTCGTGGCGGTCGAGCCAAGCCGCGTCAAAGGGATGCTCAAAAAATAAGTCGGCGAGCGGGGAAGTGTGGAAGTGGGTTCTGTGTGGCTTCTTGAAAATGAAGGCTTTTGGTCGGAGGTTAACAGGGGGTAACTGTGGCATTAGCGACCGAACAACAACGAACGGAGCCGGCATCAAGAAATGTTGGATACGATAAGGGGGAATGCGTCATCAGGTTTGCAGGAAGCGCGACACCCATGTGGATTTATGATCCTGCAACGCTTGCATTTCTGGCGGTGAACGAGGCTGCAATATCTACTTATGGTTTCAGCGAGGCTGAGTTTTTGGCGATGACAATCAAGGACATTCATTTGGCCAAAGATCTGCCGTTGTTGGTTGAGGTCTTTGGAGGAGAGGCGAATAACGACACTTTTCGGGGATTGTGGTGTCATCGCAAAAAGGATGGCGAGACGATGGATGTCGAATCTGTATGCAATCCAATCGTTTTTCGAGGTAGACCGGCGCGATGGGTACAAGCTTTTAATGTCAGCAGTCGCGAACGTGCTGAGGAGGAACTGCGTGAGAGTGAGGCGCGTTATCGGGCAGTGGTTGAATTCCTGCCGTACGCGATGTCTGTTTCTGTCGACAATACTGTTATTTATGTAAACCCTGCTGCTCTCAAAGTGGCTGGGGTGAAAAGCGCTGATGCGTTGATCGGTCATTCGGTCATGGACTTTATTCACGAGGATTTTCGCGAGGCGTCCGAGGAACGATTCGCGAAAATGCTCGAAACGGGCCGGCCTGCTCCTCCTCTTGTAGTGAAACTGCGTCGGCCCGACGGCCGGGTTATTGATGCTGAATCGATGGGAGTGCCCATCGTTTATGGAGGCAGAAACGCTATCCTCAACGCCTTTCGCGATATTACGGAAGACCGGCGGCGCGTTGAGGCAATTCGAGCCATTGTCAAAGCCACGGCATGCACCGGACGTGAATTTTTTTATGGTCTAGTGGCTGAACTGGCGAAGATTCTTGATATGAAATACGCCTTCGTTGCCGAGATGATCCCCGACAGGCCGGAATGGGTACGCAGTATTATCGCCTGGGCTGACGGGGCAGTTGCTGAAAATTTTGAGTATGAGTTGGCCGGCACACCTTGCGCCCATGTTGTCAGCAAAAAGTTGTGCCATTATCCGAACAATGTGCAAGGCATGTTCCCGAAAGATAAAATGTTAGTTGACCTGGGTGTGGTGAGTTATCTCGGAATACCATTGTCCAATAGTAGCGGCAATCCTCTTGGGCTTTTAAGCGTGATGGACACACGGCCTATGCCTGACAGTGATCTCGCCGAATCTTTAATGACCATTTTTGGCGCGCGAGCCGCAGCGGAGCTGGAACGTAACCATATTGATGCAGCGATACGGGAAAGCGAGACGCGCTACCGTGCCGTGGTCGAATGCCTTCCATACGGTATGGCAGTGGCCGTCGATGATAAACTTATCTATCTCAATCCTGTAGCCACCAGGCTTGCCGGAGTAAAGAGCGCGGACAACTTGATTGGACATTCGATATTCGATTTTGTGCACGAAGACTTTCGGGAAATTGTCAGGCAACGTCGCGAACAGATGTCCAAAACCGGTGTTCCTTCAGGACCAATGAAAGGAAAACTTCGCGGTCGATGCGGTGTCATCGATGCGGAATTGACTGGAGTTCCGATCGTCTACGGTGGCAAGCCGGCGATCCTAAACGCATTTCGTGATATCACGGAAAACGTCTGGGCGGAAGCGCTGCTGGCAGGGGAAAAAAGCGTGTTGGAATTAATCGCCGATCGCAAACCGCTGCCAGACGTTCTCAATCGCATTTGCGAATTCATCAACGACATGTGCCCAGACGCTATTACAAGTATCCTGTTGTTGGATGCAGATGGAAAACGCTTGTGGCCCGGCGCGGGACCCAAAGTACCCGAACGTTGGACGGAGATGCTCGCTCCGTTGATGATTGGCCCGGATGTTGGAAGCTGTGGCGCTGCGGCAGCACGGAAAGAGCAAGTGATCGCCTCCGACATTTCGACTGACCCACTTTGGACTCGTTATCCGGAATACTGTGATCGTGCTTTGGAATGTGGATTGCGCGCCTGTTGGTCGACGCCGATTCTTGCGGCGGATGACAACGTGCTCGGCACCTTTGCGATGTATTACCGAGAGGTGCGGAGTCCTTCCAAAAAGGACCGGGATCTCATACGGGAAGTTACTCATCTGGCCAGTGTGGGCATCGAAAACGACAGGGCGGCGAAGGCATTGCGTCGCGCGCACGATGAATTGGAAACACGCGTCCAGGAACGAACGGCTGAACTGGTTCGAGCTAATGAACGCCTTGCCGAACTCGACCGCCTGAAATCCCAATTCCTTGCAAGTATGAGCCACGAGCTGCGGACACCTCTCAATTCCATCATTGGATTTACCGGCATCCTGCAACAGGGATTTGCCGGGCCGGTCAACGACGAACAGAAAAAGCAGCTTGGTTTGGTGACTGGCTCCGCCAAACACCTGTTATCTTTGATCAATGATCTCCTCGATCTTTCCCGCATCGAGGCCGGAAAAGCGGAAGTCGAGCACAGGCCTTTCGATTTCGTCAATGTCGTGAGGGAAGTTATGGATACGCTCACGCCTATGGCGAACCAAAAAAAGCTGATCTTCACGAGCGATGTGCCGGCAGCTCACATCGAAATGATTGGTGACCGGAAGCGTTGTTTCCAGGTGCTGCTTAACCTCGTTAATAATGCTGTGAAATTCACACCTGCGGGTGAAGTCAAAATCATCGTGCGAACAGAGCGGGACCAACTTCGCGTCACCGTCAGTGATACCGGTATCGGGATTAAACCCGAACAAATGGGCCTGTTATTCGAAGCATTCAGGCAGGCTGATGGATCCGCGAAGCGCATGTATGAAGGAACGGGCCTTGGGTTGCACCTTTGTCGAAGACTGCTTAACTTGATGGCTGGGGAGATCAGCGTGAAAAGCAGATACGGTGAAGGATCCTGTTTCACTTTTACGGTGCCCCTGAAGCTCTCTCGCCGGGTGTAGTAGTCTTTCGCATGGATGAGGGATAAAGGAGAGAAGGGATGAAGATTTTAAGCGTCGATGATAACGACGAGAACCTCTATTTACTCGAATCGATGTTGAGAGGGTGGGGCTACGATGTGTCGTCGGCTCGTAATGGAATCGAAGCTCTGCAAAAACTCGAACATGATTCATTTGATCTGATCATCTCGGACATTTTGATGCCGCGCATGGACGGCTTTCAATTGTGTCATCACGTGAAACAAAACCCCGCGTTCCGTGATATTCCGTTTGTCTTTTACACCGCGACCTACACGGAAAAGGGAGATATGGCCCTTGGACTGAGCCTTGGAGCCTCTCGCTTCATCGTCAAACCGATCGAACCGGAAAGATTCGTTGCGATTATCAAAGAGGTCCTTGATGAATTCACTTCTGGTTCTCTTGCCATACCGTTAACCCCCGAACAAAGGGAAGAGGCTTTGTTGAGGGCTTACAACCAACGCCTGGTGCGAAAGCTCGACAAGAAAGTTGAAGACCTGGAAAACCTTACCCGCGAACTCGAAGTAGCTACCGCAGAGGGAAGGAGAGCACGGGATGAAGTGCGTAGATTGAATCATCAATTGGAGGAGCGCGTCCGGCGGCGCACCGCCGAACTTGAGGCGTCGAAGAAGGATCTAGAAACATTTACCTCCTCGGTTTCTCACGATCTCAGAGCACCTCTGCGGGGTATTTCCGGGTGGGCAGAGGCATTGGCGGAAGATTACGCTGACACATTCGATGAGCAGGCGAAGAGCTATGTCGCCATGGTACGATCGGAAGCCAGTCGCATGGGGAGTCTAATTGAAGACTTACTGAACCTCAGCCGGTCGACGCACCAGGAGTTGCACCGCGAATCCGTAAATCTGAGCGACATGGCGGTCCATATGAGTAAACAGTTGCGAGCGCAAAAGCCGGAACGCACTGTCAATTTCGTCATCAAGCCTGGCATCCTCGTGCAAGGCGATCCCGTATTGCTGCGGGTCGTCATGCAAAACCTCCTGGAAAATGCCTGGAAGTTCACCGCGAAACGTGCGGACGCCCTGATCGAGTTTGGAGCGATGGAACATGAAGGCACGCGGGCATACTTCGTCCGCGATAACGGTGCAGGCTTTGATATGAAAGATGCCGCGAAGTTATTCCAGCCGTTTGAGAGGTTGCATCGATCCATAGATTTTCCCGGAACAGGAATTGGGTTGGCGACAGTGCATCATATCGTGACGCGCCATGGGGGCCGGGTTTGGGCGGAAGGAGCGGTCGACAAAGGGGCAACATTTTACTTTACCTTGGAATCAATCGGGGGGGCAGCGTGAAACCGAAGGTATTGCTGGTGGAGGACAATGAGAACAACCGGTATCTCGCCCAGTTCCTGCTCGAACGTGAGGGCTTTTCAGTGAAAGTCGCGGTCAACGGCAAGCAAGCTTTAGAAGTCGCGCGACAGGAGCATCCTGAAATTGTCGTCATGGATATTCAAATGCCGGAAATGGATGGCTACGAAACGGCCATCCATTTCAAGAAGGACGACGCGCTGGCGCACATTCCGTTGGTGGGTGTCAGCTCGTTCGCTATGGCAGGTGATCGCGCCAAAGCCCTCGAAGCCGGTTTTGTTGCATACGTCGAAAAGCCAATCAACCCTGAGACTTTTGCGAGTGAAGTTAAAATGTTTCTTCTGAGATAGGATCGGAACGGCGTTCATCGTTTGCAGTTATTTAATTTATCAGATCCAAACTTCCTTGACCTGACGAATTCGAGAGTCTTGCGATTTTCGTGCCTGACATTTTCCCGGGAACCAAGGGGCTTCCCGATCCTCTTAATAATGCGAGGTCGACGGTTGTCTTAGTCACCTGGTATTACGACCTTTTGAAACGCAAAGAAAACGTATGTGTATGACCAACGTCTGGAAGCGCATGGTAAAACAGGTTTTGTTGCTCAGTGTCGCTTTGCCAGTTTTTTATTCCATAGAAGCCACCGCCACGCCGACGATCTGGGGCGGCGCGAAGATTACATTTACCAAAGTTGATGATGCTGATCCGACTCTCGCGGCTAATCAGGATCGTATCACGCCGAATGTGTGGATCACTCGTGGAGCTTTCCAGGGCATCTACAACGCCAAAACCGAAACTGGTTTCACGCATGGATTTAGTCCTGAGAACACCCAATGGGCGAACGGAACGACCGCCAATTATTCGTCGCTCACGTATACCGACTGGAACAGTTGGGCAAATGGAATTAACGGCGGGCCGCCGAGTACGGTGGGCATCGACGCCGTGGTGCACCTCGTCTCAGAAGATATTTATATCGACATCAAATTTCTTTCCTGGGGAGACGGCCATTCCGGCAACAACGGTTTTTCGTACGAGCGTTCCACGCCCGGGAGCGTTGCTAATGTGCCGCCATCCGTCAGCATTACGAGTCCCACGAATGGCGCCTCTTTCACCACTCCTGCTTCAGTTACAATCAATGTCACGGCCAGCGACAGCGACGGCAGCGTGACGAATGTCGAATTTTTCGATGGCGCAACGTCACTCGGCAGTGATGCAAGTTCTCCTTATAGCATCACGGTGCCACTCGCGGCTGGTTCTCATACCTTGACCGCCATTGCCACGGACAACCTCGGCGGGACGAACGTCTCTTCGCCCATCACGGTCAGCGTGAACAACTCAGTGATCGTCAATCCTATCGTCGATCGGATTCCAAAAGGGGACGTCACGATTGAATTGCAAACGGTCGCGGATGGGTTTGCTTCGCCGCTCGGGATGACCTGTCCCGACGATAACAGCGGTCGCTTCTTCGTATACGACCAAGCCGGGCAGATCTGGCTCGTGAACGCCAACGGCAAAGCCACGACGCCGATGCTCGATGTGCGGACGCGTTTGAATCCTTCGGCCAAATACGATTACGACGAACGCGGGTTGCTCGGCGTCGCAGCTCATCCGAATTTTGCACTGCATCCTTACATCTATACATACACGTCCGAATCCAATGGAGTCGCTGCGGATTTTCCTGCATCGATGACCAATGGCGTGCTCCCGAATCATCAATCTGTTATTGCCGAGTGGCGCATCGATCCAGCGAACACCAATCGCATCGATCCTGCAAGCCGCCGCGAACTTTTGCGAATCGATAAACCGCAATCGAACCATAACGGCGGCACCATGCGTTTCGGCCCGGATGGTTTCCTCTATTTCACTGTGGGCGACGGTGGAAATGCGAACGATGTCGGCAACGGCCACATCGCCGGCGGAAACGCGCAAAGCACATTGAGCGTTCTCGGGAAAATGCATCGCATTGATGTCGATGGCACCAACTCGGCCAATGGAAAATATGGCATTCCTCTTGATAACCCTTTTAACGGCTCGAATGGCTTACGGGAAGTTTTTGCCTACGGTTTACGCAACCCATTTTGTTTCGGATTCGATAAACAAACCGGCCAATTATATCTCGGCGATGTCGGACAAAACAAAGTCGAGGAAATCGACATTATCACCAAAGGCGGTAATTTCGGTTGGAATGTGCGTGAGGGCACCTTCTGGTTTGATTCGAGTTCTGGAAACATCGTGAGTGGTCCGACTGGCACCGTTCCTCCTAATCTCATTGATCCGATTGCTGTCTACGATCATGACGACGGTCTGGCGATTATTGGCGGCTTTGTTTATCGCGGAACGAAGATCACGGCGCTGCAAGGCCGTTATGTGTTCGCCGATTGGGGGTCCTTCAGCACTCCATCCGGGCGCCTGTTTTATCTGGATGCCAGCAACAATATCAAAGAGCTGCACATTGGATTGGACGACCGTTCTCTCGGTCATTGGGTGAAAGGTTTCGGCGAAGGACCCGACGGAGAACTATACGTTTTTGGCTCCAAAGTGGTCGGGCCCGCAGGCAACACGGGCAAGATGATGAAGATTGTCCCGGGACCTGCGCCCGTCAGTTTTGTCTCCACTGCGCGCACGGGCACAAACGTCAACGAAGTCTGGTGCGGCGGCATGGGACCGTATGCAGTTCAGAAGAAATCAACGCTGTCTGATTCAACGTGGATGAACGTTAATTTCACGGAACAGACGAATGCCACGATCGCGGCAGATACAACGACGGCCTTTTTCCGCGTGAGCGATACATCACGTCAGCCCGGCATTCCATTGAGCGTTTCAATGAGCGGCGCGGCTGAACGTCCCGCTACTGGCAGCTCCGGCACGGGATCTGGCTTGCTCAGCCTGGATGGAAACACGTTGACCTTTAACATTCGATACAGCGGATTAAGCAGTGCCGCATTTATGGCGCACATTCACGGTGCGGCGGACACCACATTTTCAACCGGAATACAAATTGACCTCGGCCCATACAACAACGGCTCATTCGGAACCAACGGCAGTCTTTCTGGTATGGTCATCGTCACGGATGCGCAAAAAGCCATGATCCTGGCGGGCCGGACCTACGTAAACATTCACACCACCAGCAGTCCGGGCGGCGAAATTCGCGGACAAATCGCGCCCGTGCTGATGCAGGCGTCGCTCGATGATGCCAATGAACATCCGGCGTTGAATACGGGAGCGTTCGGGATTGGTGAAATGGCGCTCGTCGGAAACCAACTTACCTTCCACGTGACCTATCGAAATCTTTCCGGCGCCGCATTTGCCGCGCACATTCATGGACCCGCCACGATGTCGCAAGATGCTGGTGTGTTAATCGATCTTTCTCCTTACAACGGCGGTTCGTTTGGCACCAGCGGCACGCTGGCCGGCACGGTCACACTCACGCCCTCACAACTCGCCTCTGTCATCGACGGGTTAACCTACGTGAACCTGCACACACCCGCGAACGGCGGAGGCGAAATTCGCGGGCAAATTCTGCCACACGCCACCGCTGTGCCTCTCACGGCTCCACTCACCGGTCTTTCGGAAAAACCGACTGCCATCACGAACAGTGCTGTCGGCTCTGTGATCGCCAATCTCGAAGGCAGTGTCTTGACGTTCAGCATGGATTATAGCGGACTCTCAGGTCCTGCGACGGCGGCTCACATTCACGGCGCAGGCACGAGTTCGCAATCGGTGGGAGTGCAGGTCGATCTCGCTCCTTACAACGGCGGTTCTTTTGGAGTCAAAGGCACAATCGCCGGCAGCGTCGTGCTGACCTCAGCGCAACGCGACATGATTCTCGCCGGACAAACCTATGTGAATGTCCACACCACGGCGAATTCAGCCGGAGAAATCCGCGGTCAACTCGCGCCGGTTCTGATGAATGCCTACCTGAGTGGCTCAGAAGAGCGAACGACGCCGGTAGTCTCCAGTGGCTCTGGACTCGCGACCTTCGCCCTGGTGCTGAACCAGCTCTCATTCGACGTGACCTACGGCAACCTGACGACAACGGCCAGCGGTTCGCATTTCCATGGCCCGGCAACCGTCACGCAAAACGCACCGTCATTCATCGACTTCGCTTCCTATAACGGAGGAGCCTGGAGCACTTCGGGGAACATTGTTGGATCGCTGACCTTAACGCCCGCGCAGCTCGCGAATATTGTCGATCGTCTGACATTCATGGA
>CBHWET010000145.1:0-11073 GCA_966112985.1 uncultured bacterium | reverse complement strand
AAACTGGCATCCGCTTACATGGTTATCGCACATGCTTGACTGGAAAGTTTTTGGGGCGAGTGCGGGCGGTCATCACCTCGTCAACGTATTGATTCATATTGTCAACACCGCTCTCCTCTTTTTTACTCTTCGCTTGATGACGGGCGTGAGTGGGCGAAGTGCTTTTGTTGCTGCACTGTTCGCATTGCACCCGTTACACGTTGAATCTGTTGCCTGGATTTCCGAACGGAAAGACGTTTTGTCTGCACTATTTTGGATGCTGACGATGTTTTGCTACGTCCGGTACGCGCGAGCGCGAACTGGGTTACCTGGTTCATTGCCTGCGAGAACTCATCTGAATTACGTCGCCGCCGTTATTTGTTTTGCTATTGGTCTGTTTTCGAAGCAAATGCTGGTGACCTTACCGTTTGCTTTGCTTTTGTTGGATATATGGCCGCTTGAGCGCTTCGCCTTGAGTAACGCGAGAGGTGGTTGGAAGCTAATTGTAGAGAAGATTCCCTTTTTCGTCAGTTCCGCGGTCTTCGTTCCGATTGTGCTCTGGGCTCAGAAATCTGCTAATGCGGTCGTTTCCGTTTCGCATGTTCCATTGGATCAACGAATAGAAAATGCCATCGTTTCTTACTTTCGGTATTTTGCAAAGACCGTTTGGCCTGCAGATTTGGCGGTTTTTTATCCGTACGCCGATTCGTGGCCCGTCTGGCTGTTTATCGTCGCGGCTGCTTTTTTGATTGTCGCTTTCACACTTTCAATTTGGCAGTTGAAAGGGCGCCCTTGGGTTTTTGTGGGCTGGTGCTGGTTTGTTGGTACGATGGTGCCTGTTATTGGGCTAGTACAGGTGGGCAGTCAATCAATGGCTGATCGGTACACATATCTCCCGAGCATCGGCCTTTTTATTGTCTTCGCCTGGTTGTTATATCAAGGGCTTGGACGTGGACCATCGCCACGTCGTTGGTTCCCGTTGGCCGCGTGTATCGTATTGGCTTTGTGTGTGTCACTGACAGCCAAGCAAGTCAGATACTGGCGAGATAGCATTACTTTGTTCAGTCATGCACTTGAAACATCTCCTCAAAACACGGTGGCGCGTGTGAACCTTGGTAATGCACTCGTCGAGCGAGGCCAAACAAATTTGGCAGTTGATCAGTTCTCTGCTGTGTTGGCAACGGATCCCCGTGATGTGATGGCCCACGCTAACCTCGCTCAGATTAATGTGGCCCGAGGCAATCTGGATGAAGCCGCGCGTCACTATGAGGCGGCATTACAAATCGACGAGCGGAATGCTGGCCTGCATAACGCGGTTGGAATGATGCTGGCCGGTCAAGGACGATTCGATGAAGCAGTCGGACATTATCAACGCGCGATCGAGTTGGATCCCGATTACGTACAAGCGATTTATAATTTAGGTAACACATTTTCGAAACAGAGCCGGATCAACGAAGCGATTGCCACTTATCAAAAAGCCTTGGCAATCAATCGCAACGACGCTGCCATTCATAATAATCTCGGCACGTTGTTGCTTTCTGCCGGGCGAAGAGTTGAAGCAGAAGAACATTTGAATAAAGCGATACGGTTGCGACCCGATTACGCCGAAGCTCATCAAAATCTTGCACTGCTGTACTTGAACCATACTAGCGCGGACGACAGCAATGCCGTAAACAACGCCGCGTTGCAGTTGCAGGAGGTGCTACGCTTAAACCCGAACAACCCGGAAGCGCATTTTCAACTGGGCGTTATCGCCGTTGGGCAAGGCGACTTTCCGCGGGCCATTCTCCACTATAGAGCTGCTTTGCGGTTAAGACCGCAATGGCCCGACGCGTTAAATAATCTGGCATGGCTCCTTGCGACGTCGCCGCAAGCTGAGCTTCGTGATGGCGAGGAAGCTGTGAGACTAGCGGCGCAGGCGTGCGAATTGGATGGCTTTCGTCGACCGATGTTTCTCGGAACTTTGGCGGCTGCTCATGCCGAAGCTGGCCGCTTCGCCAAAGCCATAGAACTCGGTGAAGCCGCATATCAAGTCGCAACCTCCAATGGGCAGACTGAACTCGCCGAAAAAAATCTCGAACTGCTGAAGCTTTATCGCGCGGGACATCCGTATTGGCAACCGCCTCTAAAGAAAAGAGCGGAATGAGCAGCCATTTCTGTTATCATTTTCCAATCCGATGGTGACAACGCACCATGTGAAGTCTGTTAACGAAGCACGGCCACAGCAAGGTTTGCGGAGTGTTCAACTTGCGTGGTTGCTGGCCATAACGATCGCACTGACGACTGTCCTCGTTTTTTTACCTGTTCGTCATTTCGGCTACGTTAATTACGACGATGGCGACTACGTTAAAGGCAATCGTGAAGTGCAACAAGGCCTGACGGCGCACTCACTTTATTGGGCGTTCACGACTGGCCACGCGGCGAATTGGCATCCTCTTACGTGGATTTCGCACATGCTCGATTTTGCGATGTTCGGCGACAACTTCGGCCTGCACCACATGACAAATCTGGTGCTACACGTCGGGAACGCCGTTCTCCTTTTCCTCCTCGTTCGAAAGTGGACTGGTGCAACTTGGCGGAGTGCGTTCATCGCTGCGATTTTTGCACTGCATCCGATGCATGTAGAATCCGTCGCCTGGCTGTCAGAACGGAAAGATGTCCTTAGTGGTTTGTTTTGGATTTTGACCTTATTTTTTTATGCCCGTTTCTCGTTTAAGCGAAAAGCCGCAGGCAACGGTGCTCACTTTGATTACTTGATCGCTCTCGTCATGTTTTCACTTGGCCTGATGTCCAAACCTATGTTGGTAACTTTGCCATGCGTGTTAATTCTATTGGATTTTTGGCCGTTGGGCCGTTTTGAGAACTCCGAGAGAAGCATCAGCAGATTTCGAAATTCTGAGATCGCAAGATTGCTCATTGAGAAGATTCCATTCTTTGGATTGGCATTTTTATCCAGTGCGGTGACCTTTTATGTGCAACGGAAAGGAGGCGCCGTTGCATCGATTGAAACGTTGTCCTTTGGCGCACGCCTTGCGAATGCGATGGTTTCCTACCTTCGTTATACAAAGAAACTGTTTTGGCCGACCGATCTTGCCGTCCTTTATCCCCATCCTGGACACTGGCCGACAGTGCTCGTAGCTGTTTCCGTTGTGTTTGTGGTTGCAGTCATCGTTTTGGCGGTTTCGCAATGGCGACGCCGGCCTTATTTGCTAGTTGGCAGTTTGTGGTTCTTCGGGTCATTAGTCCCTGTGATTGGTCTGGTGCAAGTGGGCATTCAATCTATGGCCGATCGTTACATGTATATTCCTGCAATTGGTTTTTCGATCGCGCTCACCTGGTGGCTGGTTGAAGTTAGTAGTCGATGGTCATTTTTGTCTAAGACTACCGGAGCGATGGGGATTCTTACTGTAGTGGCGTGTGTTCCAATCACACGCATTCAATTGGGCTTCTGGAGGGACAGTGAAGCTTTATTCGGAAGGACCGTTGCGGTTACGAAGGACAATTATCTGGCATGGAATAATCTGGGCTTTTCACTTCCAAAATCGCGTGCAAAGGAGGCTATCGAATGTTATCGGAGGTCCGTCGCAATAAAAAGCGACTATGTTGATGCTCTGAATAATCTGGGACATGCTCTCGCAGAGCAGGGAGATGTACGCGAGGCGCTGCCTTTATACGAACGCGCGCTCAAACAGGACCCTAAACATGCCGACGTGAATAACAACTACGGCAATGCGCTTGCTGAAATAGGCCAAGTTGATGCCGCCATCGGATATTACCTTGTGGCGCTGAAATCAAATACAAATCACGCCGATGCTCATAACAATCTTGGTATCGCAATGGCTATGCGCGGAAATATGGAGAGCGCGATGTTTCATCTTAAACGCGCGGTTGAACTTGATCCAGGCAAAGCTAGCGCCCATAGCAATTTGGGAAATGCATATGCCGTTCAACATAAGCTTGAGGAGGCTACGACCCAGTATAGGGAGGCATTGCGCCTTAAACCCGACGAAGCGCAGGTGCACAACAATCTTGGTAACGTCCTTTCTGAACAGCAGAAGTATTCTGAAGCGATCGAACACTACAAACTGGCTTTACAGCTCAACGCTAATAACCCTGAGGCTCATTATAATCTTAGTCTTGCACTGATTCACGACCGGCAAAATGATGAAGCGGTTGATCACCTGAAACAAGCATTGCAGTTGCGTCGAAACTATCCAGAAGCTCAGCGACAGCTCAACCATCTGACGCGTCAATGATAAACAAGTCTGCCTCACGAAAAGCAACGGGAGTTTTTTACTCTCCGATGTTCATTGCTTTGCTGCTGGTGTTTATCACGATCATTGTCTATCTGCCTGTTCGTAATTACGAATTCACAAACTATGACGATCAGGACTACGTCACGGCCAACCAATTTATTAGAGGTGGATTCTCGTGGCAGGCGGTAAAATGGGCGCTCACATCGGGTTACGCGTCCAATTGGCATCCGATGACATGGCTGTCGCATATGTTGGATGTGCAACTGTTCGGCTTGGAGCCCGGCGCCCATCATCTGACGAATGTTTTGTTACATGCTGCTGCTGCTTTTTTTCTTTTCTTCGCCTTTCTTAAACTCACTGGAGCGTTGTGGCGAAGCGCGATCGTAGCGGCTTTGTTTGCGCTGCACCCAATGCATGTGGAGTCGGTGGCCTGGATTGCAGAACGAAAGGACGTGCTCAGCGCATTGTTTGCAGCGCTGACGCTTTTGTTTTACGCCGAATACGTAAAGGCGGATAGTCCGACTAAACGGACGCGCTGCTTTGCATTCGCGCTGGCATTCTTTGCGCTCGGTCTTATGGCTAAACCAATGTTGGTGACGTTGCCCTGCGTGCTACTGCTGCTCGACTTCTGGCCATTACGGCGAAACGATGCTCTCCCTGCTGCGCGACGAGTGTTGGAAAAGGTTCCTTTTTTTGCTCTCTCGATCACATCCAGCATCATTACTTTCATCGTGCAACGCAGTGCGGGCAGCGTGCGGACGCTTGACTACATACCGCTCGATTCACGAATTTTAAATTCTCTGATCGCTTACTGCCGTTACACGGCAAAGCTCTGCTGGCCCAGCGGACTCACGGTCTTCTATCCTATGCCCGATTATGTTTCGGGGTGGTGGGGGCTAGTCGCCGGCGTGTCATTGCTTGGCCTGACTATTTTGCTTTTCGTTTTACGAAAACGTTGGCCTGAGTTGCTGGTTGGATGGCTGTGGTTCATTGGTATGCTTGTGCCGGTAATTGGAATTGTTCAGGTGGGTGCGCAATCCATGGCGGACCGATATAGTTATCTTCCGTCCATTGGCTTTTTTATCATCATTGCGTGGGGAGGATATGAACTTCTCTATCGATATGTATCGCGATCTCTCCTCGCATGCGTCGCGTCAATCGTTCTGGTGTCTTCTCTTTATGTAACCGCACAACAGGTTTGCTACTGGAAGAACACAATCACACTTTTCGAGAGGGCTTTGGTTGTGACACCTAACAATTTTGTAGCCCACGTAAACCTTGGCAGTTCATTAATGCAACAAAAGCAGCTCGATCGCGCCTTGAAGCATTACAACGAAGCATTGGCCTTGAATGCCGACGTGTTCGAAGCGCATTACGGAGCTGCGGTGATTCTTGAGAGCGAGGGGCAATTGACAAATGCACTTGAGCATTTTCGTGCCGCCGTCCGTATCCAGCCCCGCCATTCCGTCGCTCATAACAATCTCGGCAACGTGCTCCTGAAGCTGGCGGAAACGAACGATGCTCTTACAGAATTTTCTGCCGCAATCGATGCGGATCCAAATTATGCCGAAGCGCACTATAACCTAGGCGTGGTGCTTGCGGACATTGGCAAAAAGGAATCAGCGACCACTCAGTACGCCGAGGCCGTGCGCATCAAACCCGATTACGCTGACGCCCATAATAATCTTGCTGTGACGCTCGCCTCCCTCGGTAAGTTCGAACCAGCTGCGGAACATTTGGAACAGGTGCTACGTTTGCGGCCGACGGATGCTGAAGCCCACTTTAATCTCAGTGTTGTTTTAAAAAAGCTCGGAAAGCCCGAAGAGGCCAGACGACATGTTGGAATGGCTTTTCAACTGGATCCGCAGTTGATGCAAAACCGATGAGTAGGCCAATCGACTCGCAACCGATAGAAGTGCAGACAGCAGGTGAGCCTGTGCCATCCGTTGAGCGTGCAGTGTTTCGCGCATTTGTAATTGCATTGATAACCCTCGTTGTCTTCTGGCCAGTCGTAACGTTCGACTTTGTCGCATATGACGACAACCTTTACGTTACAGAGAATCGCTACGTTCAACGGGAAATCACTGGAGACAGCATCGCTTGGGCGTTCACGCATCCGATGTGCGACAACTATCACCCGATTACGATTCTTTCGCACATGATAGATTTCCATTTTTATCGTTTAACGCCTGCTGGACATCACGCTAGTAGCCTTATTGTTCACGTTCTAAATGCTATTCTGCTCTTTTGTGTGTTGTTGAGAATCATTGGTAATGTCTGGCCGATCACGGTTGCGACGCTGCTGTTTGCGCTCCATCCACTGCGAGTCGAGTCCGTCGCGTGGATTGCTGAACGTAAAGACGTTCTGAGTTTATTTTTCGCGCTTCTGACGTTTTGGTTTTATTCGAGCTATGTCGAACAGACGAAGGAGAATGTGAACCAGCGACGGCGCCGGGTGAGCTACGCATTGGCGGTTGTGTCACTCGCGTTGGGGCTAATGAGCAAGCCGATGGTTGTAACTATTCCATTCATGCTTTTGCTTCTGGATATCTGGCCACTGCGCCGGATTGAATTATCAACTTGCGCGAACGCCCTCCGGCAATTGCGCGATTTGGTACAAGAAAAACTCTGGTTCTTCGCCTTAATCATTCCATCTGTGCTCGTTACTTTGTTTGCACAAAGCCGAGCAATTAAAACCACCGAGCAGGTGCCACTCGCCTTACGACTGCAGAATGCTCCGATTGCAATTGTTGATTATCTCCAGAAGACATTTTGGCCGACTAAAATGGCGGTGTTGTACCCATTTCCAGCTGCGTTTGCCTGGTGGAAGGTTGCTGTTTCCATTTTGATAATAGCCACTATTACCATTGCCGTCGTCCGGTTTATACGACGTGCTCCGGAACTCGCCGTCGGCTGGTTCTGGTTTTTGGGCGGGCTGGTTCCAGTGTTGGGGTTTGTTCAGGCCGGGGAACAACGGATGGCCGATCGTTACACGTATTTACCCGCGATTGGATTATTCGCCGCAATCGTTTGGTTTCTGAATTCAAAATTACCGAAGCGGTTTTTTTCGGCTTTGTCGATCGCCGCCGTTGTGGCGTGCATCCTTGTCACGCGACATCAACTCCAATTCTGGCAAAACACGTTTACATTGTTCGAACGTGCTGTCGCCGTCACGCAGGGAAACTTCGTTGCAGAGTACAATTTGGCTAACATGCTGTTGGCTTCGGGCCAAACTGATTCAGCGCTCGAACATTATCGCGCTTCAATTGCTGCCGCTCCAAAACGGCCAGAGCCTCGGAACAATTACGCGAAAGCACTTGCTCAAACGGGAAGGCTGGATGAATCCATAGCTGAATTCAATGGAGCTATTCTTGCCAATTCAAACTACGCTAAAGCTTACTGCAATCTCGGTGCCGTCCTCGCAACGCAGGGACGACTCGACGAAGCTGCGCAGAATCTCCAGAGGGCTGTAGAACTAGATCCGTCGGATGCTGATGCCGAACTGAATCTTGGCAATGTTTGTTATCGTCAACAAAAGACAAATGAGGCGGTGCAACATTATAATTTTGCTATCCAGTTGAATCCGACGGAACCATCCGCTCATTACTGGATGGCGAAGCTCCTCGTGCCGACTGATCCGTTGGCCGCTGTTAAACATTTTTCTGAAGCGATCCGTTTGCGTCCGGACTGGGTTCCGGCGTTGAACGAAGCCGCGTGGTTGTTCGCCACCCACCGCCATCCCGATGTTAGAAACGGTGGTTACGCGGCTAAATTTGCTCGAATTGCTTGTGAATTGACGCAATACCGCGATCCCAAGTCGCTCGCCGCGCTCGATGTGGCGTTGGCGGAGGTGGGAAATTATACGGATGCGATTCGCGTCGCGGAGCAGGAGCTTCAGATGTTCAAAGCCGCTGGCCAGGACGCAAAGACTGGTTTCATTCAAGAGCGAATTACGCTATACCGTTCCGGCAAGCCCTATCACCAGCCATAACGTGCATGGCTAAATATCGGAAAACGGATCGTTCGTTGCCGCTGCAACCAGCGAGCCGTTCAGTGCCGCCGCTGCTCGTCGCAGTCTTTCTTGCAATTATTTCTTTAGCGCTGTTCTCGCCAGCGATTTCACACGACTTCATTAACTACGATGATCCCGATTACGTGACGCAGAATCCGCACGTGCAATCTGGCATCACGCGAGAGAATGTTGTGTGGGCATTTGGCAATATTGCGGGAGACGCAACCTATTGGCATCCACTGACCTGGATGTCGCACATGCTCGATTGCCAGATGTTTGGTTTAAAGCCAGCCGGGCATCACGCTGTCAGCATCTTTTTACATGCTATCAACACAGCTATTCTTTTTCTCTTGTTGCGGCGCGCAACGGGTACCTTCTGGTGCAGTCTGATTGTCGCCGTGCTCTTTGCTATTCATCCCTTAAAGGTCGATACCGTGGCATGGGTGACAGAACGGAAGAACATCCTCAGCACACTTTTCTGGTTTTTGACGCTCTACGCGTACGTAAGCTCTTGCGAATCGAAATCCGGGGCAAAACCGGCTGTCGAGAGTGGCCGTTATTTACTGGCGCTTTTCCTTTTCGCACTCGGCCTCATGTGCAAGCCAATGCTTGTGACTGTGCCATGCGTCTTGTTGTTGCTGGATATATGGCCATTGAAGCGAATCGATCTGTCCAGCCGAGCAACGTTCAGACAAGGCCTGTCCCTTATTTATGAAAAAATTCCTTTTTTCGTCCTGTCCGCCGCGTCGGCAATCATAACTGTTGCCGCCCACAAGAAACTTGGACTGGTTGTCTCCGAAAGACAGTTGTCCTTTGGGGAGCGAATCATCAACTCTGCCGTTTCTTATTTCACGTATTTTGCCCATACGGTCTGGCCGGATCGTCTTGCCATTTACTATCCGATTCCAGACTTCTGGCCAATCGGTGGGATCGTGCTCGGATTTGCATTCATCATCGGGATAATTGCAGTCGTCATATGGGCCTTGCGTAAATGTCCCGCGATCTCGGTCGGTTGTCTTTGGTTTTTGGGAACGCTCGTTCCGGTGATTGGAATCCTGCAGGTTGGTATTCAATCCATGGCGGACCGTTTCATGTATGTACCGATCATTGGTTTGTTCATCGCAATCGTTTGGGGATTTACCGCTCTCGGAGATCGATTTCCCTCCGTAAAACGAATCATGCCACCACTGGCTTTCGTTGCGGTGGTGAGCTTCAGCGTCGCAACAACGGTGCAGCTCCGTTATTGGAAAAACAGCCACACACTTTTTGCGCATGCCGCGAAGGTCATTCCTAACAACATCGTTGCTGAGGTGATGCTTGGAGTTGCGCTCGAACACGAAGGAGACCTTGATAGCGCGCTACGGCAATATGAAAAGGCACTGCAAATGAGGCCTGAATTCCCGCAGATGCATTACGATATCGCCAATATTCTTGCCCAACAGAAAAAATTCGATGCCGCGATTGGACATTATCGCTCCGCCATTCAACTCAACCCATCGTATGCCGAAGCTCATTTCAACCTGGCTGCCGTTCTCGAAATGAATGGAACGGCTGACGAAGCTATCCCTGAGTACGAAGCGGCTTTGAAAATACATCCCAACGACTTCGATACCTTGAAAGCGCTCGGCACTGTTTTGGAAATGAAAGGTCAGCACGCGATGGCTGCCGTGCATTTGTCCACGGCGTGCAGCATCCGTGCCGGCGATGCCGAACTGCATCACGAATTCGCCAAAGCGCTCGCTGGACAGAACAAAATTGCCGAAGCCGTTGGCGAGTGTGAGCGAGCGCTGCAGCTGCAACCTGATTTTGTTGAAGCTCACGTCACGCTGGCGAACTTGTTGAAAGGGCAGGGGAGAATCGCCGAAGCAACGAAGCACTTACAGGAAGCGGCGCGTCTTCGACCGCAGGCGGCGCCGCCTTCGCCCTCTTCCTGAACGGGCGGAGAGTCGTCGCGAGGCTTTGTGCTGCCAAACAATTAATTGTTAATCAGTCCGAGGGGCTCCATAATACCCGCCGCTTTGAAGGAATCGAAGATCACCCCACGTAAGCCGGCTAGTTCGTGGCTTGGCGGTTTCGCTATCGTTCTGCTCACGTTGCTCGTTTATTGGCCGGCGATGACAGCTGGTTTCATCTGGGACGACAACAGCATGCTGATCGACAACATCTTCGTGAAGGCGAGGAACGGTCTTCATTACATCTGGTTCAGCACGAATCTTCCGGATTATTTTCCGCTCACTTCCACCTCCCTTTGGCTGGAATGGAAGCTCTGGGGCATGAACGCGAAGGGCTACCACATCACGAACATTGTTTTGCACGCATTGAGCGCGCTTGTTCTCTGGCGTGTTTTGGCCCAGCTCAAAGTTCCAGGAGCGATCGTTGGCGCGATGCTGTTTGCCGTTCATCCGGTGAACGTCGAATCGGTCGCATGGATTGCAGAGCGGAAAAACACACTGTCGCTTCTGTTTTATTTGTTGTCGCTTTTGTTCTTTCTCAAAAGCTTTGTTGCGCCGAAGGCGCAGCGAACTTCGTCATCCTTTTATTGGATATCGCTGGCGATGTTTGTGTTGAGCCTCTTGAGCAAAACGTCCGGGGTCATGTTGCCGTTCGTCTTGTTACTGGTCATCTGGTGGAATAATAGGACGATTAAGAAAACAGACTTATGGCGTGTGCTCCCGTTCTTCGGTGTCGCGTTTGTTCTCGGCCTGGTGACGATCTGGTTTCAATACAACCGTGCGATAGGCGGAGACGTGTTTGCGGCGCGAACGTTTGGCGAGAAGATCGCTGCAGCTGGAATTGCCCTCTGGTTTTATTTATGGAAGCTGCTCT
>CBHWET010000144.1:0-11075 GCA_966112985.1 uncultured bacterium | reverse complement strand
CATGTCTTACTTTCTACCCTATCAGTCCCACCCGCGATATCGAAGAACGTCCAAAGGCGCGGACCCTCTCTCCGCCATTTGCAAAATGGGGGAGAGAGCCGGAGAGAGGTGGCCAAAAATCTCCAATTCGTACGTTCCAACGCAGCGTTTCATTCAGCCCTTTGTGACTTCGCCGAATTGATTGTCTATTCCACCGAAAACGGCGAGGAACCCGCCACATTTTTGTAAGTAGCTGATGGGTAGCCATTAAAAACTTATTTCCCTGTGGAAAAATGTTTTTTCAGGCTAAAAAAAGATTTTTCCCTGTGGATGGAGGCATTTTCATTCTGAAAATGGACGTTGCCACGGGGAAATGTCCATTTTCACTCTAAAAAAACGTTCTGCCACGTGGCAGAAGACATTTTCAGCCTAAAAAAACATTTTTCCCTAGAGATGAACGCATTTTCATCCTGAAAACGGACCCTGCCACAAGGAAATGTCCTTTTTTACTCTAAAAAAACGTTCTGCCATGTGGCAGAAGACATTTTCAGGCTAAAAAAACATTTTTCCCCGGGGATGAAGGCATTTTCATTCTGAAAATGGACGCTGCCACAGGGAAATATCCGTTTTAAGCTGAGAAAAAGTCATTTTCGTTTGGAATAGGGTCTTCGGCCGGTCGCCAATGCGTTCTGTGCCGTTTTCAAACATTTGCGGGCGTCTTTAATTTTGTTTGCTACTGTGGAGCCGTGAATTCTGTCGACCTCTGCATTATCGGTGGTGGTGCTGCCGGCTTTTTTGCCGCCATTACCGCCGCTGAGGCGGCGCCGCAAAAAACGATCGCGATCTTCGAGCGAGGACCTCAATTTCTTTCCAAAGTTCGGATATCAGGAGGTGGTCGCTGCAATGTCACCCACGCCTGTTTCGATGCACGTGAACTCACAACGCGCTATCCTCGTGGCGAGCGCGCTCTCATCGCTCCGTTCAAAAGCTTTCAAGCAGCCGACACCGTTGCATGGTTTGAGGAACGTGGTGTCGATTTAAAAACGGAGAGCGATGGCCGGATGTTTCCGGTGACAAATTCTTCACAGACGATCATCGACTGTTTGCTTCACGAGGCGAATAAACGTGGTGTAGAGCTTCACGCGAATTGTGGCATCGAGCGCGTGTCCAGAACCTCGTCGGGATTTGAATTGTCTCTATCCAACAGTCAAACCGTCGCTTGCAAGAAACTGCTGATCGCAACGGGGGGCTGTCGGACACCAGCGCTCGCCCAATTGGCCGTTTCGCTTGGTCATTCTTTAGAGTCGCCGGTGCCGTCGCTCTTTACGTTTCACATCGAGCAACCTTGGCTCCGCGAATTGGCGGGGGTCTCGCTGGAAGCAGAAGCAGCCGTCCCGGACGCCGGCCTGCGCGAGCGTGGGGCGCTGTTGATTACCCATTGGGGATTGAGTGGCCCGGCCATTTTGCGTTTGTCAGCGTGGGGCGCGCGTGCGTTACATGCTCGTGACTATCGCTTCACTTTACATGTGAATTGGCTGCCGCATTTGAATTCACAAACACTCGAGAACGAACTCGCCTTGCGGCGCAATAGTCAGCCGGCAAAGCTTGTGGTTAACACGCCTGTCACGCCTTTGTCGGCGCGTTTGTGGGAGGCACTCGTTGTTGCGGCAGGTATTCCGCGCGAGACTCGATGGTCCGCGTTGTCACGCAATGCTCAGCACACTCTCATCCAGCAGTTGCTGCGAACGGAATTTCAGGTCACTGGCAAAAGCTTGAACAAGGACGAGTTCGTCACTTGCGGTGGGATTCCGCTGAAAGAGGTGAACTTTAAAACGATGGAGAGTCGGGTATGTCCGAACCTCTACTTCGCGGGCGAAGTTCTCGATATCGACGGCATCACCGGTGGCTTCAATTTCCAGGCCGCATGGACCACCGGATGGATTGCTGGCAATGCGATGGCCGCTGGTTAGGTTCTACCGGCGGCGGCGCTTGGCAGGGCCGAAATAGTAACCGCCGCTAAGCCGCACGGCTTTCACCTTGCGATCATGTCCTTGTGGCTGGCCGGGTTTTCCTTCTTCGAACAGGGCGGTGTATTTGTAATTAAAGTTTTCGAGCTTCACCCGTTCGATCTTCTGGCTGATGAAACGCTCGATCGAAGCCACGTGCGATGAATCCTCGGCGACCATCAACGTAAACGCGTCACCCGTAGCTTCAGCGCGGCCGGTTCGGCCAATGCGATGAATGTAGTCTTCAGGATGCTGCGGGACGTCGTAATTAATGACGTGACTGACATCCGCGATATCCAGCCCGCGTGCGGCGATGTCTGTTGCAACGAGGACTTCGAAGCGTCCATCGCGAAAGCCTTTAAGAGCCTGTTCACGTTCCCGTTGAGTGCGGTTGGAGTGAAGGACGGCGACAGAGTGGTTATTCTTTTTGAGCAGGTGTGCAATGCGGTCCGCGCGATTCTTTGTGCGACAAAAAACGATGACCGATTCGTAATGAACATGATCGAGCAATGCCCGCAACAAATCCGATTTCTGGTCTTCGGCGACTGGGTAGATCACGTGCTTAACTGTCTCAGCAGGTGAACGGCGTGCGCCGATCTCAATCGTCTGGGGATTGTGCATCGCCCATTTGATGAGCGACTCGATCTGCGGCGGAACGGTCGCGGAAAACAATAGAGTCTGACGATTACGCGGGCATTTTTCGACGATACGGCGGACGTCCGGGAGGAAGCCCATATCAAGCATACGATCCGCTTCGTCGAGAATTAAATGCTGCACCTGGTCCAGTCGACACGTGCCGCGTTCGAGATGATCAAGCAGACGTCCGGGCGTTGCGACAATGATATCGGTGCCACGTTTCAATTCGTCCATTTGTCGCCCATAACCAACGCCACCGAAAACGACGGCGACTCGCAAGTTCGTAAAGCGCGCAAAATCGCGGATGGCGGTTTCCACCTGGGCCGCGAGTTCGCGGGTTGGTTCGAGAATCAGCACGCGCGTGCCGTTTCCGTGTCCACCGAGCTTGGATAGAATAGGGAGGCTGAAAGCTGCTGTTTTGCCGGTGCCCGTCTGTGCGCTGCCGATCACATCCTGCCCCTCCATGATCAGTGGAATCGCGCGGAGTTGGATGGGCGTCGGATCCGTATAACCCATGGCGCGTACGCCTTGGAGAATAGGTTCCGAAAGACCGAATTTCGTAAATGGCATGCGGTAACTTGAACCGTTCAACAAAAAATGTCGAATATTGATATTAGAGCGGTATTTCGGCGATCCACTCTAATCCTTAACTGAAATCAATTGTCGATTTTGGTTTTTCAGGGACTATTTGGTCAAAATCTGAAGCGCATGACACTGAATAGATCGACTCTTGGGTATCTGGTCCTGGCAGGTTTGATTGTAGGGACACTGGGATGCCGATCAACGCGGTCGACATCAGATTCGCTTCGCGTTTCGAAAGACCGTGCCTTCACAGAATTTTTTCGGCGGACGAATGGTTGGGTAGCAGGGGACGGTGCCATGTCGTTTCCATTGTCGGACGGCCGCGTGATCTGGTTGTTCGGCGACAGTCATGTGAATAGCTTTGATCAAAAGACAAAGACCCTTCCGTGTCTTTTTCAGGCGCGGAATGCTGGACTCGTGCAAAAGAAAAATGATTTGAAGCATCCCGTAACTTTGGTTGGAGAAGGGCCGGGTTTTCGTTCGTTTTTTCGCCGTGTGCAGGAGAACGATCCGTGGTTCTGGCCGTTGTGGGGATTTGAGCACGATGGAAGTGCGTACGTTTATTTGTCGGAGTTGCATCAGGTCGGCACCGGTAACTTTAGTTTCTCGGGGACAGGTCACGACTACCTGGCTCGTTTGAGTTTACCGGATTTGCACGTAAATGAGTACCTGCCGTTGCCAGACTTCGAGGGGAAAGGCTTTGGCTGTGGATTCGTTAAACATTCTGATGGATACGTTTACACCTATGGTATGCGCGGAACAAGGGAGGGGAATGCACTTCGAGTCGCACGTTTTAAACCGGAAACTCCCGATAAAGACTGGACGTATTGGGACGGAACAAACTGGACCAGTACCGTGACAAACGCGGCAGCGTTGCTACGTAGTTACGCGGTATCGATGAGTGTGTCGAAGGTTAGAAATAAATTCCTGCTGATTGCTACCGCTCTAAGTGTGAAATGCGACATGGGCCGCGAGATATATATGGCAACGAGCGACAGGCCAGAAGGTCCGTTCACGAAATTGAAACCAATTTACACGATCGACGATACGCTCGATGGGCATTACCCATTCTTCTATTTGCCGGCTGCGCATCCTGAATTCATCAACCGCCGCGACGAATTACTGGTAACGTATTCCATCAACGGATACGAACCGTGCGCGCCTGCGTGTGTGAATGGCCGGATGAATCCCGACCATTATCGGCCGCGTGCGATTCGCGTCCCTTTGAAGCTGATCGATCCCACATTCAACTAATATGAAAGTCTCTGCCGTTCAGTTCGATATTGCATGGGAGGATAAAGCGGAAAATTTCACGCGTGTTCGTCGCCTCATTGCGGCAGCGAATCCAGAGAAAAACTCACTCGTTGTCCTACCGGAAATGTTTGCCACTGGCTTCAGCATGAATGCTGACGCTATCGCTGAGAATTATGGTGGTGAAACGGAACAGTTTCTTTCGGCAACGGCGCGCGAGTTTAAGGTTTATCTGGTCGGCGGTGTGGCGATGCGTGGCAAGACACGCGCGATCCGGAATAAAGCGTTAACGTTCTCTCCGACCGGCGAATTGCTGGCGTTCTATGCGAAGATGCGCACGTTTACCCCTGGTGGCGAAAGTGAAAACTACACCGCCGGGACGCGGCCGACAGTCTTTGATTGGCAGGATGTCAAAGTCGCGCCGTTCATCTGCTACGATTTACGGTTTCCGGAAATCTTTCGTGCCGCCATGTTAGCGCATCGGCCTGAATTGATTCTTCTCATTGCGAATTGGCCGGAGAAGCGGAGTCACCATTGGATGCCCATGTTGCAGGCGCGGGCGATTGAGAACCAGGCCTATGTCGTTGCCGTAAATCGTATCGGGCATGATCCGTCCCAAAGTTATTCCGGACAATCGATGATCATTAACCCACACGGGGAAATTATTGCCGATGCCGGAAGTGATGAGCGCGTTATTTCGGAATCATTGGATATCAAAGCTCTTCGCGAATATCGTGACAAACTACCTTTCCTGGCAGATATGAAATAACGCCGGGTGGCCGATGAATGGACGACGGGACGCTCGCAGTTTCTCTACGAGTTTTTCTTCAACGTTTCGAGAAAGGAGTCGCCGCATGCACGAAGCCGATCCTCCAATTTCTTCGTGCAGTCACAGTCGCAACATGCCCACGGTTGGGTGCCGTTTTCATGCCGGCAGTTTTTGCGGGAGTGGGCATCTTTGATGGTGACCAGCTCGAAATACTTTTCCCAATACGGGCGTTCCTCTTCGAGAGGTGTGGCGCAGAAACACGTTTCAACCCATTGCGCAGTGCCGGCCTCATCGACGCGCGCCTCTTGCATGTTATAAAGATACTCATCCCCGGCTATGGAACCCTGTCCCAGAGTTTTGTTTTCGATTGCCTTCAGCAACGCAGGGGCTGAATTGGGTTTCAGCCGCGCTTTAACGAGATAACGCATGGCTAAAGATATCCTTTATTCGAGAAAAAGCACTCGCCCGAGAACTGCGAATAAAAATGTTCGTAGCTTTTACCTGCATCGGGTTTAAGTTCGGAGTAAGGAGATGAGTTTTATGGCTACGGAGACAATGCTTCGGAAGCGCACATTTAATTTTTGTTTTCTCGACCTGAACGCCGCTTCGGAGGAAGAACTCAGCAGTGTTCCGCTAGTCGGTCCGGAGCGCGCGCACGCGCTTGTCGAACATCGCCCTTTTGAAACGATGGAAGATGTTAAAAGCGTTCCGGGTATATCGCACGAACAAGTGCAGGCGCTCGTCGATGCAGGTGCAATTATTGGTCCGTGCACAATGGGACTAGGCGCTTCACATTCGCCTCTGCCGGGTTGATTTGTAGTTTTTTCTCGCTTCGATTTTGTACGCCGCGATAACGTACAGTCATGATTTCCCGGCGGGTTGTTCGCACGAAAACATTTTCGTCTTTGCTGTTTTGCAGTTTATTAGTTCTCCGAGTCCTGGCCGTTGACGCGAATCGGTTGACCTATTTGGACTCCTCCGATCCTTTTTATCCCGATATCCATCTCGCGAAACTCACTACCCCGCAATGGATTGCTGATACGAATGTGCAAGCCGCGGTGGTGCTCGCGATCGATGACATGTCGGACTCATCCGCATACGAAACTTTTCTTCACCCCATTCTCGACCGCCTAAAAAAAATCGACGGACGCGCGCCGGTCAGCATCATGAGTTGCAACGTCAACCCATCTGATCCACAACTGCAACGCTGGTTAAAAGAGGGGCTTTCGATTGAAGTTCACACGACAAAACATCCTTGTCCGCTTCTCGCAAACAATGATTTGGCCGGCGCGACGGCAACGGTGAACGACTGCATTGATTTGATGAACCGAATTCCTGGAAACACCCCTGTTGCCTTCCGCATGCCGTGCTGCGACTCCATCAATAGTGCAAGCCCGCGCTTCTTTTCGGAAATCTTCAATCACGCCACTGCGAACAAAAACTTTCTCACGATTGACTCATCGGTTTTCAACATCACCACGACCAATGATACGACTCTTCCGCGGACACTCACGATGGATGGAGATGGAAAGGAAAAGTTTCGGAAGTATCTGCCATTTGCGGCGTTCTCTACAACGATCGAGGATTATCCATATCCATACATTATTGATGGAACGTGCTTGGAATTGCCGTGTGCGGTGCCGAGTGACTGGGAGGCGCAGAATCTGCACAAAAGCAATAACCCGCAGACTGTTGCCGATTGGAAAGCGCAATTGGATGCCGTCGTGTTGAAGCAGGGCGTGTTCAACTTTGTTTTCCATCCGCACGGCTGGATTCGCAACGATCAGATAATTGAGTTCATTGATTACGCCGTCACGAAATATGGTTCAGCGGTAAAGTTTTTGAATTTCCGAGAGGCTTCTGAGTGCCTAAGAAAGAACGTTTTCGACGGTCAATCGTTGCGCGATTCCAACGGTGAGAAGAACGGAGTTCGCCTTATAGATCTGAATAACGACGGCTTAATGGACGTTGTCATTGCCAACCGTCAATTGCACACGACACGCCTGTGGAATGCGCCGATGCGTAAATGGGATGAGATTCCGTTTCCCGTAGCTGCGAACGTGCGTGATGTGGATTTCCAATTTGGAATTGTCCAGACGAACGGTTTCGTCTCGACGTTGGTCCGCACCGAAACAAACAGTGATGCGTGGAATTTTGATGGCAAATCCTGGATTGAAGCAACGAATCTAGTGAGTGGCCTCGAGATTAATGGTGATCCGATCTATACGCGAAAGAGCGACATTGACCGGGGCGTGAGGTTTCGTGACGTGGACAATGATGGATGCTGCGAATTGGTTGTCGGAAATGAAACGCAGAGCGCTGTCTTCAAATGGACGCCCGAGGAAAATCGATGGAACAAGCTGCCATACGGATTACCAGAGCGAACATTTATTAGCGACAAGGAGGGGCGTGATGCCGGGTTACGGTTTGTTGATTTGAACGACGATGGCTTTGACGATGTGGTGTTTTCGAATCCCGAAAGATTCTCCGTTCATTTGTTCGTCCAGAAGGAGCATCTTGGCTTCGACCCGGGTTGGACGATGACCGTGAAAAACGGTAAACGCGGCGAATCTGGTGAGTTGCCGATGATCGTTCGAGACGGAGAACACCGGAACAATGGTTCGTGGTTCCGAAACGATCACATGTGGGTTCAAAACGAGGATACTGCAAAATTGCCGCAGATTGTTGATCGCCGTTCATTTAAGGAAATGATCTCTCTCGCCGCGGACCCGGCCAAGTCCCCAGCGGAATCATTGGCGTGTCTGAAGTTGCGTCCCGGGTTCAAAGCAGAATTGGTTGCGAGCGAGCCTTTGATTGAAAGCCCCGTCGCCTTCGACTGGAGCGCGGACGGAAAACTTTGGGTGGTCGAGATGCGAGATTATCCTTTGGGTCTCGATGGCAACAATCAACCCGGCGGACGTGTTGTATTTCTGACGGATACCGACGGGGATGGCCGCTACGACAAATCGACGGTGTTTCTCGATGAACTTTCGTTTCCGAATGGAATCATTCCTTGGCGCAAAGGCGTAATTATCAGCGCTGCACCAGAAATTTTTTATGCGGAAGATACCGACGGGGATGGAAAAGCCGATGTGCGCAAAACGCTGTTCACAGGTTTTGGTGAAGGCAATCAACAACATCGTCTAAACGGCTTCGATTACGGTTTAGACAACTGGATTTACGGCGCCAACGGTGATAGCGGGGGAGAGATCGTTTCGATCGCAACAGGAAAGAAAGTTCCGATCAATGGACGTGATTTTCGCTTCCACCCTGACACTGGCGAGTTTGAATCCGAATGTGGCGAGACGCAATTCGGGCGTCATCGGGACGACTGGGGTAACTGGTTTGGGAACAACAATCCTTCGTGGCTCTGGCACTACGTCTACGCCGAGCATTACTTGATTCGTAATCCGCACCTTGCCGTGAGAGACACGCGGCAGTCTTTGGCGAATTATCCCGACAGCACGCGAGTTTTTGAGATCAGCCGGCCGTTAGAAAGATTTAATTGGGTTGGCGCCGCAGGGCATGTCACGTCCGGCAACAGTCCGTCGCCGTATCGTGACGAATTATTCGGACCAGACTTCGCGACTTCAGTTTTCGCGAGCGAGCCTGTGCATAATGTCGTTCATCGCGAAGTGCTCGAGCCTCACGGCGTGACATTCCAAAGTCATCGCGCCAAAGGTGAGGAACAATGCGAGTTCATTGCATCGACCGATAACTGGTTTCGACCGACCATGACCAAGACAGGTCCCGATGGAGCGCTCTACGTTTGTGATATGTACCGACTTGTGCTCGAACATCCCGAGTGGATTCCCGTTGAGCGACAGAAGGTTTTGGACCTGCGCGCAGGAGCTGATAAGGGCCGCATTTACCGAGTATTCCCGATTGATGTGAAGCTCCGTCAGATTCCGAACTTTGCTGCAATGGGGACAGCAGAACTGGTTGGTTCTCTGGACAGCCCCAACGGATGGCAACGCGATACGGCGCAGCGCGTGATCATCGAGCGTCGGGATAAAGGCGCCGTTGAGCCGCTGATAAAACTTTTTGAAACCAGCCGCAATCCGAAAGCGCGTATGCAGGCTTTATGCGCTTTGGATGGCCTTAGAGCTATTACTTTAGGCCTGTTGCGAAAAGCATTTTGCGACCCTGACTCACGTGTGCGCGAACACGCGGTTCGTATTAGTGAGTCCGTTGCTGAAGCTGTTTGTGCCGAATTGCAAACGTCCGAGAGATTTTCTGCCTTTCGTAATTTGGTGAACGATCCGGATGCCAGGGTTCGCTTTCAACTTGCTTTTACTCTCGGCGAGATGAAGCACGTCGAAGCGGGACTTTTATTAAGCGAACTTGCTCGAAAAAACTTCGATGATGCGCATATGCAAACGGCGATCATGAGTTCTGCGGTGCCGCATATCGAAACCATACTCACCTCTGTCTTTCAGAATGACGACGGCGCAAAGACCTCAGGTGATCTCGTCGAGCGATTGATGGGATTAGCGACAGCGTTGAACGATGAGCAGGTTTATACTGCTCTTTTGGATAAAATTTCCAAACCTGCCGGAGAAAGTTTCGCAACGTGGCAGTTATCCACGCTTGCTGCTTTTCTCGAGGAACTCGATCGAGGTGGCTCAAGTCTAGCCGTCCTGGAAACGAACGCCAACGGAACTCTGAAGGCGACAATTACGAATCTCACATCGGTTTTTCGGGCCGCACGCAGTGCAGTGCAACGTCCCGACTTTGCAAACAGCGATAATGAGAGGGGCATCGCGGCTGTTCGCTTGCTTGGATACGAACCGCTACAACAGGACTCAGATGCCCGGTTGTTGATCGAACTGTTGATGCCACAAGTTGTTCCCCACCTGCAGAAGGCGGCATTCGCCCGTTTGACGCGAATGCAAGGGCCAGCCATCGGGGGTCTCTTGCTTTCAAAATGGCGTAACTTTGGCCCGGAGTTGCGCGTTGAGGTGCTCGGCGCATTGCTTGAGCGCTTGTCCTGGTCAGAGGCATTGTTGCGGGACCTGGAAAACAAAACCATTCCGGTCGGCCAGATCGGCGCAGCCCAACAGCAGAAATTGCTCAAGCATTCGGATGAAAAAATTCGCAAACGGGCAATGCAAATCTTCACTGCGAATCCGGATCGTCAGAAGATTGTTCAGACATATCAAAAAGCCGCCACACTTACTGGGGACGCCGATAAAGGACGCACCGTATTTCAGCAAAACTGTGCGACATGTCATCGCACGAAAGATGTCGGTATCGCCATTGGTCCAGACCTCGGAATGATTGCTGATAAACCTTTTTCCGTACTTCTGACAGCCATCTTCGATCCCAACGAAGCCGTTGAAGCACGTTACATCAGCTACACCGTAATCACGAAAAATGATCGTGAACTCACTGGTGTGATCACAACGGAGACTGCCAACAGCATTACTTTGAAGGCGGTTGGGGGGGCGGAAGAAACGTTGTTGCGGCGTGATTTAAAGGAAATGCGCAGCTCAGGATTGTCGCTGATGCCCGAAGGTTTTGAATCCGCCATACATTTGCAAGATGCTGCTGACTTGATCTCATTTTTGAAATCGAAGTGAAATGGGATTTCAACGCAACCTGGGCCGCAGAATCCGCTTGTGACTTTTGGCCGATCTGTTCATCGTTTGGTCAATCCCTCCCACGACAACTGTGTCGATGAACTGTTTCGTTTCACGTTTTTGTCTTGCGGTGATGCTGTCCACTGTGTTTTCGGCGGGGGCTGCCGAAACGAACGTCTTCAACGCCACTTCAGATCTCACGAAACTCAGCCTCGAGGACCTGATGCAGATTCAGGTCACGGCGGTCACCCGTTCCCCGGAGCGCCTGCT
>CBHWET010000143.1:0-11092 GCA_966112985.1 uncultured bacterium | reverse complement strand
ACCGAACTTCTGCGTCGACGAAACGACATCCACGTTACTCACGTTAAAGGACGGGACATCGCGGCAGGCGTCCTTACGAATTTTGATGTCATCATTTTCACTGGCGGCAGCGGTAGCGGACAGTCGCGTTCCCTGGGTGTCGAGGGACGTGAGGAAGTCAGGAAGTTTGTGCGGAACGGCGGTGGCTACGTTGGCATTTGCGCGGGTGCATATCTCGCCTGCAACGGGTTCGACTGGGGAGTTGGCGTGCTGAATGCAAAGCCGGTCTCGAACAAATGGCGACGGGGCAAGGGAATTGTAAAAATTGATATTCCCGCGAAGAATGGATTGTTCACGAATCAAACGGATCGAGTCTGCGATGTCTTGTACGCCAACGGTCCAATCATCCAGCCTGGTGAGAGTCGCGATATCCCGCCTTATCAAATCATTGCCTCTTTTCGCACCGAACTTGCGGAGAATGGTTCGCCAGCTGGTGTGATGATGAAGGCGCCTGCAATTGCACGGAGTTCATACGGCAAAGGGCACGTCCTGATCTCGAGTCCGCATCCCGAGCAAACCGAATCGATTGAAAGTTTTGTCGAAACATTTGTGCGATGGGCGGCGAGCCGGTGATGAGTAATCATTGTATTGTCCGCACACCTTAAATTTTCCCACCCCGGAAAAACCCAGGTTTTATGCGGTTAAACTTGCTATCAGGGTTTTCCCTTATCATAATTAATCATGGAGAACCGTGAAAAATTTCATAGAGGCATTGACATGAAGTTTCTGATTTGAAACACTTAGTGCGTTAACCCTGAAAAAAGCTTTAATCCGTTGTCCGAAAAAGAAAGGTCCGAAAATATGGTAATTCATCCGTTACCGACCCAGGGGCGTCAAGGGAGGGGCTTCACGTTAATCGAACTTCTCGTAGTAATCGCAATTATCGCCATCCTTGCTGCAATGCTTCTTCCGGCGCTATCAAAAGCAAAGGAACGAGCCAACCGTATTGGCTGTGTAAACAATTTGAAACAAATGGGGCTGGGTAGTCAAATGTACGCTGACGACAATAATGGCCACTTGGCCATGCATTCCTGGGGGGGGCAGACTGTGAACCGTGCGTATTCAGATCGTTCTGGTTCCGACGACGATTTGAACTGGCTTTATCCCGTTTATGTGAAGGCGGTGGGAACGTTTGTTTGCCCATCGACGCACAACTCGATCAAAATGAATTGGGTCAATCTCGCTGCTGCACCCAACGGTAAATACCTTCCCGACTTAACCGACAATGCCGTTAACACCAAAGTGAACGGCGATAGCTACGAGCTTTTCGGGAACTTCAACGCGTCGAAGGCAGATCTGAACATCGATCCTGGTGCCACCGGCCGTAAAAAAACCCAACAAGAGGCGATTAACCACGTCCTGGATAACAACTTTAATCCACCTGTTAAACCGGGGCCGGCTGCATTCTTTCTGGTCATGGATGCGGACGATACTTCAGGTCAGCCCAATGCGGCTCCTGGAAATGTAAACAACAACAAGCCTGATCCAGGAAATAATCATGGCAAAGACGGCGAGGCTGCGAATTTCTGTGACGGCCACGCCGCATTTATTCCCCGAGCCACTTTTCATACAACGTGGAACATCTCGCAAGATGCGAACATGGCGGCTCTTCCTTAATTATCCTTTGTGCTATCGAACGCGAACTGGACTAACTGATATGAACTCAAAAAAACAACTCCCACTGAGTGCACGCTGGAGCGCCTTGGTCGCTTTTGTCAGTGCGCTGACATTGACCGTGCCTTCGTATGCGCAGTCATCAGGCCACGACATTTCCGCTGGCAATCTGATCGTTGTCCATAACGATTCCGGCGACACAACGAATTCAGTTACGGTGTCGATGGAATATTCCGTCAATGACATGCGCGTTCGTATCGGTTCGAACCGCGGCGATTACAATGTCCAGATCGGTGACGACCCAACCGCCAACCCGACAAATGGTGTGCTGATGTCGTCCGTCCGCCAGAACGGTCGCGATGTCACCAACACCGGCAATAAAACGAACTGCGTCAGCATGATCGACTCGAATACGAATGGGTATTGGATTCCCGTGAACGGCGCGATTGGCCTTGGAGCGGGTAGCAACCCGGAGGCGAATATCAACGTTGCAGGCGCATACTTTCCTTATGCGACGTGGCTGGGCGGCGTTGCCAACAACACCGCTAACGGCGGCGCATTGACGGTTTTCGTCGGTTCACCTCAATTAACGCTTGGGACTCATTTCATCGATAACGGCAGTGGGCGCTCCACAGTCGATTTGACCGGCCTTGGTATTGACTCCCGCACCAATGGTATTTTGTTGGTGTCCGGCGCAAAAAATGAATCGGCCAACTATGCGTTGTCGCAACCAAATACAACCAACGGCACGTGGAATCTATTTATCAAAGATGCAGGATCCGGGACGGCCTCGAGTTTTGAACAAGACCCTATCGCCTTTGTGTTTGTTCCCAGGACCAACACGTCAATCATTTCAGGGCGTTTCCTTGGCAACGGCACGATCGATATGTATAGCGGAAACTCACCGCAGTTTACGGTCACAAACTTCGCCACCGGTAAGTATTTGTTGAAGATTCCAGGTCGTGCTCCAACGAATGGCGTGCTGATTATCTCAGCGGAAGGTGGTGGGACGATCAACCAGGATAACATCGTCAGCTACGAATTGAATGCCGCAAAAGACGGCTGGGAAATTTTCTCCCGCGATGTTCCCGGAACCACGAACGCTCCAGTGCCATTGGAAACTCCAGGCCCAACGGAAGGCGTTGTATCGTTTGTTTATATTCCGGCTCGTGGCGTCATTTTGTCCAATACGAACGGATTAACGACCACTGAAGGAGGAGGCACGGCATCGTTTACGGTGGCGCTTGAAACAAAACCGACGAACACCGTTACAATTGCTATTTCTTCGAGCAACACAGCTGAAGGAACTGTTTCTCCCGATACACTCACATTCGATAGCAGCAACTGGAATGTGCCTCAAACGGTTACCGCCACTGGCGTGGATGATGGCGTGACCGATGGTCCGGTTCCCTACACAATTATCTTGGCTCCTGTCGGTGGAAACGACCTGAACTACGTTGGTTACGATCCGGCCGATGTAACGATCTTTAACACCGATAACGAAGGTGGTATCGCGGTCGTTCCCTCCAGCGGTTTGACCACAACTGAGTCGAGTGGAACAGCGACGTTCACGATGCGCTTAAACACTCAGCCGTCGGCGGATGTCACCATTGGTCTTTCTTCGAGCAACCCTCTTGAAGGCACTGTTTCTGTGCCGTCCGTAACGTTTACCTCTTCAAACTGGGATCAGGAACAGACCGTCACGATCACGGGCGTCGATGATTCCGTCGATGATGGCAACATCGCATACACGATTATTACGGCGCCAGCCACAAGCTCCGATCCGGGATATAATAACGTGAATGCAGACGATGTTTCAGTTGTGAACATCGATAACGACACCGCTGCGGTAATCTTGAGCACTACGAACATCGCTGTTATCGAAGGCAGCAGTTCGAATTACACGGTTGTCCTCGCATCCAAGCCAACTGCGAATGTGACCGTCAACGTTTCTTCGACCGACACCGTCCAGGGTGGCAACGTTTCGCCATCCGTTTTGACATTCACACCGTCTGACTGGAACACGCCGAAACCAGTGAACGTTGCGGCAGCCAATGACACCTTGGTCGATGGCAATACGGTTTATTACATTACGAACACGATCAGTTCCTCCGATCCGCTGTATGCGGCGTTGCCGCGCCAAACAGTGACGGCAGTGACGCTGGACAATGAAGCGGTTCTTACTTTGCCTTCGACCGGTGTTTACTACGGCATCGGTGATATCGCGGTCGGGATTGATGGCCGCGCGTCGATCGTTGATACTAATTCCGGTACTTACAACGGCACAACTCTGACCATAGCGATCACGAATAACGCCGCCTCAGATGATCGTCTTGAAATACGCAATACCGGGACGGCGCCAGGACAAATCGGGGTGTCTGGCAATACGGTGACGTATAGTGGTGTTTCGATTGGAACGTTCTCTGGAGGTTCTGGAACGACTCCGCTCGTGATCACTTTCAATAATGCGGCTTCTCCAATCTCTGCGGAAGCGTTGCTCCGGTCGGTAACGTTCCGTAACACAAACTCAAGTCCGGCGGTAAATTACCGCAGCATCTCCGCTACGTTGGTCGATGCTGACGGAGGAATCAGCAGTGCCAGCACAAAGGTACGCGTCAGCCTTATCCGCGCGACAGAATTCCAGGAAGGCGCCGACCATGGTTATGGCGTGTATTCCGGTGAAGCTGATTGCCACCTCCGTGAGGCCGCGCCAAACACGCCGTATCCAACCGGACGTGGAACTGACTTGTTCGTGGATTTCCCGAGCGTCGGTTCTCACAACGGCTATCACACTCTGATGCGTTTTGATAATTTGTTCGGCACTGGTCCGGGACAGATTCCGACGAATGCGATCATTGTTAGTGCTGATCTTCATTTAAACTTTACGGACAGCGGTGGCGGAACGCCGATGTATCGCATGATTAAAGCATGGGATCCACTTAACGAAACGTGGGATAGCATGGGTTCAGGTATTGACCCCGATGACGTCGATGCCCGCAGCACCTATGATTCTCAGATCGCTGTCGCTGGCGGCGGCACCACGGGTATCATGCGCGGTGACATTTCAGTTCTGCCTGACATCGTCGCGTGGCAGCAAGGTGAACAAAACAACGGTTGGGGTATGACTGGTTTCAGCGGCAAAACCGATGGTACCGGCTTTAGCCACGGTGAATCAGCCAATATCGATGATCGTCCGCGCCTGCGTGTGACATGGATTCCTGCGGGCACAGCAAGCGTAAGCTTCCGTTACGGAGTCAATGGTTATACGAATGAGTTTGATACGTTGATCCGCGCCAGTGCGGGAGATACGAACTTTGCCGCCACCGTGACAATGTTCTCCGATTGGTCGGCGACTACAAATGGCGACAACGATCAATTGTTGTTCCGCTTCGACAACATTGTCGGCAGCGCGACGAATCAAATCCCGGCGGGAGCAACAATTCACGCGGCGATGTTCGATGTTGCGAATGTTGGTGGCCAGGCAATGGGTGATGGCGGTCAGTTCTTCGCCCTATATCAGCCGTGGGTCGACACAACGACCACATGGAATTCATGGACCAACGGCATCCAGAACGACGGAATCGAGGCGGCCCTCACAGCTACGGTTGTAGCGGGAAATACAAATCTCGATCCGAATGTTCAAGGCGGCTATCACTGCTTTGAAGTGACCCCCGACGTTCAGGCGTGGGTTAATGGCACACGTCCAAATTACGGCTGGGCCATTCTGCCATGGGTCAATGGTGGTGACGGCTGGGGTATTAACACGGCCGAATCTCCGACCGAACGCGATCGTCCGCAGTTGCGCGTTTACTACACAGTAAACACGAACTTCGTTGCCCCAATTGTTATCGGCTCGATTACGCGTGGGGCTTCGAGCGTAACGATTCAATTCACGGGTGCTCCAAACACGACTTATTCCGTGCATCGTACGACTGCGCTTGGCACCTCGTGGACACCAATCGGACCGGCAACTGCCGCTGGTAATGGAGCAGCCACGTTTACCGATAACGCGCCTCCGTCGACGGCAGCGTTTTACCGGATTTCCTCGCAATAACAGCGGAAAATTGAGATGCTTCAAGTGCTCCTCAAGGTCTAGTTCCTTGAGGAGCACAATTTGTTTCAGCGATACGAATGAAGCGACAACCCCAACCTGCGCGATTCCGCTTGTGGACGGCTGTGTGGTTGTCATTTGCGATTTTCGCGGCGCTTCGTGTTTCCGGGCAGCAAATAAGTCACGGCATTGCGGCAGCGAACTTCGTTGTTACTCAGAACGACACGGGCAATACGACTAACTCGGTCACGATTACACCATCACTGTCGATCAATGGATTTTCGCTTCGCGACGGATCAAACCGGGGCGATTTCAATGTGCAAATTGGTGCTGGCTTCAGTGATGACCTTGAAGGGGGCATCCTGTTGTCATGTGTGGCTGAGAATGGCAGAGACAATGGCGAGGTGACCTATCCTGGAACGAATTTTTGCACAACAGCCATCGACTACGCAAAATCGGGCCAATTTATCGACGCATACTTTATTTCAACGTTTAATGCACCGGCTGGTGCGGAATACAACATTAACATTACCGCGGCTTACTTCCCTTACGACAAATGGATTGGCGGGCTGGCGAGAAATTCCGGTGCGACGAATGGAGGGGTTAACGATTTATTTACGGGATCGCCCGGCTTGGTCCTTGGAACGCATTTTGTGGATAACGGCGGCGGTGTTTCTACCATCAATTTAACAAGTCTGGGCATTGATTCCCGCACCGACGGTGTGTTGCTGGTTAATCATGGAAAGAACGAAGACAATTACGCCCTGTCACAAGTCAATTCCACGAACGGAACGTGGACAGTTTACATCAAAGACAATGGGACTGATTCCTCAAACTACGAGCAGGATCCTGTGGCATTTGTCTACATTCCGAAAACAAACACGACCGTGATCTCCGGTCGATTTCAGGGGGATGGAACCCGGTTATTGTACAGTGGGCCGACGCCGCAGTTTTCCGTGACAAATACAGCTACGGGCACGTGGCGCCTCACAATTCCCGGGCACACGCCTTCAGGCGGGGTCCTGATCATTTCTGCGGAGGGCGGTTTGTCACAAAACCAAGATAACATTGTTAGTTACCAACCAGATGCCGATGGTTGGATTATTCAATCGCGTGACCTGCCTAATGATCCGCCTGGTTTGCAGGGCGCAGCGGCTCAACCTATCGTCTCATTCGTTTTCATTCCAGCAGCGGCAACATTTGCGCTGATCTCGCCAGCAGACAATGCCACCAACGTCGGCGCCTCGCCGAATCTGCAGGTCGTCGTGTCGAATGCAAGTCCTGGCAATGTGACGATGGAATTTTATAGTCGTGCCACAACGAACCCGGGTCCTGACTTCTCAATCGTCGCGTTGCCAGATACACAATTCTACACGGCGGAGCGATTCGGCGGCCTCAAGGAGATGTATTTTGCCCAAACGGAATGGATCATCAGTAATCGCGTTTCGCGGAACATCGCTTACGTAGCCCACCTGGGGGATATTTCAGACAGCGGCGACATCAAGAATGGCGTGGCGAACACAACTGAGTGGCGCAACGCGACGAACGCGATGTACCGCCTTGATAGTCCAACGAGGACGTCGCTTCAGTTCGGTATTCCCTACGGCATGGCCGTAGGCAATCACGACGAAGAACCTATCGGAGATGCAACTGGCACGACGACTTTCTTTAACCAATATTTTGGTGTGCCACACTTCAATGGCCGTTCGTACTACGCCGGGTATTACGGCACGAATAACGATAACCACTTCGATTTCTTCAGCGCGGGCGGCCTGGACTTTGTTGTGCTTTACTTCAAATTCGATAGCGCCGCGAATCCCAGTGTTTTGGCGTGGGGAAACGAAGTGCTTCGGACGAATGCCAATCGCCGGGCAATTGTCGTAACTCATAATTTCGGTAACACCGCAACACCGCTCACGTTCAGCGCGCAGGGCGCTGCCATTTATAACGCGCTCAAGACAAACGCAAATTTGTTTCTAATGCTCGCAGGTCACGTGACCGGAGAAGGGGCGCGTGTGGATACTTTTAATGGGAATACTGTGCGAACCTTTGTCCAGGACTTTCAGGGCTGGACCAACGGCGGAAATGGATATTTGCGAATCTTCGAATTTTCACCGAGCCGAAATCAGATAACTGTGCAGACCTATTCCCCCTGGACGGATACGTACGAGACCGATTCAGACAGTGAATTTTTCTTCGATTATGACATGCGAGGTTCACCAAACGGCTACCAATTGATTGGCACGCAAAACAACGTTCCGCCGGGAACCGTGGCCAACATGCCTTGGCCGAATCGTCAACCGAACACCAGTTACGACTGGTATGTTATAGTAAAGGATACTGCGGGTAACTCGACGACCAGCCCGTTGTGGCATTTTACAACCGGGAGCAACTCGCCGCCGGTCGCCAACAATCAAACGGTCAATATTATCGGCGACACCTCAACGAATGTGAGTCTTATTGCATTCGACGCCAACGGAGACGACCTGTCATATTCGACGAATACATGGCCGACGCACGGACTCGTTTCAAATTTCAACGCTGATTCGGGGACGTTTACCTATCAGCCGGTGCGTGGTTTTCGCGGCGCTGATCAGCTTTCGTTTCGTGCGACTGACACTGGCGCTACAAGCGGTATTGCCACGCTGACGATGAATGTTCTGGCTCCGCCGGACACGAACGGCAATGGGTTGCCTGACGCGTGGGAGGCGAAGTACGGAGTTTCCGATCCGTCTGCTGATAATGATGGCGATGGACAGAGCAATCTGCAGGAATATCTGGCGAATACGAATCCAACCAATGCTGCTTCTGTGTTGCGTATTGGCGGCGTAACGCGCGATCAGAACGGGCACATTCTTTTACAGTGGAGTTCAACAGGAACAACGCGATATCGGATTCAGTATAGCAATGGGGGAACGAACCGATCGATTGGATCTTTTGTTGATCTGATTCGCCCATTGTCCGTGGAAGTAGGAGCAGGCACGCCTGACAGTATTTCGACAGCCTCTTTTCTTGATGATTTTACGTTAACCGGCAGTGCTGCTACGAACGGAGCCCGGTATTACCGGCTCAAAGTGGTGCCATGAGCTTTTCTCAGCAGTTTCGTTTCGTTATGGCGGGTGCACTCGTGGTGGGGAGTATTACAATAGCTCCTTCCGGCTATTCGCACGGTGAAACTGAGCTGCGCATCGCCGCCCTAACACGGGAACTGGAGACCGCCACGACGAACGTGGCTCAATTATTTTTGCAACGCGGAGATCTCCGGCGTGAACATCAGGATTGGCTCGCGGCTTCGGCCGACTACGCGCACGCTGCAAAGCTCAGTCCGAATCTTCCTGACGTTGAGGTTCGTCAAGCTGGGTTGCTGGTGGATATGGGACGTTTGAACGAAGCGCAGGCGACTTTGAGCAAGGTGGTTGCACAATTTCCACATCAAGGTGATGCCTTCATTGCTCGAGCACGCATCCGTTCAAAGTTGAAGGAAAAGGGCGTTGTTGAGGATTATCGGCGCGGCATTCAGGAACTCGCTAATCCATTGCCAGAATATTACCTCGAGTTGGCGCGAGCCCTTGCTGCGGATTCGCAATCTGCCGATGCGCTACGCACCCTTGATGATGCTGTCGAGCGACTCGGTCCTTCGATTCCGATCCATCAATTTGCGCTGGAACTTGAGCTCAATAAAAGCGATTTCTCTTCCGCAGTCCGTCGCATCGACAAGATCGTCAGCCTGGCTTCGAGGAAAGAGGTTTGGTTCGCTCGTAAAGGAGACATTCTGCTACGGGCAGAGCTCCCAACCGAAGCGAAGCGAAGTTTTCAGTCCGCACTTAAAGCTGTTGACGCCCTCCCGCCGCGGTTGCAGCAAAGTCCCGCGGTGGTGAAATTAGTTACGCATGTCCGTATCGCGCTCACGCAGATCAGTAAACAGAGCGTCGCAGTTAGCAACGACTGATCTGTAGCCACCAAAGACGGAAAACCTCATTGCTAAATGAGGGCGGAATTCAATAACGTCCGTGGATATGACGACTCCGTTTTTATCGGGCCTTTCACTAGCCGTTTTGATTGCCATGAGTACTCATGCCACTGCCTTTGAAATCATTGGTCACCGCGGCGCCTCGTTTGATGCACCAGAAAATTCACTTTCATCAATGAAGCTTGCTTGGAAGCAAGGCGCCGATGGAATCGAGACAGACATTCATCTTTCGAAGGATGGCAAGATGGTGGTAATGCACGATTACGACACTAAACGAACGGGTGGCGTTGATAAAAAAATTGCTGATTCTACCTGGGCGGAATTGCAGACGGTCGATATCGGCAAATGGAAGGGTGAGCAGTTCGCCGGTGAAAAAATTCCAACCCTAGAATCTTTTTTCGAAACAATCCCTAGCGGGAAATGTATTTTTACGGAAATCAAATTGAAGGACACGGTTAAAGGCGCTGAATTCGAAAAAGCAAAAGCGATTCTGAATGAACTCGAGACCGCCATGAGCGCCTCGGGTAAGAAACCAAAGCAGCTTCGTATTATCACTTTCCATTACGAAATGGCAAAAGCTGCCAAAGCGCAGTTTCCAAAGCATCCTGTGTATTGGTTATCAGGTTATACCAAAGACAAAAAAACGGGTAAGTTTCCAGAAATCGACGAACTAATTCAAAAGGCGAAGGAAGCAAACCTCGACGGCCTCGATTTGAATTCGAACTTTCCGATCGACAAAAATTTCGTGAAGAAGGTGCATAAGGCGGGACTGAAGCTCTACACCTGGACCGTTGATGATCCAGAGGTGGCGCGTGCCGAGAAAAAAGCGGGTGTCGACGGGATCACTACCAATCGTCCCGGCTTCCTGCGTGCAGAATTAAAGAAATAAACGTGGAGCCGATGTTCGCCTCACGGCGTTAAATGGCTAATACGCTCGTCGTGGCTGCGCCGTTTCTCCAATTTAAACAAATCACGAAACGCTTTCCGGGAGTGACGGCGCTCAACGCTGTGACGTTTGGAGTGGAGCAGGGGAGTTGTCATGCGCTGATTGGTGAGAATGGTGCGGGTAAAAGCACTCTCGGCAAAATCCTGTGCGGAATCTGCAATGCTGACGAAGGGGAAATCCTTTTGGGCGGAACAGTTGTGAATCCGACGACGCCCTTGATTGCTAAAAAACTTGGGATTTCTATCGTCCATCAGGAACTCGCGTTTTGCCCGAATCTCTCCATCGCTGAAAATCTCTGTCTGGGCGAGTTGCCGTCGCACGCCGGTGTGCTCGATCGAAGTTCAATGCGAAAACGAGCGGCTTCGATGCTCAAGGAAATCGGGGCTGATCTGGATGTCGATCAACCAATCAGCAATTTGTCGACCGGACAGGAGCAACTCGTCCAAATCGCAGGCGCGTTGGGGACGCAGTC
>CBHWET010000142.1:0-11141 GCA_966112985.1 uncultured bacterium | reverse complement strand
TTTTGAGATCTGCAGCAAGCAAAACACAAAACCGATGATTACGATCCCAAACGAAGGAATTGCGAGAGCAAGGTGAAAACTGACGACCGCGCCAGCCACATACGGCAACGCGTTCCAAAGCTTCAAGCCTCCAAAACCAACCGATTCCTCGCAATTCGCATTCACACGATGATTCTTTCGGTTAAGCCTGCATCTGTTCGGTCACTTCCAGGGGAACCGCCGGACGCTCAGGAAATTTTAGGCAGGCAATGGCGATGCCGACAAAACACGCGAGTCCCAGAAAAATCGCTGGGGGGCTCATGTCCATTTGTATTCCAACCACGACAAGAGCGCCGCCCACCACCATCGCGAGATTCTCAATGAAGTTTTGCGTGGCAATCGTCTTTCCAAGTTTGTCGTGGGCGCTCTCCGCTTGCAAAGCTGCGTTCAATGGAATCAAAAACAATCCAGCACTAGCACCGAGGAAGATTAAAAACGGAATGACTGCGAGACGATGTGTAATGAATCCGAGCACTAATATAAACCCTGCGAGCAATAGCCCATACAGCCGCGTGGAGCGCAGGTCGCCCACCTTGTGTAACTGCCCTGATAAGATACTTCCCGCCATGATTCCAATCCCCAACCAAAGTCCAAGTTCCGCAATTTCTTTGTTGTTCTGAAAATGAAGAGTCTTCAATCCCCACGGCTGAAAGTTCATCTTTAGGACAGCGCCACAAACCCAAAAGACCCCCGTCCCAAGTAATATCCGAATTAGTCGCGGAGAACCCGCCAAAACTTTTAAATTCGACGTAAATTCGCGAGCACTGGATCGGAATTGAATCTCACGGTTCTCCGGTGTAGCAGTCATCAACAAGTTGAAACTGAGCGAAACAACGAATATTCCAGCGATAATCCCATAGCACACAAGTACCGGCAATGCGTCCACCATCGCCGCACCAGAATAAGGGCCAATTAGAATCGCAATTAAAGTCAAAACTTCCATGGTGCCGTTTGCTTTCACCAGGCGTTCGCGCGGAAGAATCTCGGGCAGAATTCCATACTTCGCAGGCGAGTAGATGCAGGCGCCGATACCAATAATGAAATAGCCAAGGCCCTGCCATTTATAGCCAAACCACACGCTAAGCACAGCTATGGCACAGCCGAACAACTTGATCGCGTTACCACCGAGCAGCCATCGTGTCTTCGCAAAACGATCGTTCAAAAACCCAGCCAGTGGCGCGAGAACAATGTAAGGCACGAAAAGGATACACGTGTAAATCGCGTTATAAGTGCGCAACTGGTCATCGGTGATCTGATGTTGTCTATTGAGGAACGTCAACTGTCCCAGGATGACGGCCAATATGATGTTATCGCCGATTGCACTAAGAAACTGGCTTCCGAGCAGCAAACCATAGTTTCGACTGAACTTCATGACTGCACGACTTTCTCGAGAAACACAGCAATGTTCTCGTTTAGGGCTTCCAGTTCTCGGGCCAACTCGTTAGCCCGTTTGGCGGGAATCTTGCCCCAAATAGCTTCAGCAGCGCTGTAGTACTCCGGCAGAATCTCAGAAATCAACCGCCTCCCCTTTCCGGTCAGCACCACACGATAAACACGACGATCATCCGGATTCTCCTTTCGCTGCAGCAAACCGCGCTGCTCCAATCGATCCACCAGTCCCGTGACGTTGGACCGGTGCATGATTAACAGCCGGCTTAACTCGATCTGCGTCAATCCGTCCGAAGCACCTTCCAGAAGGTTAAGGATATTAAACTGACTCGCACTAAGATCCCAGCGCGCAAAGAAGATGCGGCTGCCATTCCACAACGTTTCGGACGTTCGCAATAGTTGTAAAAGCGCCTGGTAATGAGGTCCGGGTTTTAAACCTGTCGCAACCATGCACCCTGTTTACCTCCCGATTGTTGATATGTCAACAGTTTATACATAGTCCGTATTATCGGATCGTCTTCACCTCGCACGAATCCCGGTCACACTCAATGACGACCGAACCACTTTCCCGGCAGTAAATTGCGGTGAACGCTTGTTTTGACAGACGTTGCCGAAGCTTTGCTGAAGCACGCTCCGTCGCTGGAGACTCGGCATCGGCGATGATCAAGTTTTTTGGTTTCGCGATCAGAAGGAACTCATTCGAAACAGGTTCATCCTGACGCGGCAAACCAGTGACAAGAATATCAGCCGCAAAATCGTTCGTCCTGCCAACAACAGAATGCTGCCCTGCCCTCCCCAGATCTGAACACAGCAACAGACCTGTGTTACCAAATGTCCCCTTTAGCACGATCGCATTGTCATCTGCCTGACTGAACTCATCATTTATGGCAGGGTGCAGAATCGTCCATAAACCGCAACGTTCACCCGCACTTAGAGTTCGCAGATTCCGGCCTGCTTCCTTTTGGCTATCGATAAACTGCCGATACGAAGGAGAGCGCGCCCGTGCGGAACTGACGACAAACTCTTTCGGGTAAAACGTGCGACTGATGAGGTCCGCGCCGCCAATGTAACGAATATCACCATGCGTCAGAACAAACTTCGACAGTTGATTAACGCCGTGTGCGCGCAGGAAAGGTTTAACAATGAATTCTACTGCTTGCTCATTGCCGCAATCGATCAACACCCTTTCTTCTGCATGGGGAGAATCGACAAAAATGGCGTGGCCACCGTTCAGAGGAAGGACGTGAATACGCGTCATGGTGCTTTGGTGCAGTTTGTACCCGCACCACGCCACTCCAATCACCCCAAGTACGCAGGCGAAAGCAAGTTTGTGTTTCGATTTCCAAAACCAGCGCGTATGCAAGGCCAGAAGGAAAATGTAAAACACCACAATCGAGAAACCCGACGGGCTTTCAACGTAGCAGGAACCGCCGCGCCATTCTGCGGTCCACTGACTCAACCATGTGATGCTTTTCATGAGGAACCAACTGCTATGATTGAACACGACGAGTAAAGGCGGGCACCACCACAGCAACATACTTACGAGGCAGCTGATCAAAGTAAGAAACGTGAGGGGGACAACGACGATATTCGCCGGAGTGCTGACAGGCGTGAACAGATGAAAGTAATAAGCCGCCAAAGGAATTGAACCGATCCAGGCTGCCCATGAACTGACCAGCATATCGAGCATATAACGAAGGGGAACATCGAGGCGCTTGCGCCACCCAGGACGAAGATCATCGGGCAGAAGCGGGTCGGTTTTGAGCACCCACTTTTTCACGTGATCCAACACCGGCATTAACAATGCAATGCAGAGAACAACGAAGAATGACAGTTGGAAGCCAGCTTGAAACAGCTGTTGTGGTTGCCAGAGCAAAATAATCAGCGCCGCGGCAAACAGTGAGTTGACTAGGTCAGGTGGCCGCTTCAAAGCCCAACTACCAATAACGACCGTCATCATAATGGAAGCACGTATCGCCGACGCCGGCCAATCGGTAACACCCGTGTAAAACCAAATCAGCGGAATGACCACAAGACCACACAACGCGCGCGGGACCTGAAACAGTCGAAACAGTCCAACAAGGATTCCCGAAACGATCGCAATTCGAAGTCCATCCACAGCGAAGATATGGTAAGTACCTGCCCGCATGAATGGTTCTTCGGCTTCATCGGTAAACATCGATTTCCAGTCGAGGACCAGCGTCCAAAGCAGATGCGTTGTTTCGTCCTCGGGCAATCCATATGCCAGCACCTTTTTCGCCCAAGCATTAAACCGGTCTGATAATGGGATCGTCCGCCCCGTGTCGACGACATTCCAGTCTTTCGGTGAAGATGCTTTCAGTTGGTAGTAAATGCCTTGCTGTTCCAGGAAGCGCCGATAATCAAACAATCCCTCTGCCAACGCCGCTCTGGGCGGTGCAATTACGCCGCAAACTTCAACAATCCGCCCCTTAAAAAACGCTGGAGAAAGGCGCTCTGGCGTCGTGACCAGCACGCTCCCGTGAACCGGAATCCACTCTCCTTTTTTTCGATACGACGTGACATCCAGCCGAGCCACAGTGCGCCACGTCTCCTTGTCATCCCAAACGAAAAGCTTTTCCTTAGGTGTAGCGTGCAGCTGTCCCTGCAGTGTGACGATTTCCGGCTTATCGCCAAATTCCACTCGAGTATCAAACGGCGAGATTACTGCGATGTGAAAGCTATTGTTGGCGAGTCCTGTAGCGAAAACCAAAGGCCAAAGAAAAAACTGTCGCCATCGCGAAAACAGCAGAGCTGCACCGGCGACCACCAGCGAACCGATCAACAACGAGCCTAAAGGCACTCTACAAAACTCTGCAAATATGATCCCGGCCACATACACCAGCGTTAGTTGGATAAGTGGCCGTTTCATCACCAAACACGCCGCCATTTACACGCGAGCCAAATTAGGAACAAACCAGCACCAGCACCACAGGTATCGATGAATACGTCGAGCACTGAAGCTTCACGTGAAGGCTCGAAGGATTGATGGAACTCGTCCGTCGCAGCGTAGAAGGCGGCGAACATCAGGGCAAAAATCGCACATCGACGAAACACTGCACGATCGACGACGACTGCACCACGTCGAGCGTTCCATGCAAGGACAGCGAGAACGGCATACTCACTTACGTGTCCGCATTTCCGAATGAAATATTGAACCTGCTTCAATTGGATGTCTGTAATCGATGGATCAATCCAGCGTAAAAACGGACCGATAAACCGAGACGTATGCTGCGAAGACAAAAGCTTCGTGGAACCGATAAAAATAAAACTCATCCACATGAGAACAAGCAGCCAATTCAATATGTGACGAGGTACGGGCACGCCGGATGTAAGCAATCGCACATCGCAAATTCAATGCGAAAGCTGGAGCAACTGCCCTTCTCAAGTTTGATCCAGCGCAAAAGCGGATTATTTCCGTTCCGCCTGAGAATCTGCTTGCCACCTTTTTGGCGGTGCCCCGATACTGGCGCGCTCAATTTACACGCATGAAAAATGTTCGCATCGGAATCATTGGCATGGGGAACATGGGCAAACATCACGCCGATTATCTTCTCAGTAAAAAAGTCGCGCGTTGCGAATTGACGGCCGTGGGAAGCACATCTCCGCAGAAGCTCGCTTCTTACAAAGAAAGAGGCGTAGAAGTCTATGGTGATGGGCAGCAAATGATTCGGTCTGGAAAAATCGACGCCATTCTCATTGCTACTCCGCATTATCAGCACACCAGCCTCGGCATTGAAGCGTTAGAAGCCGGACTGCACGTAATGGTTGAAAAACCGATCTCGGCCCATAAAGCCGATGCCGAACGCCTGATCGCGGTCCGAAAGAAACATCCGAAGCAGGTCTTTGGTGCCATGTTCCAGCTGCGCACTGAAAACCGTTACATGAAAATCAAGAAGTTGATCACTGATGGTCAACTTGGTGAAATCGTTAGATTTTCATGGATCGTCACTGACTGGTTCCGCACCGATGCATATTATTCAAGCGGTGGCTGGCGGGCGACATGGCGTGGTGAAGGAGGAGGCGTTTTGATCAACCAATGTCTCCATCAACTGGACATGCTACAGTGGCTCCTGGGAATGCCGGCAACCGTTCGCAGTTTTGTCCAACTCGGACGATTCCATAATATCGAAGTCGAAGATCAAATCACCGCTTATCTTGAATTTCCCAACAGAGCCACCGGTGTATTCATCGCATCGACTGGCGAAGCGCCCGGAACAAACCGGCTCGAGATTGCAGGCACCATGGGCAAGCTCGTCCTCGAAAATGACAAGCTTACGTTCACTCGCAACGAAGTCTCAATGTTTGACCAATTACGTCAGGCGAAGCTTGGGTTCCAAAAACCCGAAACATGGAATGTAGACATTCCGATCTCAACCGCCCCCGCGCAACACGCGACCTTGATGCAAAATTTCGTCGATGCAATTTTGGACGGTGCTCCTTTGATCTCGCCCGGTGAAGAAGGCATTAATTCGATCGAACTGGCAAACGTCATGTTATACTCGGGCTTGATTAACGAAACCGTCCGGCTGCCGATGGACAGTGCAGCATATGAATGCAAACTAAAGCAACTGATCGCCGACTCGAAGTTCGAAAAGAAAGTCGTAGAAATCTCGAGCGAAGATTTTACGAAGTCATTTACACGGTAGTTGACCTCAATTTTACGAAAGCAAAAATCTTATGATTCTGACAGGAATTGGTGACGAAGCCGGTGCAAAAATCGATGCGCAGATTAAAGCAACGAAGGACCTCGGCTGGAAACATCTTGAGATGCGTCTATGCGAGGTTCCCGGCTTTCCAAAAGGAAACTTCCACGATATCCCAGATGCCGCGTTTGATATCGCCGTCAAAAAACTCGAAGAATCAGGCATCGGCGTTTATTGCTTCGGCTCTGCTATCGCTAACTGGGCGAAAAAGCTTTCTGATCCTTTCGAAATCACTTCTGCCGAAGTGAAGCGCTGCATCCCACGCATGAAGCGTCTCAACACGAAGTACGTCCGCATTATGAGTTACAAACCAACGGACGACGAGTTCAAGATTCCGACGGAGGTCTTTCGGCGGATTAGCGATGTTACAAAAATGTTCCTCGATCAGGGTATTCAGCCAGTTCACGAAAACTGCATGAACTATGGCGGAATGAGCTGGCAGCACGGCCTGGAACTGCTCGACAAATGTCCCGGACTGAAATGGGTTTTCGACACCGGCAACCCGATCTTCAACAACGATCGCAGCAAACAAAAACCGTGGACGCACCAGAATGCTTTTGAATTCTGGCAACACATCCGTGACCATGTCGCTCACATCCATGTCAAGGACGCAACGCCGAATCCGGCGAAACACGAACCGGATTATAATTATCCCGGCGAAGGCAAAGCGCAGGTGCGCGAAATTTTGAAAGACGCTTTTGCGCGCGGTTACGATGCCGGAATTTCCATTGAACCACACGTTGCGGTTGTTTTTCATGACGCTACGGTGAGCGCTTCGGATGAAGTTGTTTACACCAGCTACGTCAAATATGGTCGTCAGTTGGAAAACATGATTTCCGAAATTAAAACGGAAATTGCATGCCAACAAAAGAAGACGTCGGTGAACAAATGAGCAGACGACGGGGTCCCTCCAAAACAACACGATGCCGGAAATGTCCTGCGACGATTCCGGTCGATAGTCGTTATTGTCCGGAGTGCGGCAGTGCGCAAAAGGCCGATACAGTTCCCATCATTCTCGTAGTCCTGCTCATTTGCAGTTCCGCGCTGTTGATGAGCAGCACCTATATCACAAACAAACAGGCAGATAATGCCGTCGCGTCAACGTCGCCAACGTTTGCCGCATCAAAGCCTGCCATTACCCCCAACCCGCCGCCCCCGGCTAACGCAGCTGAAGCCGCCTACACCGCCGCAAAACGTTTCGTTCAAGAGCAATTTCCGAATGCGCGGAAGATTTCTGGCTTGAATGAATCGCCCGTCGGGAAGAACGGTTCGATTTATCAGGTGACTGTCTTCGTGGATTCTGTGGAAGGCGGCTCCATCGTCCGCAACGTCGTGCAGGTAAAACTCGAGATGGTCGGTGGCGATTGGAAGCTCCGCGATATCACGCAATAACCGGTCATCAAACCCATAAAGTTCCAGGGAACTTTTTTTGCAGCACAGGTTTCAACTTTGGGTAAGTCAATGACTTGAAGGCCGGCCAATTAAAGGTCGATTCAATCCGTTTGCCGTCCGGTGAACAAAGCCACAATTTTACGGGCAACTTACCTTCGCAGATGTGCGGATGATCCTTCATTTGAAAGCATTCGTGCAACTTCACCTGTAATTCAGGTGAGTTAGGCTCTCCGTCGTCATCCACCGCCTGCTCCGCATACAGCAACTTCATTTTCTTTCCGTCGTGCCACGGAATGGCGGTCGGCACCAATTCATCGAGCCATTGCAACTGCTCAGGGGCAAGACGCGCCAGGAATGCATCGCGCAACGGCGTTCCCTGCGCCTCCTTGACAAGAGTAAGACCCTCAAAAGCCTCCGCCAACGTTTCAATCATTGCCGTCTCATCGAACTTTGGAAAATCCAGTTCCGGCGACACGGCACACACGAGATTCACGCGACCGACAAATTGTTTGATCTCATGATTCAGATTGGGCAGCTCAAAATAGTTCTTTTGATAAGCTGCCGCGAGACATCGCCCAGAATCTTTACCTTCAACATCGCGCTGATGTTCATGATGAATGACGAGGTCGTGAAAGCGCACTAATTTAACTGCTGCCACGCGCTTGTGAGTCCGATCAAAGAGGTGCTCGACTTTGATGGAGAGCTGCTCTGGAAAAAGCTGTTCAATCCACTCCCGTTTCACCGCGGTGGCAAGTCCTAAAAGGATCAGGTTTTCAGAGCTACGCGATGGTACTTCGCGAATCGTCGCAACTACGAGCAGTGGCGAATTCTGCACTACACTTTCGCGCACGAGCGTTCCGTGCCGACCTTCGGTCAGGTCGCAGTCGAGGGTACCCGAATCCCTTCGTTTACAAAGTTGATCGATGAAACCCGCCATAATGCATTGCGGTAATGCAGCACCGGCTTCGGCTCCGCTGTTTTCACCGCTGTCATCCGCTTTCAACAATCGCTGCTTAATCGCCACATCAATCAACTGGTCATACGTTTGCGCAACCTGACGCGCAATCTGCGCATGAATTCCGTAGCGGCGACATGTCTCGACGCTGAAGCCATTCTTCTTCGCAAATTGAAAAGCTCGCATCAGCGTGTAGAAATCAGAGTCCTGGCTGGCCTCGAATAACTCGCGGGCTTCGGCGATATGTTTGTCATCACGCCCAAGTCGAACCAACAAATCACGTCCACTAACCAGCGCGGCACAAAGACAAGCAGCGCGCACGCAATTGTGTTTTGCAGCTTCAACCAGCATTCGCGAATATCGTGGATGCATGGGCAAACGAAGCATCTGCCGGCCGACCTGCGTAATTTGTTCGGACACCTGATCAATCGCGCCAAGTGTGTGCAAAAGCTTTTCCGCACGTTCAATCGCTTGTGCATCGGGCTTATCCAACCAATCAAACAAGGCGGCCTTTTTAATTCCCAACGAATGCAGTAACAGCACCACCTCGGCGAGATCGCTCCGTTGAATCTCGGGTGTATTTCGTTCCGGCCGATTCAAATGGTTGCTTTCCGTCCACAACCGATAACAGGTCCCGGGGGCAGTACGACCGGCTCGGCCCTTGCGCTGATCGGATGAAGCGCGACTGATCTCCTCGATAAACAGGGTGCTAATGCCCCGTTCCGCGTCGTATCGCGCAATGCGTGCAACACCGCTATCAACGACATGTCGAATGCCATCTATGGTCACTGATGTCTCGGCGACATTTGTCGATACGACGACTTTGCGTAACGGGTTCTGCGCAAACGCGAGATCCTGCTCTTCAGGCGGCAACTCGCCATGCAGTGGCAACAACGAAACTTTCTCGTCCAAACGCGCTGAACGAATCGCATTGATGGTAGCGTTGATCTCTCCCATGCCGGGCATAAAGACCAGCACGTCCCCTTCCCCTCCTGATTTAATGATTTGTTCCACCGCATCGGCCGCCTGTTCCGTCAATGGACGCTCGTCTCGATGCGACAAATAATTAACAGCGACTGGATAACTCTGTCCTTCCGAAACAAGGATGGGAGCGTTACCCAGATATTTTGCGACAGGTTCAGCATCGAGTGTCGCTGACATGACAACAATCTTCAGGTCAGGACGCGCCGTTCGTTGCAGTTCTTTCACCAATGCGAGCGCGACGTCGCTGAGGAGATTACGTTCGTGAAACTCGTCGAAGAGAATAATTCCGACATCCTTCAATGCACGATCGTCCTGCAGCCATCGCAGTAAAATCCCTTCCGTAATAAAACAGATGCGAGTGCCAAGGCTGGTGTGATCCTCGAATCGAATCTGATACCCGACCTCTTGTCCGAGTTGAACCTTGCGTTCCCATGCGACACGGGCCGCCACGGTTCGCGCAGCAACACGTCGTGGCTGGAGCACAACGATCTTCTTGTCGACAAGACGTCCATCGATGTTGGAAATTTCATCCAGGACCATCTGAGGCACTTGGGTTGTTTTACCGGAACCAGTAGGCGCGACAAGAACCAGCCTGTTGCCGCTGCGCAACGTGCCAATAATGTCAGGGTGAATTTCCCAGATCGGAAGCGACGAATTCACTGCAAAATGTATCGCAAAAATTTATTTAACCAAGAGGTGTGCTGCCAGTGCGGCAATAGAAATGATCAACATCAGGCCACTAGGCATGAATTTCCTGGTTTTCGCCAGACGCATGCCGAACACCACAAGAAGAAGCGCGATTAAAACGTCAGCTACGCGAGGCTCTTTCATGATGTTCGCGGCACATAGCGCAAGAGGGATGGCAAAAACGACGGAGGCGATAATCGACACTTTGCTGCGCGCCTTCAGAAATCCGATGAAACCGCCGACAAGCAACAGCGCGACATAAATCCACAGAATGGTGTTTCCGTTCATGCGCGGTATTCAGCCAGAAACGTCACTAAAATCCATAAAATTGCTGCGAAAATTTTCCGTTCAGCTTCTTTCCACGTGTTCATTGGGGCCCACATATGGTTTATTTTCGCCATGGCAGTGGTTCGAATTCTCATAGATGGCTACAGCCTTCTACACAGCTGGCCAGAGCTTGCTCCCGGCAAGGCACGTTATTCCGCCGCCGCACGAGACGAACTCGTTCATCGCTTGATGCAGTATCGCGATGCCATTGGCACTCCATTAACCATCGTGTTTGATGGCGCCGGACAGGCACCAGATTCTTCGCAGGTACCATCAACACCAGAATGTGAAATCATTTATTCTCGTAGCGGCCAAAGCGCCGATCAAATTATTGAACGGGTGGCTGCGATGATGAAGCCTTACGGAGAAATTATCGCAGTCACAAACGATCACGCCGAGCAAGACACCGTCGTTTCCATGGGCGGATTTATTATGGGCTGCGACCAGTTCATCCGCGAAGTTGAACAGGCGCTCGGAGAATTGCAAAACGACATCAAACGTCTGAATCGGCGCGAACGCGGACGCTTCAAGGACCGCTAAACATCTGCAGCGACGACGGCTCCACGTCGAAAATCATTGAATTTGCAGTCATGCTTTTCCAGTCTACCTCGCATGAACCGCTCTTTTTCTCGACGCCAATTTAT
>CBHWET010000141.1:0-11172 GCA_966112985.1 uncultured bacterium | reverse complement strand
AAGAGTCCGGAAGACGTCCATTACGCGTATTACCCGAGTTTTGAGCCTAAAAGGATGACATTTTCCGTAATACCCGACTTTTGAAGCGTCCGAAACAGGCTCATACGCGTAATACCGACTTGTTGAACCGTTCAGAAGAGAGTTTTACGCGTATTACCCTGTCTCCAAGCGTCCAAGAACACGGCATGACCTTAATTCCGGAAGTTTTAAGCGTTCAAAATCAAGCCATTACGCGTAATGGCTTGTTGCAGGAGACTGGAAATCAGTGAATTACAAAAATTTGGGAAAAATGTTCGGTCATGGGGACATTCACGCACGATGATCAAATAAGCCGTTGCCAGGTGGCTAAGATGTGAGGGAAATCTACGCCTAAAGACCAGTCTGCAAATACGCGATTGCCTGTTCGGCGTCGTTTCTGCGAGCGTCAGGACTTCCATGCGCATGAAAAGACATTTCATTGTCCTCCTTCTGCTTTCGTTAGTGACGCGTGTTTTGGCAGAACCAGTCAAGGCGACTGTGACCGTTCATTCGCAGCCACTCCATGCCGGGCGCGTGAACCCGGCCCTCTGCGGAAATTTTATTGAGCTGCTCGACGATCTCGTCCCGAGCATGTGGGCGGAGATGTTGAATGACCGTTCCTTCGAGGGAGTAACAAGACCGGCAAATTGGGTTTATTACGATGGAGCGCCGAACTTCTGTGATCGGCAATGGCAAACGAATGCCACGTGGTCTTTGGACACGGACGCATCTTTCAATGGAAGCCGCAGTGCTAAATTGACTGCGAGTCGCGGCAAGCCTGCGCACTTGAGTCAATCCGGCATGGCTGCACGGAAGGGAGCGCGCTATACGTTTTCCGGTTATCTGCGATCGGATAACGCCCGGTTAAAAACCACCGTTGCGCTGAAGGTTTTGCTGCCGGACGGAAATTTTCTTTCGCTCGCTTCGGCAAACTTCCCAACGCTTTCGAGCGAATGGAAAAAATATTCCGTGGAATTGGTTTCTGGCGGGGAGAGCGATCGCGTCATCGCTGAATTGCGCGTGGAAGGCGAGGGCAATGTCTGGGCAGATAAGCTATCGCTGATGTGCGGCGACAATTTGAAGGGCTGGCGTCCCGACGTAATCGAAGCGATCAAAGAAACAAATCCGTCAGTTATCCGGTGGGGCGGAAGCGTTTGTGATCCCGGTGAATACAAATGGAAAAACGGCATTGGACCTCGTGAGTTTCGGACGCCCTTTCCGAATAAAGTTTGGGGACGAATTGATTCAAATGACGTTGGCATCGATGAGTTCTGCCAGTTTTGCGAGCTTGTGAAAGCCGAACCGTTGGTATGCGTCGCGTTTTCGGATGGCGCGCAGAGCGCGGCGGATCTCGTCGAATACTGCAACGGTACTGCCGCAACAACATGGGGAGCCCGCCGCGCCGGCAATGGTCATAGCGAACCGTATCGCATTAAGTATTGGCAGATCGGAAATGAAATCGGCGGCGATAACGAAGAGTACCTGAATCAGTTCGAGGCGTTTGTTCAGAAGATGAAAAAGGCCGATTCGAATATTATTCTCGCGGCGTCATTTCCTACGCAGAAACTACTGGATCGTGTTGGTAAATATATTTCTTACATCGGGCCGCATCATTACACACCGGACTTTGCCGGTTGCGAACGAGACTTCAACACGCTCTCAGACATGATTGCCAGGACACCCGGCTGTTCGCATATCCGCATTGCTGTCACCGAATGGAATGTCAGCGCTGGAAGCTGGGGTTTGTTGCGAGGAAAATTTCTGACGCTGGAAACGGCTTTACTGAACGCGCGTTATTTAAACCTGTTGATGCGTCACTCGGATAAGGCAGACATTGCCTGCCGCTCGAACATGGCCAACAGCTATGGCAGCGGCATCATTGAAACAACGCCCGCTGGTCTCCTTAAGCGGCCAAGCTATTATGTAATGCAGCTTTACGCCCGGCATAGAAAACCGGTTCCGTTGCGAGTTGAATCTACGACGGAGGGGTTGGATTTGTTCGCCTGCACATCGGACGATCACAGGTCGCTGACTGTGTTTGCGGTGAATTCCAGGACAGAACCGGTGGACTGTGCGTTGGCATTTGATGGTTTCGAAAATTCTCCTCATGTGGGGAGCACGGAGGCGGTCTGTGATGTTTTGGATACACGTCAATCGGATGTAATGAATCATTGGAGCGCACCAGACCGTGTGAAAATAGTTCCGGTATCAGTGTCACAGAATCGAATTACGTTGCCGGCGTTTTCAGTAACAGCGATTGAGTGCCAGGGATTCTGAAGAGCGACTGTGGCAAGAAAAAATCTGAATAGCCCGCAGCAGTCGCAAGTCGTTTAAGTATGACCCCGCTGACTCGCCGGCGATTCATGGCAGATATGGGATTGGGAATTGGAGCGGCACTCGCGGCAGGGCCAGCAATCGGTTGGGCAAAGCCGCTCCATTTCAATAACGGCTCCAGGAAATTCTTTTCTTTTCTGCATACCTACGAAGCCAGCGGACGTTACTGGCATGGTTTGGACAAAGCTGGATTGATCCGTCGCAGTACCGGCGTTCGGTTCGTCAATTCGCCGTGGGCTGAAAATAAATTCCTGTTCAATTCGGTTGCCCGCGTTGGTGGAGAGTTGCACGGGATTGTCGCCAAACGTCGTTGCCCCTTTGTCATCGATCGCGTAACGGGCGGGGCGCATTACCGGCCTTACGACTACGATCAAGCGTTGATTGAGAATTACGCTTCGTTGCTCGGTGAGAAATTCGTTGGCGGCCAGGTGCATGAAACGATTTGTAACACGCACAACGATTGGGACCGGTTCGTTAAAGCAAACAAGAAGTTCGCACGTGAACCGGTGCAGCCTGACGAACTGCGAAGCTACTTCAATTGTAAGACCGCGCCGGGATGTCTGGAGTACGGAACGCTTGATGACTATGCCGGACGCATTCATCCGAAGGATAATGAAGGGTTCTGGCGGGAGATTGAGTCGAACTTCCGGCGGCAAAGAGCGCGTTTTGGATCACACGTCAGCTATTGCGAAGGCAGTGGCTGGGGAGATTTAGCGTGGCACATCTTTTACAAATTTGGCGCGCAATACGGACTTGCGGAACTCGGTGTTTGGGCATCGTCGAAATCACAGTTCGCGATCGCGAGCCTGCGCGGAGCGGCAAGAGCGGCTGGAAAGCCATGGGGAATTTTCTACGCGCCGTGGGGACCTGAAGGTTGCACAGCAATGGTGCCGGAAGAAAACTGGTCGTGGCAATGTCCTATCTCGTTCTTCGACGGGACGGGTTGGCCGATGGGGCCGGAACGGGGCCATTCGACGGCTTTGCAGCGTCGGATGTTTTTTCACGCGTATCTTTCCGGCGCATGGACGTTGCACGAAGAATGGGGCGCGGAATGTAATCTCCTCGATTGGGAAGCCGGACGGCTCTCGTGTTGTGGTGTGGTAACAAAGGCGTTGCTTGATTTTCAGGACCGATTTCCCGACGTCGGTGAGCCGTACACGCCGCTGGCGCTGGTGCTCGACCCCCGAATTCCTATGCCTGATTCATCGGTGTGGTCGGAAATTAAGAACGGTCTTTTCCAAAATGGTGCTCAAGACAAAGCGTGTGCCGCGCGCAAGTACTCCGGAGCCGCTGAAGCGGAGTGCTATGCCCCGTGCATCGTGCCGGATATTTTTGATGTCGTTCCTTCGGACGCGCCGGAATCACTTTGGGAACGATACAAGGAAGTGATTCAGGTCGGAACGGGACTCTCACCAGCCGGCGCCAAGGCCCATATCCCGCAGAAACCGCTCGAACAGATCGTCGCCACTGCGCGGCGGCTTTCACCATTTGAACGGAGTTCACATTTGCCAATGCAAATTAACTACCGTGCAGCGGACAAGGCATGGATCGTGGCTTTGTATAATCCGTGGGGCGCGCGACGCGGAGACGTTCAGAACGTTGGGAGTGTTCTTGATGATGGTTGTGCACAACGTGAACTATTGCGTCCGAAATTTTCTATCAAGTCCGCACGGGTAATTCATGCGTGGCCTTCCAGTTCACGTTTAGCAAGAAGTGGAAATGACATTGAAGTGGTTGTTGGCCCTGGTGGCACATTGATTTGCGAGATACAGGGATCAAAGTTCCTGACCTGAGTGAACCCGACACGCGTCACGGATAACGTTTAAGCCGGTAAAACCGTTGCGACTGATTGGTTGTCGATTCACTGAACTGAAAAGATCCGGTAGAACTGAACAGATTGGTGAGTCCGAACCAGTTCGTGAGGTTTGTGCTCCATTCAATCAGAATGGTTCCGGGATCACCGGTCGCCTGGATTTGAATATTCGTGTTCGACGTGTTCGCGCTATTAAAATGCGGCACCGTCGGGATCGGTGTCACACTCGACCAGTTCGTTCCGATGCGGAGTTCGTCCCACTGCATCAGAGCAGGCACACTGCTGCTGCCAGTCAAAACGTTCTGTCGAAAATTGAAACGATCGATGCCGAGATTGTCTGTGCCGGTGGAGGTTGTAATGGAGCCGGAGATTGGTTCAGACACACCAAACGCGGATGAAGCCGGATTGATCCAAAGGGTTACCGGGTTCGGTGTTTGGGTGAAATCGTATTTGCCGACCAAAAGAACTGTGGAGCCGAGACTCACGGGCGTCGTCGAGAACGTGCTGGTTGATCCGGCACCACCTTTTTGCACGCCCAGCAGGTAAGTGGACGGCGTATTTGATTTGACGAGGATTTGTACACGGAAACTGGCATTATCGCTTGCTGTTAACGCACCTACTTGTGCGCCGGTCGTGACGGGACCTCCCGTCCAACCTCCGTACGATACGAGGTTGAACAGTACCGAAAAGTAAACCGTCCCACTGTTGATCGTTTGCCCGATCAAACGGCGTATCGCCATCCCTCCGCCGCCGTTGGTGGCGCTGTTGCCGAACGAGCTGCGGAATCCGGCATAAGACAAATTTCCCGTCGTGATATTAAAATCATCTGATCCGCTGCCGGACGGTATCCAGTTTGCGGGCGTGTTGCCAGAGACGGCACCTCCAATGTTGGTGTAATTAAAAGGTTCATACAGCAACGGAGGTGGCGGAGGCGGGGTCGAAACGGTTAGTGTGGCTGTCGCGCTCGTGACGGAGCCCGCAGAATTAGTGATCGTTACGCTATAGGTTCCGGCATCGGATAATTGTGCATTTGTCCTCGTGTAAATGTTTGCCGTCGCTCCAGAAATATTCGTCCCATTAAACTTCCATTGAAACGTCAAGAGAGCGTCGCCAGTTGCTACAACTGAAAAACTCGCGTCTGCGCCGACGGCGTTTGTGCGGTTTTGTGGTTGCGAGGCAATGACTGGCGGACCGGTGAACGGCGCGCCGACAAACGGGGCACCATCGGAAAATTTGAACAATGCCGCATCACCGCCGTTTAGGTTCAAAACCAATTGCCGCACTCCGTTAGTAACAGTAAGTAATTTCACTTCGGGCTGACCAGTGAGAGAATTCAACATTTCCACTGCCGTGAGTGAATCGGTAAAGTTGAGTTTTATTTCCTGCGCACAATCCGCGCTCGTACCCGTTGGATCGGTGAGGCCGTTGACCACCATCATGTAGATCTCATTGGTGTAAGCGGAACCATCAAAACTTTCGTCGAGTGGCTTAAACCAGGAGATGATCGCATCGCCTGGCTGGCCATTGTTCTTTGTCCCTTTATTTGCGACCGTCCAACCGGTCAGGTACGGATCGTTGCGTTGATATACCCAGTCAGTGGACGGATTGGAACCTGACACGCCGGCGCAAAACTTTTGTGGAATCGAATTCAGCACGCCGTTGGTATTTCTGCCGCGCACGAAAACCATGCCTGTGATGTTTGATCCACATGATGTGGTTTCATCGGCTATTGGTACTAGTCGCACCAAAGCTTTTCCGAGATTCCGGCAACGCAGCGCGCAATCTGCTTTTTCATAGTAGAGCGGCGTGGGGTTGCTATCGCCCCCAGGAGGCGTAAATAACGATGAAGAGCCATTGTTATAGTGAAAATCGATGAGCACCTTGCCGTTGAACGCCAAGGCACCAAAATGATTCAGACGCAATTCTGAAGGTGAAGGATCGCGATACACCTTATAAGGGGGCCACTCTTCCACCGAATGAAATGTTTGGACGTAACTGCCGAAAGGAATATTGCCTGTGCGAGACACCTGGCGGTGAATGGCGAGTGCGCTGTACCAGAAGCTGGGTGGACCACCAATGGGGGAGCCAATGTGATCGGGTTGATTTGTATCGTAGAGAGACAACCACGGATATGTGTCGAACGTAATGAGATCGGGACGCCCTTCTTGCACGAATTCGAGAAGGTTGGTTTCTGGAACCCCACCACCGTCGTTGACATAAAGGATAGTATTGGGCCACGCATCACGGACAGCGTTTAGCCAATTGGCGAAACGTTCGCGGACTAAGGGATCGTCGAGTCGCGGCTCATCACTTAGCTGAAGGGCGACCAACTGATTTGTATATGCGGCTTCGTCGCCCTTCGGTGGCATGTCGTTTTCATCCGTAACCCAGCGTCCCCAAGGATAACCTGGGGATGCGCCCAACAACGACATTGAGCCTTCGTAAGAGCGCGGATCGCCAAAGAGCCAATTAACCGCCGTGTAATTCGCATTTGAAAGAGTGCCCAGATGAAAAGGGTCATAAGAATACGTTGATCCTGCCGCCTGCACCTGGAAACCACGGTCGATAAGTATTTGGTGACCCTTACTGATTTGGGCAGGGCTCGAATAGGTCTGGAACAAAAGGCATAGGACCCAAACGAGACGGCGAAAAGGCATGCAGAATTATAGCAACTAAGAGGCATCAGGATATGGAATTCCCGTCTGATGATACGGGTATCACGTTCTGTGATGTCATTATCGACAAGGAGGATGTAGCAACCAGGCTGGTGCTCGCCCAAGAAAGCAGTAACAAATCCGCAGTCACGGTGTTAAGAACTCGGATATGGGCGTTTATATACGATTGCTCCGTAAGTATGCTCCGTTTTTCTTTGCCGTCGCTGCATTCCTTGGTTGCGTGTTGGCGTGCCGTCCAGGTTTTAGCCCCGATGGGCGCCGCATTTTGTTCTCAGTCTTTGACGAATCGGCGAAGAAAACAATGGTTCGAATCTACGATCGTAAAACAGAAGCGATCACCACGTTGCGAACCGTGCCTTGGACAACCAATTCGCAGTCGCCGTACTATTGTGCGGCGAGTTGGTCTCCTTCCGGAGCTCAAATCGGTTTGCTCATCAGCGCCGAAAAGACCGATACAAATAACCTCATCGAAATAATAGATGTGAAGTCAGGACGACAAATCCGGTCGACTGCATTCGCGCAAAAGACAGGTGCGATGCTGTTCTATCCTCCGGCCTTTACGAAGGATTTCCTCCTGTTCGGTGGCGACGTCCTGACGCGATATAATCTTCGTAACGGCCGAATCGATCATGAGAACATCGGTACAAATGATAATGATCTGGAAATCTATGTTCTTAATAATCCAAGCGGACTTCACTATTTCGCGGCAGCAAAAAGCAGCAGCAGTACGAATGGAAACATCGAAATAGGAAGGATCGATGCTGGTCGGCTCACACGGGTTGCCGAGCAAACGATTGAAGCGGAGATGGCCGGCCTTCCAGACCTTAGTCCTGATGGTAAACGGTTCGCCATTTGGAAGAAGCCTCCTGCGTCGGCAATCCAGATTTGGTTCAACAGCAAGCTGGAAAAGACAATTACTCTGCCTGGAACAAACACGATGTTGGGCAGTTTGATTTGGTCGATCGATCAAAAGTCCATCTTCGCACCGGCGTTCCGGGAAGTGGACGGAAGTTCTTCCGAAACGAACGCGCTGCTGTCTTTGATTGAGGTTCCTGTGGATGGAACACCTGTTCGTGAGTTTATAATCGGCTCGTTAAAACTGAAGGCCGAGGAAGCGGCGTCCGTATGTCAGCTGGCACTGTCTCCAGATGGGAAAGCGCTGGCGCTTGGAACCCCCTTTGGTTCCTGGGATAAAGCTTCGCGGCCAACAGCTCTTTATCTGGTCGAACTGAGCCGACCGACGATAAAGGTGATGTCTGTTCCTCTTGGAGAGCAGACAGGGAAGTAGTATGGAAACTCTGAGCAGATTTCTCTCATGGATGTGCGGGCAAGCCGCAGATCGCAGTTGGTTGGTGGGTGGAGAAATGTTTCCTGTGTGCGAGCGATGCACCGGAATTTATCTCGGAGCTGCCGTTGCGGTAATGTTGGGATGTTGGAAGCGTTCGCAGATCGATCGCTGGCTCGTGTGGATCGAAATTTTGTTGGTTCTGCAGCTGATTCCCGCTGGGCTGCATTGGTGCTTCGATACACCGGTTCTGCGGACTCTCAGTGGCGGCTGGTTCGGCATTGGGTTGATCGGATTATTGGCAAAGCCCCTTGTTACACCGCGTTCTTCAAATGCAAAACAATTGCTGTCACTTGTGAGCGCGTTCATCGTCGTGACACTCGTCAGTTTCTCTATTTCATTGGCAGGCACTGCCTTCGCGAATTCTTGTATAATCCTCATACTCATAGGCCTTCTGTCTGTTACGACGCTGATTGCGACTAACATGTCGCGATTAGGCGATGAATTTCTTTCTGCGCGTTAGCCTAAACGCATAGACTGCGGACACGCGCCTTTTGCGTGAGCTGTTTACACCAAAAGCCTGAGACAATGCGGTTTGAACCCACCGGTCAAACTTTCGCAATTTCGCCCGCGTGAGATTGAATTTTTTGAATGGCCTCCGCAATTTGTTCCATCTCGCTCCGCGAACCGAGAAGAGTTGTTTGTGTGAACCACGCGGCTTCTGAACAAAGTTTATCGTTCACCGGACACCGGTTTCGCTCCTGCCATTTCGCCATCGTCTCCTTCCCGTAGACCTTCTGGTAGTGTGGATTGTTCGCGAGAGCTTTCACGTATGGATCAGAGTTGAGAGGCGCGTAGCCACTGGAACAACTGATGCCTTCGGCCGCGAGCGCTTTGAGAAATTTGGCGCGATCGAGATTGGCGAAATGTTCCTTCTCGTAACGGAACATGAACAGATGATGGCTGCTGCGGGTGCAGCCTTCGTGCTTTCGGGCAGGTTTAATGCCCGGAATTTCTTGTAACAACGTCGTGAGGTAAGCGGCGTTTTGTTCCCGTGTTTTGGCGTGTTCTTCCAGTCGGGTGAGCTGCGCAAGTAAAATGCTCGCCTGGAATTCCGTCAGTCGAAAGTTTGCTCCACGCTCACCGCTAACGTTCTGTCCCGCGACGTTTCGGCCATGGCCGTGATTGTGAAAGTTGTAGCAACGGTTCGCGAATTCATCGTCATTGGTAATAATTGCGCCGCCTTCACCCGCCGTCATATTCTTACTCGCCTGGAAACTGAAACATCCTGCCAATCCCATGTTTCCGACTGACCGGCCACGCCACTCCGCAAGATGTGCCTGACAGGCATCTTCGATCACGGGGATTTTGTTCTGGTGTGCAGCGTCAAGGACTGTGTCCATATCTGCAGACGAGCCGCCGATATGAACAGGCAAAATGGCCTTAGTATCTTTCGTGATCGCTGCTTGAATTTTTCGCGCGTCGATTTGAAACGTCTCCGCATCGGTATCCACGAAAACAGGTAATGCGTAGTGCAGGACAATGGCATTGTACGTCGCGATGAATGTGTAAGGCGGAAGGATCACTTCATCGCCCGGTCCAATCCCGATCGCTCCCAAGGCCGCTACGAGTGAAGTGGTGCCACACGATGTCGTGATGCAGTGTTTGGCTTTCGTCAGATCGGCGAATGCCTTTTCAAACTCAGACACTTTCGATCCAATCAGACGGCCCCATTTTCCACTTCGCAACGTTTGTACGAGCGCCTGTTCTTCGCGGTCATCAAATCTGGGCCAGCTGGGGAATGCGCCTGCATGCGCTTTCTTTCCACCAAGAATTGCCGGTTTACCGATTGCGGTGCTTTCTGGCGCTGCCAACGTTTTATTGACGCCTAGAGTGAGGCTCGCGCTTAGTACCGCTGTGCTTCCGATAAACTGCCGACGATTCCAGTAATGTTTCATGCGATGATGTTCCGAAAACCGACGATTGGGACCGTCAATCTCATCAACAAATCGTCCGCGGTTGAACAATTGCCGACTCGCGTTTGCGCCTGATCAGCGTACATTAGGGTAGATAGTGGGAGGGGACATCAATCGAAGGGAGATTTTATGTGGAACGAACGCCAATCTTCGAACCGAGGCTATAACTCACGTTCTGAACGACGCTATGACAAGCCACCTCTACAAGAAGATACGATCAAGAATGAAACGGTTCAGGTGGAACGAAAAACCTTTGTCTTCACGTTGAAGGAAAACCCGCGCGGGCGCTTCCTCCGTATTTCAGAAGAGGCGCAGGGACGACGCAACTCCATCATCATCCCTGTGACGGGCCTTGAAGACTTTCGTAAAATTGTAGAATCGATGACTAAAGACAGCGCTGCACCCCCGGCCTCTTAGGGCGAAGCTTTCAACCGATAGAATCGCTGCACGTTGTTGGTTACCGAGTCGTTCACCTGGTAACTGCCATTGGTGTTTACGACGTTTGTTACCGGGAACCACGTCACGAGATTGCTGCTTGATTCAATACTGATATTCGATCCGCCGCCGGTGCCTTGCAGTTGCACAATGCCATTCGGAAGAACTGTTGCGGAATTTAATCGTGGGGCCGGACCTCGCGGTGTGACTTCGGCCCATGAGCTGCCGACGCGTAGCTCGTCCCATTGATTCGCGGCGGGCACACTCGCCGCTGTGTTTTGCCGAATGTTAAACCGATCGATCGTGACTCCATCAGCTCCGTTGGTTGTCGTGATGAATCCGTTGGTCATACCGGCGGCAGATCCGAATGTCGTCCAGTTTGGATTGATCCACAGGGACGCGGAATTCGGCGAAACAGAAAAATCATATTTGCCGACAAGCATTACTGTCTCGTTCGAGTGATACTCGACCGTATCGAAGACCGCCGCACTTCCGGTGCCGCTCTTTTGAACGCCGAATATATAGCCCGCTGCGGAATTGCTCTTTACGAGAATCTGGAGGCGGAAGTTTGAATTGTCTGGGGCGGTCAATGCACCAACCTGTGTCGACGCCCCGTTCCAAGTGCCGTAGCCAAGC
>CBHWET010000140.1:0-11259 GCA_966112985.1 uncultured bacterium | reverse complement strand
TCCATGCCGTAGGCGTAACCGACGATCGATCCCGTGGCCAAAGTGACTTTGCACATCAAATCGATGTGGCGCATTGTGATGACATCTTCGAGCTTGCAGATCGTTCGCAACGGAATCAGCAGGGTCAGCACCATGCCGAAGCCGGAAAAGATCGCGCCAGCAACGAAGTATGGCGGGAAGATCGTCGTATGCCAGCCGGGCAATTGCGACACGGCGAAGTCGAGAGAGACGATGGAGTGCACAGACAAGACGAGCGGCGTAGAGAGACCCGCGAGGATCAAATACGCTTTCTCGTAGTTACTCCAATTCCGGTTCGAACCAGTCCAACCGAGAGAAAACAATCCGTAAGCGAACTTGCGAATCTTCGTCGTGGCACGATCACGCATCACGGCGAGGTCGGGAATCAGACCGACATACCAGAACAACGCCGAAACGGTAAAGTATGTCGACACTGCGAACACGTCCCACATCAGAGGGGAACGAAATTGCGGCCAAATACTGTTAGAATTGGGCAAAGGGAACAGCCAGTAACCGAACCACACACGTCCGATGTGTACAACCGGGAAGATACCGGCGCACATGACGGCGAAAATCGTCATCGCTTCCGCCGCGCGATTGACCGCCGTGCGCCAGCGTTGACGAAGGAGGAACAAAATCGCTGAAATCAGCGTCCCGGCGTGACCGATACCGATCCACCAGACGAAGTTGATGATCGCCCATCCCCACATGACCGGATGGCCAGGCCCCCAGATTCCGACGCCTGTGCTGACGAGGTAAGCGAGCAGCGCAAACAGCATCGTCGCTAAAATGACACTCGGAACGAAAGCGACCCACCACCACGTTGGAGTTTTACCTTCGGCAACCTGCGCAATCTGGTCAGAAATCCAACCGATCGACCGCTGGTTTGCGACCAGCGGAATACGTTCGAGTGCCGCTGGCGGCGGTGCCAACTTAAGATTGGTTTGCTCAGCCATTAGTGTGCTCCTTTCTCGGCATGTTCAGGAGCGGCATGGCCTTCGTGTTTTTCGCCCGCTTCGTGGCCCTCAAATGGGTTCTCATTGTGCTGGTCGAGATATTCTTGCAAGCTGCCCGGCCCTTCACTGTAGGTGTCGGGAATCGCAGGGTTCGGATTGCGAATTTTCGCGAGATATGTCAAACGCGGTTTCGTCGCCAAAAACTCCAGGACCGCATAATCACGTTCCTGCTCCTTCAGCTTCGAAACGCGGCTGTTCGGGTCCTTGATGTTGCCGAATACAATTGCTTCAGCAGGGCAAGCCTGTGCACAAGCGGTTGTAAAAGCCCCATCCGGAACTTCAATTTCCGCTGATGCACGCGCCTTAACTTTCTGCGCGATCTTCGCCTGCTCAATTCGTTGTAAGCAGAAGGTGCACTTTTCCATGACACCACGCATACGCACGGTGACATCGGGATTTTTAACCAATTTGAGCAGTTCCCACTCCTGATCCGGCCGATAGCTGCTTTCAGGTTCTTTGGCCCAGCGCGCCATATCCCATTCGCCTTCCGTGCTGTGCAGCAGCGGCGTCTGGTAAATCGGGTTCTTCAACATTTCGAGCGGACGCTTGTTGTAGTCGAAATAGTTGAAGCGACGAACTTTGTATGGACAGTTATTTGAGCAGTAACGAGTGCCTACGCACCGGTTGTAAATCATCACGTTCAGGCCTTCCTGATCGTGTGCTGTCGCATTGACTGGGCATACGTTTTCGCATGGAGCTTTTTCGCAGTGCTGGCAAAGCATCGGCTGGGTGATCATCTGCGGATCAGCCATCTGGTCTTCGATGCTCTTGTGTTCAGTGTGCTTGAATCCGTTGGTGAAGTACCGGTCAATGCGAATCCAGTGCATCTCGCGGTTATTACGGACCTGATCCTTACCAACGATTGGAATGTTGTTTTCGCTTTGGCACGCCACCATACAGGCGGAGCAGCCAACGCAGCTGCTTAAATCGATCGACATGCCCCACCAATGGACAGCAGCGTCTTTCGCTTTATCCAACGGGTTGGGATACATGCGGCCATCGGCATTCTCATGCGGCATGCGAGATGGTTCTTCCATCTGCATTGCCTTCGCAAAGTCTGGTTTCTTGCGGTATTGCTCAAGGTTCGCTTCGCGAATGATCGGGCGACCTTCCATTGCCCAATGATCTTGCGTCGTCCCGAGCGGATGCATCCGACCGGTCTTGGCGACTTTTGCTCCGGCCGCGACGTACGCCGCATGAGATGTCCGGATGGCATATGCATTGAAGCCCGCGCCCTTGCCAACACGACCGCTTTTCGTACGACCATAACCAAGGGCGAGACCTAAAGTATAATCCGCCATGCCAGGCTGAACCCAGACCGGCCCCTCTACTTCGCGCCCCTCGACCTGAACCTTAATCACAGGTACTTCGAGACGGTTGTTTTCTTTGTTTTCAACCTTCAGCCCGAGTTCCTTCGCTGTCTTGTAACTCATTAAGATAACGTTTTCCCACGTCATCTTTGTCACCGGATCTGGCAATTCCTGCAGCCAGCCGTTGTTGTTATAACGACCATCGTCGACTTTATAGTCTCGATGGTAGACAACCTCGAGATCATTGATTGTTGGAGCACTGTCGATCTCAATCTTACTGAGAGCGGCGCCGATTTGCGCCTTGTCAAATTCCTCCAGGAACGAACGCCCAGCGGTTCCACCAAGGAAACCGTCATGCAAAAATTTCTTCCAGATTTCTTCGGAGTAATGATCCTTCGCCTTGCCTTTGAAAACTTCCTCCTGAAATGTTTCGCGAACGATGTCGTAAGCGTTCGTGGGAGTCAGACCACCAATACGAGCGAGAAATTCCAATTCACGGACACCGTTAAACAACGGTTCAATCAAGGGCTGAACAGGTGTCAGCGTACCGTCACCGGTGCGAACATCACCCCAGCTCTCGAGAAAGTGGGCTTGCGGGAAATGCCATGTGCAAACGATCGCGGTTTCGTCCTCGTAATAGCCGAGGCGAATAACGGACTTGGCTTTCTTCGCCGCGACACCGAACTCAAGTTCGGCCGGCGCATTGTAAACAGGATTGCCACCGACAATAACGAGCGTTTCAACTTTACCGTCGTTCAATCTCTGAACGAGGCGTTGCAACGAACCTTCTTCCGGAACCTCAATTCGGTACAACATCACGGTCGTGCCGATGTTTCCCAACATCTGATTGATCAGTTGCGCGAGGACATGAACAACCTGCGACTGCCGATAACCAGCGCAAACGATGCTCTTCTTCTTGTGTTCGACCAGGTCTTTAACACATTCGGTAATCCACTTCTCTTCCTTGTCAGTGAATTTATAGCGACTGTAAATCTCGGTGAAATCGGCCAACTTAGCGCCCGTCACTTTCTGGACTTCAGCAGCAATTCGCCCGGCAATCGCGATGACTTGGCTGGTCGGAATGCGAAGACGATGGTCAGCATTCGCTCCGGTTAAAGTAAATAGGCCTTCAACAACATACAAACGGTTCATGTTGTCTTCCGGCTTGGAAGTCTTACGACCTTTGGCGAAACCGCGAATGTGCCTGAAGCTTTCCTGCTCACTACCGATAAAATCGCAATCGAGCGAGAGGATTCGTTCAGCACGATCCATCTGATACTCAACCTTCAGCGTTTCACGTCCAAATAATGGGGAGATCGCTTTGTCTGTAAGCGTCAAATCAACAGGTTCATACGAGTAGAAGCGGGCCTGTTTGTATTTCTCGCTGATGAGCTTCTGCAACCGTTGCCGCGAAGGCGAACTGCTGTGATCCATCAGAAAGCAGATTCCATCACCCTCGTTTTCCAAAGCTTTCTTAGAAAACTCGGCAAGATAATCAAATGCTTCTTCACGCGTGACGTCTTTACCGTCCTTGGCGATGCGCATCGCACGATCAGGATCGTAAACATTAAGGACTGATGCTTGCGTGATGAGATCCGTCCCACCGTGCTTGATATTGGAGCCTTGCTCTTCAGGACTTAACGTGCCCTGGTAAGCCGGATGATCTGCATTGCCTTCAATCTTAGTTGGACGACCATCGCTCGACTTCACCAACACTGGAACAGCACCAAAGCGGGTCGGACGGGCGGAAGCGAAATACTGCGGAACGCCGTGAATGTAATTCTCAGGTTGTTTCGAGAATGGAAGAATCTTTTCCTCCGGACGACGGCAGCCGGTCAGGCCGACACCAGCCAATAAAGCCGATGCGGACATTAATTTTACGAAAGAACGGCGTGTAACCGGATCGCGAAGCTCGCTCGCACCCTGCGGGAACTCGCGTTCCACCATCTGCTGAAATTCCGGCGAATCAGCCAATTGATCTAAGCTGCGCCAATACTTCTGCCCTTCTGGTTCCGGACAAACTGGTGGAATTGTTTTCATCGATGACAGGCTGAGCAGTTTTGCAACGATTCGACATGCATCTTTTCAACAAGCTCTTTGCCGTGAACTTTCTGCAGGTGTTCGTTTTCTTTAGGATCGCCGCTCCACTTCCAATCCAAATCGGTCACTTTATCGACCGGGCGAATGTTCGCGGCCGGGTTGCGATGGCATTCAAGACAGAAGGTCATGGTCAATGACTTCTCCTGACGCACTTCATCAAGGTGATTCACATTGCCGTGACATTTCACGCAGCTGATACCGCGGTTCACGTGCACGGAGTGATTGAAATAAACGTAATCCGGAACCTTGTGGATCTGGACCCACGGAATCGGTTTGCCGGTCTGTGCACTTTCACGAACCAACGCCAGCTTCGGATCATCTTTCAAGACCTGCGAATGGCAGTTCATGCAAGTGGAAGCAGCAGGGACGTTTGAGTACCAGGACTTTTCGACGTGACTGTGACAATAACGGCAATCGACACCCAGTTGTCCGGCGTGAATCTCGTGAGAGAAAGCAACAGGTTGAATCGGCTGATAACCGACGTTCGCGTACGCGGGCGTCAAGTAATACCAGGCGCCTGCGACAACAGCGCCGCCGACGAGCAAGGCGCCAACGGCCACCTGCAACGGCAGGTGGTTGGTCCACTTTGGAAAAATATCTGACATTTTGGGTTCAGAACAGGAAATGCGCGTGTGCACATGCGCCGCCCTGTTTTGGATTTTTATCGGGCAGGCCCAGTCATTAGAAAGCCTGCTTCACCGCGAACGGGACGATGTTTAGGTAAGCATGCAAAAATGCGCAAGAAAACTTTGTGAAATTTTTCACGAATTAGGGCGTATTAATAAATTGGATTAGGGGAATTGCTAATCCGAATATTAAAATTACGTAAAATAAACAACCCTAATTACTCATCAGGCGACAAACTCTCGACATTCGTTTTTACGCCTGCAAAATTCCATCCCATGCCGTCCCTGAGATTTTCGATCAGCGCAATTATTCTGTTTTTTGCTTCGTTCGCTTTCGGCGAAGACTTCAGCCGGTTCATAAGCCTGAAGTCCTCGGAATTTTCGAAATCAAAGTCCACAAACAATCAAACGGTTCTGCTTTCGAAAGATCTGAATGCCTTTATCGAGTGGAACGAACTCGTTGTTTCCTGGAATGCGAAAGCACCAAGCAATACTTTTGTAAAAGTAGAAGCCGCCGCGATTTTCCGCGATCACAAGTCAAAGTTCTACACCATCGCGAACTGGTCACCTGATAACTCCAGGTTCCCGCGGGAAAGTCTTCGCGATGAAAAAGATCAGGACGGCAAGGTGGATACGGATACTTTGATCCTCACAAAAGGAGCGATCGGCGCCCAGCTGCGCATCACGCTCGGCGGCGAGTCGAAAGAAAAACCCGAACTGAAGTTCGTTGGCCTTTCGTTCTGTAATACAAAAATCCCAACGACTTCGCTGCCTCCCAATCGCGCTGCCTGGGGTAAGATTATCTCCACGCCGGAGAAGTCACAAAACGCTTATCCGCAGGAAAAAGGCTGGTGCAGTCCCACGTCGCTTTCAATGGTTCTGAATCGATGGGGCGACATTCTCGATCGCCCCGAGATGAAACTCGACGTGCCTGAAGTCGCCGAAATGGTTTACGACAGCGGTTGGCAGGCTACAGGCAATTGGCCATTCAACACGGCATTCGCCGGCAGCTTCAAGAAGATGCGCTCTTATGTAACTCGTTTCAGTGACATGTCTGAACTCGAAGACTGGATCGCAGCCGGTATTCCGGTCATTATTTCTGCTCCTTGGTATCTTCTCGAAGACGGACGCGGCAACACCGGTTCAGGACACCTCACCGTATGCGTTGGCTTTACTGAAACGGGCGATGTTGTAATTAACGATCCGGGCACAAGGGTCGGTGCCAGCGTGCGACACGTTTACAAACGTCAAAATGTCCTTAACGCCTGGTCCAAATCGCACAACACCGTTTATCTCGTCTATCCGGAGAATGCAAAGCTCCCGAAAGATCGTTTCCATCACTGGGCCAGCCAGTAAGCTGATTCAATTTTCACCAGCGAAAGCGTTGCGCATTTCGCGCATGAACTCCACGTCTTTTGACGCGGCAAATACCCTTATCTCAACATCTGTTCCAGGCATCACCTCACGATGAAATTCCTTTATCAGAGTCTGCCACCGTTTTGGAGTTTCCATCGGTCGCGGGTGTGGTGGTGGTGTTAGAAATCTCGCAACGATACGCAGGTAGATATGATCGTCACGGCTAAGCGGATGCGGCTGGCCGTCTTTTCCCGCACGGATGATCTCGTGCGAAAACATCGAGGAATCAACCACCCGGTCAACAATACATCCGGGAGTGTAAGCTTCAGATGGGTAAATATTGAAATCATTGGTGAAGGACCGCATCTCATAAAAAGCTTTGGCTGCAGCTGGAAGCTGCGCCTGCAGTTCCTTGATCCGGTTCTTAATCCGAAGCTTCAGATCATCGTCGAATACCGGATGTTTATTGTGATTCTTAGCCCACCAATCCCGCCACCATGCGACGAACTGTTGATGATATGGTCCTTTTACTTTCCAATCGTTCTGATCCCAATCCCGCGCGGTTAATTGTCGCAGGACCTGCGCCGCATTAAACGAGATCGCCTCTCTTTTGCCGGGATAATCAAGCATCCGGATCAACGGAGGGATTACTTCAGGCGCATTGAACAAATTTTCATTCGACAGATCGCGCAACAACGTGATTGCGATGTCGTTGGTCCAATGCAAATGGCGCACCGCGGATTCCGTGGGGGTATCATGCACATAGGGTTTGTACAACAACACGTCCACTGTTTCGTCACTGATCCACAAACCATCCCTGGTGTACGTTGATAGTTCATTGGCAGCCGCTATTGCCAATCGATTCCGAACAGGCAAGGAAAGCTGCTTAAAATCATCTATCCGCAGGTCCAACCTTGATCTTCCCGGAAAAAGCTCTTCCAGGACCGCACTCAAATGCTCTGAAGACTGTACGCCAATTGGGCTATTCGCAATTACCTGCTGTGCCGTGACAACATTGTCGAAAGCAATCACTCCCATCGCGAGGAAAAGCGGCAGTCTGATTACCTGCGTCCATTTCATATATGCTTACGCAAAGAAAAACACCGGCACGGGCAGAAAGTTATCATATTTGCGGAGAACAAAGGCGATCTGTAGGTCGATTTGAAACACAGCTCTGAATTCTAATTGCTGCTTTTTCCACTCCCGTAAACACTCCGCTTCACAAAACCAACCCTACATGACAATGAAATTCATTCAAAACCTTCTCATCGCTCTGAGCTGTATTGCGATAACCTCTACCGCGATGTGTGAACCTACCGCCAAAGACCTCACCGTTGGCGCAGAAGTAAACGCTGCCGTCATCAGCAACCAAACAAAAATTTATCTGACCGTGCATCTGATTAATTCAAGCGACCATGAAATCACGGTATTAACAAAGAACTTATCGCTCGACCTGGAAGAAGGTGCGAAGGAGCTGAAGATCGGTCTTGGTTATGGTGAAGACGCCACCACCCACGATGGCCATCCGATTGTCCCTTCACTATATGAATTGGCTCCCGTCACGCTGAAGCCAAACGAAGAAGCCTTTTTTTCCAAAGAAATGTCCAACGTCACTTTGACACCCGAAAGCAAATGCATAGTCCGCTACTCGATCACGGAACCCTGGGCCAAGCGATGGAATCTCTGGAGCGGCTCCGCTGAATCCAAAGCAATCACCCCAACTTTTCGTAAAACGCGCTAAACGCCTCTCCAACTGTATTCGTTATGAACGACACCCTCGTTGCTTTGATCGGTCACCTGTCACAAACGCTCGGCAGCCTTGGAGGTGCAATCCTTCTTCTGTCGCTGGCGGTTCGCGTTGCCCTTCTTCCGCTCACGATCAAGCTCGCCCGACGCGCACAGCGGAATCAGGAAGTCATGCGGGCTCTTCAGCCGGAAATTGAACAACTGAAGAAGCAATTCGAAAAAAAGCCAGAGCGTCTCCTGGAAGAGATGAATAATTTGTATCGTAAGCACGATTTAAATCCATTTGACCTTCGGACAATGCTCGGCAGCTTCATCCAGCTACCGATCTTTGGGCTTCTTTATAACTCGATCCGAAGTTCTCTCGGTTCCGCAGTTTCGTTCGCGTGGATTAAGAGTCTGGCTTCGCCCAACTTCCTCCTGACGTTAGTGATTTTATTTCTCACCGGACTATCAGCCTGGTTAGTGCCGTCCACATCCGGGCAAATGCGAAACGTGATGATTGCCATTCAAGTAACGATCACATTCTTCTTTGTGTGGAAACTCGCCGCGGGCTTGAGTCTATACTGGGTTTCGTCCAGCGCCGTTGGCTTGTTTCAAACGCTCTGGTTGCGTTATCGGACGGTGAACACATCCATCACTACGGCCAACTGAGTGGCGTCACAAAGAGATATCTCACCGTCCACATCCACAGCGGCTCGTCCTCGCATACTCTCGCCTTTGCGCAGGACAAAGTTGAACCGGTAATTCCGAAACTCCCGACATCAATACACGCGTTTTTCTGCGTTGTGATGAGCGACAGGGCCCACGATATTTACTAATAGATACGCGCCAGTATTTCGTTTGGGGCGTTGCATATCTATGGTGATCGATGAACCCAGCTTCCTCGCGGCAGTAGTGGAGGAATCCGCGGATTCGATCATTACCGTTGATTGCGACGGCATCATTACATCGTGGAATAAAGCAACGGAGCGCCTCTACGGATATTCAGCAACGGAAGTCCTTGGCAAACACCTCTCACTGCTCAGTTTTGCCGGTGAGTTCTCAAAAATTGCGAACGCAATCGAGGTCATTAACAATGGCGGCACGGTCGATCGATTTGAAACGGATCGTCGAAGAAAGGATGGACGCAGGATCAGCATCTCGGCGCAGTTTTCGCCTATCCACGATTCCAACGGACACCTGATCGGTATTTCAACCATTTCGCGCGATGTAACACGGCGCAAAGAAATCCTTGTCGAACGTGACAGGTTATTTGAAGTAGCCGCAGACCTTTTGGTAGTCGGCAACATGGAGGGAGTCCTCAAGTGGGCCAGTCCGAGCTGGGAAAAAACAACGGGCTGGAGAGTCCAGGATTTAACTTCACAACCGTGGATCAACTTCGTTCACCCCGATGATCGCGAAGCCACACTCGTCCAGGCGGAGAAAGCCATGCGCGGTGAAGCAATTACTTTTTTTGAAAATCGCTACCGTAAAAAAGACGGCACCTATATATGGCTTAATTGGAAGACGAAAACTTTCCCATCCGAAGGACTAATCTATGGCGCCGCCACAAATATCGATCAGCGTAAAAAAGCCGAGGAACAATTGCGTGCGAGCGAAGAACGATTCCGCAAACTGTTCTCCTCCGCTTCTATTGGCCTCGCACTTATCGATCTGAAGAAACGCTACGTGCGCGTTAATGTCGCGTTTTGCGAACTTACCGGTTACTCGGAACAAGAGCTCCTTCAACGAACCGTCATCGACATTCAACATCCCGATGATGCACCGCGAGCCCTTGATCTGCTCCGGCGCCTACAGAATGGTGAGATTTCGCACTTTGATATCGAAAAGCGATACATCCGAAAAACTGGCGAAGTCATCTGGGTGAGAACGAAGGTCTGCTTATTGACGGATGAAAACGGCCAACCGCACTTCTTCGGAGCGATTCAAGACATTACAGAACGCAAACGCCTCGAACAGGCCCTCCGCCGCAACGAAGAACACCTCCGGGTCATCCTCGAGACTGCAAAGGACTTTGCGATTTTCTCCATGGACGTTGAAGGTCGTGTCCTGACCTGGAACCATGGGGCGGAAAACACGTTCGGCTACTCCGAAAACGAGGTGATAAGACGTAATATCGACGCAGACATTTTCGTCCCGGAAGAGGTCGAGGCCGGTGTTCCCGAGCAGGAACGGGCGACGGCCACACAAACCGGCGCTGCCCTTGACGAACGCTGGCACAAGAAAAAGGACGGCCAGCGCTTTTTCGCAAGCGGCGTCATGCGACCCATGTTTGATGATCGCAACAAACTACAGGGATTCGTGAAGGTCGCCCGCGATATTACCTCCCGCGTCCAGATGGAAAACGACCTTCGCACGGCGCGTGAAAACCTCGAAAAAACCGTGCAGCAAAGGACTCGCGAGTTGCAGACGAAAATTGGCGAGCTGGAGGCATTCTCCTACACAGTGTCCCATGATCTTCGTGCTCCATTGCGCGCAATGCAGGCGTTCTCGGAATTTCTTCTTGCCGACTATGCCGACCAACTGGACGAAGAAGGAAAGGCTTATCTCCGGCGCATCAAGAGCAGTGCAGACCGTCTCGAATTGCTCATTCAGGATATTCTCGCCTACAGCCGCGTCGCCCGTATCAGAATTGATCTCGAACCAGTTCAACTCGACACGCTGGTTTCTGAAATCATGAAGACTTTTCCAAACCTTCAGAATTCGAAAGCTGTTATTGATACGCGCACTCCCTTGCACCCGGTTATTGGTCATCGCCCGTCACTGCTGCAATGTCTTTCAAACCTGATTGGCAACGCGGTCAAATTTGTGTCACCGGGCACGCACCCGCATATAACAATCTGGACCGAACGCATTGAGCAACGAGTCAGGATATATGTGAAAGACAACGGAATTGGTATTGAACCGGCATTTCAGAGCAAGATTTTCAATATTTTCGAAAGGATTCACCGTGCTGATCTCTATGAAGGGACGGGCATTGGCCTTGCCATCGTACGCAAAGCCGTCGAGCGCATGGGTGGCCAGGTTGGAGTCCAATCGGAACTCGGCAAAGGCAGCACTTTCTGGATCGAACTCAACGCAGCTGAT
>CBHWET010000139.1:0-11262 GCA_966112985.1 uncultured bacterium | reverse complement strand
ATCGGTTCAGTTTGAACGATCTTCGCATCTTTAACTTTCTGAACGAAATCGCGGATCGTTTCGAAGTTCGCTGGATAATCCCCGCGTTCCTTTACGACCCACACATCATTTTTCTTAACAAGGTTCACCTCGTTGGTGTCCTTCTTCAGCGTGATGTGCGAAACCTCGTTCACGTCGAATTTCGGAAGCAGTTGTTTCTCGGAAATCGTCTCCGATTTCCAAGTTGAATTATTCTTCTTATAGGCTGCGAATCCAACGCCTCCCACAATCAGAACCAGGAGCAATAATTTGATAAACTGTTTTTGATTCATGGTCGTGTTTTGATTTTATTTCGCCGCAGTGCGTTTGCGTTTTACAACAGCAAGCGCGAGACCGGAGATCGCCACAACGATCGGCATGGCGAGGATGTTCGTCCACTTCAAGCGATTTTCGAGAGAATCCACTTCTTTGCGGAAATCTTTCTTCACCTGCTTCAGGTCTTTATTGATCTTCGCCTGCTCTTTCTTGAAGTTATCGATTTCCTTCTGTTGTTCCGGCGACAGGATGAAGCGTTGTTCCTTCGACTTGCTCTGCTGGAGCTGATTAATTTTCTGTTCCGCTTCACGCTTCTTGCCTTCCAGGTCTTTGATACGGCCCTGGAACTTTTCCTGCGCATCCGCTTCCATTTTCTTCACGAGCGTGAAAGGACGGTTCAACGTCGCGCGGCTACGGACGGAGATCAGGTTGTTGTCACCAGCCAACTGCTCGATGCAGTTCTGCACGAAAGGCAGGTTGCCGTTGTGCATCATGATGATTTTCTGGCCAAAGAAGTCCTGCTTTTGAATCTGTGCACCTTCGTCGGTAATCATGTCAGCGTCTGCAACAAGGATAACTGAAGTCTCTGGCGATTCCTTCAAACCGGGCTCAGGCTTCTCGTCTTTCTTCTCTTTGTCTTTATCCTTATCATCGGCTTTCGCGTCCTTGGCCTTCGGTTTTCCTTCGGGGAACGCCGTCTTGAACTTACCAGCCAAACGCACCGCCAACGCGTATTCCTTACCCGACGGCTTGATCTCGTTCATCACGTTCGCACCAGAGATCTGCGCCATATAAGTATCGATCAAATCTGTTTTCGTCGACGTCTTCACGAGAACAGTTTCTTTTAAGCCAGCCGCTGGCGTTCCGCTGATTGCGCCCGTAAATGGGAACAGCATGTTGTCGATCTGCCCGCTGACAACATCATCTTTGTTCAGCGCATCAGCTGTCAGCGACAAAACTGTCGGGATGTTGCCCTCTTGAATCCGCGTCGGATAAGTCAAATCACCGACAACCTTGCTGCTTTCAAATTGCAGTCCCCACGCCTTCATCAGCTTCTCGATATTCGAGCTGCTGAAACCACCGCCAAATTGGCGTTCCTGGCGATTCGGATCGAAATAGCAATTCGGATCCACAAACGCCAACAACTTGCCCCCGCGCATCAGGAACTGATCGATCGCATATTCAGTCTGTTCCGTGATGTTCTTCGGATGGATCAGAATGAGGACTTTGACATCATCGTCGATCTTGTCCGAAGTCATCTCAATATTCTTCACATTGAAGTCGCGCTTCATTTCGGTAATGAGCACCCACGGATCGATCGCCTGCTGTCCCATGCGTGCCATCATTGGGCTCTGCTGTTGTCCGAAAACAACCATCGAACTCATCACACCAATGGTCGGCTTTTCAGAAGCCTGCACGCGCGCAATCGCACGGGTGATGTCATACTCGAGCAATTTTTCACGCGCTGGCGTCAGGAAGCCGAGACTTTCGCGCTGATCGAGCATGTTGACCGACACACCGAGATAAAACTTCTCGCCGTTCGAAAGCATCTGACCTTCGATATTGTCGAGACGCGCCGAATCCTCAGCGTCGGAGTCCGGTTCCGGATCATACTTTTCCAACGTGATCTTGCCCTTCGCCGCCTGTTTATATTCCTCCAGCAAGTCTTCGACATGGCGGGCGTAGTTTTTCAGGAACACAGATTCAGGCGCCGCGTTTTCCCCGCGCGTGCAATAGAACCGAATCTTCACGGGAGTATCGATGCGCTTGAGAATCGCCTTCGTTCCATCAGAGAACGTATAGGCCTTCTCCTGCGTCAGGTCCGCGCGATAGCGCGCCTTCGTCGCGATGAAGTTGATCGCCAGCACCAGCACGAACAGCAGGACAACGCCGGCTGTCGAATAGAGAATTGTTTCGAATTGTTTTCTCTTCATTGTAAATCCTTTCAATTAACCAGCGCGATGGCTGCGGAGAATCACTCCGGTGGTGAATAACGAAAATCCAATCACTGAGAAAAAGAAGATCAGGTCTCGCAGATCCAAAACCCCTTTCTGGAATCCATCGAAATGCGTCATGAAACTCAGCGACGCAATCGTGTCGATGATCCCCTGCCCCATACCGATGTTCGCAAGGAACTCCGTAACCGGCGGGAATCCGCACAGGATCAATACGAAGCAGATAACGCACGACAGAATAAAGCTGATCACCTGATTGCGTGTCATCGCTGACGTCAGGCAACTGATCGCGAGATAACTTCCAGCCATCAGGAAGCTGCCGACATACGCACCAAAGATCACTCCGTTATCGGGATTACCGAGGTAATTCACCGTGATCACCATCGGGAACGTAAAAAACAGCGTGAGTAACAGAAATGCCCACGATGCGAGGAATTTTCCGACGATGGCCTGCCACGCCGTGATCGGCATCGTCAGCAACAGTTCAATTGTGCCCAAGCGGCGTTCTTCGGACCAGACACGCATTCCAATCGCCGGCACCAGGAACAGAAACACCCACGGATGCCATGTGAAGAATGCGTCGAGGTTCGCTTGCCCAAGTTTAAAGAACGGCGAGCGCCCAAGCATGAACGTAAAGAAACCGACGAGCAGCAGGAATATAACAATAAAGACGTACGCCACCGGTGACGCGAAATAACCTTTCAATTCGCGCTTCGCGATCGCGGTAATGTTTCCGAGAGCAGATTGATTCATTTCGTTTCCTCCGTTTTGGTGTCAGGCAAAGTAATACTGCGGAAGACCTCATCGAGGCGGCCTTCCTCTGTGTGCAACTCTTCGACGCGCCATTTTTCGCGCGTTGCCAGCTCGCTGACCTGGCTGGCAAGTTCCCCGTTAATGCATTGGGCCTTGGGATAAACACGCACCACAGCGCGCGACGAATCCTCCTTGAGCACAGCGCTCTTTCGCGCCGCATTGACCTGCGCAAGCTTTTCGGTAACCACAGCGGCAGCTGTTCCCGCAACCGCAAGCGTTACAACGCCGGCGCTGTCGGCTTTGCCCTTCAGCTCGTTCGGCGTGCCGTTGGCCACGATTTGTCCGCGATCAATGATGATAGCGCGTGAGCAAACCGCCTCCACTTCTTCAAGAATGTGCGTGGAGAAAATAATCGCCTTCTTCTCGCCCATCCGTTTGATGAGCTGGCGTACTTCAAATTTCTGGTTCGGATCCAAACCATCCGTCGGTTCGTCGAGAATCAGAATCTCCGGATCGTGGATCAGCGACTGCGCGAGGCACGTGCGGTGACGATAACCTTTGGAGAGCGTATCAATGCTTTGATACAACACGTTTTCGAGGAAGCACATTTCGACGACGCGATGCACTGCTTTCTTGCGGTCGTCACCGCGGAGTCCGCGCACTTCCGCACAAAAGCTCAGGAAGCCATGCACCGTCATGTCGTTATAACTCGGCGCATTTTCCGGCAGATAACCGATGAGGCGTTTCGCCGGGATGGGGTTTTCGACCATGTCGTAACCACCCACGAAGATTTTGCCATCCGTTGGCGGAATAAATCCGGTGATCATGCGCATGCTGGTCGATTTGCCTGCGCCGTTAGGTCCGAGGAAGCCGAGCACTTCGCCGCGCTCGACCTCGAAGGAGATGCCATTGACGGCCACCTTCGGACCGAATTCTTTCCTTAGTTTTTGAACTTTAATCATTCCGTTCTCCGATTTTTTAACCGCAATATGCGGCGTCGGTTGTTTTATGTGCTGTTCGACAGCAAAATTTTCCCGGGCGATGCCGGTCGTTTCACGTGTTGCTACTTCGACTGCCATACGCCACTTTGACAAACCACTGGAAAAACGTTCAAAAAAACTTTTAAGTTTTTCCAGACAAGGGATAAGCGCGCACGACATGAACCACAAAAACAGAGCCACTGCACGGAAAAAATCCGCCCATTACGCGTTTTTATGGATGTGGATACTGCTCCTTGTCGCACCAGCCTGCCGCACAGTTCCCCGGCTGGCACCCGTGGATTTTAACACACAAGAGTGGCATGTCCAGCAAGGCCAGGCCGTTTGGAAAACAAAAAAGGACGCCCCGGAACTCGCCGGCGATCTTTTGATTGGAACAAATAGAAAGAACGGACGCACGATCGTGCAATTCACCAAAACGCCGATTCCATTCGTCATCGCGCAAACAACAACGAACAGTTGGCAGATCGAAATCCCGGTGCAGAAGAAATTTTATTCCGGTTATGGCAAACCACCCGGCCGTCTGGCCTGGTTTTTCGTGCCGCAAGTTTTAAACGGCGCGCCCCCGCCAAAAAACTGGTCTTTGGACCGCAGCGGCACGAGCTGGACATTCCGCAATGCCAAAACGGGCGAAACCATCGAGGGATTTTTGGAGCCTTAAAGAATATTGGCCAAAACGCCCCAGCTACTTTGGCTCGATTACCTCGTGATCCTCGGAATGATACCAAACGCCGGGAACGAGTTCCTTTAATCCCCCACCCGTTACCCCCTCCCGGTAGATCGTGAATCCAAAGTGAAAAAAGCCGCCTCCCATTTCAACATTCATCCACGATCGGTCATCAGCGAACGTTCCGTAACTCGGATCCAAGTCGCGTAAGATCGGTGGCAGATTTGTGTGATCCGGGAATTTAGCGAATCGATTCGTGTCGTTGAGCATTTCTCGCCCGACTTGGGCTAACGCTTTATGGTCTGTCTGGTATAACAATTTCCTCTGGCGTTGCTCCAAAGTGTTTCTAGCCTGCCTTGCCCAAAGCCACCATCCAATATCTATGGATGCGGCGTAAATGATGCAAGCAATCAAGGGGATCGCGATTGTCGTAGCAACGACGAGGCGCGTGGTTCGTCCGCGGGTGGTTAAGTCGGATGAACGCCACGCTTTAACTGAAAAGATGACCAAACCAATTAACAAGCAACAACCGAACGGAACAACGACAAGTGAATACATATTGTGAACCCACCAGGCTAAGGTAAATATAACGCGATTAATTCGCCCGCTTATTCTGGCAACTCTAGCCCCATCAAACAGCTATGTCGCATCAATTTCCGAACAGAAATGTTAGGGTTTATAGAATTACCCACGTTTTCGTCGCCACAAACTTCCGTCGACACCAGATGCCTCAAATTTCGGCCTAAATTGAATACCGGCTTCATTTTCGTTCGTTTTTCCACGCCGGAAATCCCGTCAAAAAATTATTTCTCGGGATTTCCGTCGCGGAAAAACCGTTCTAAATAGTTCAAGCCACGTTTCTTGAACGAATTCGTGGGCAAAACTCGTTTTCCCACAAACTTTAGCCCGAAACGACGACCAAAACTATCCCGGATAGAAACTCCGTTACAAATTAGCTGGTAGGGAGCGCTGTCCCCAGCGCGCCGTGGTCCTATGAAGCCTTTATTCGCAAAATCACGATCCACCCCCACCAATCCTATAAACTTCTGCCTCAGCTCCAAAAATTCCGATCAAACCGCCGCCAAAAACATCCCATTCCACAACTTTTTTTCACTTTGTAACCCCCACATAATCAACGCTCCAACAGGGAGGGCACGAGCTGTCCACACGTGACGCCCTTACGCTCATTCATCCGTTATGAGATAACCTTCGCCGCTCGACCAAAAACCGTCGGGTAAAAACAAAAGAAAACGAAAATTATGAAACAAAATATCAATAAAACTGTACGGGGACTGCTCGGCTGCGCCAGATTTGCCATTGAGGCGTCCAAACTTCATGGCGACGCCATCGGTCTATTCCACGGCTCTGCGCCGAAAATGACTATCGACCGCGACGCCCTTCAAGCCGCACGCGACTCCTACGAATTGGGAAGAATAATCCTACGAGGACATCGCGACGCACTCAACACGAAGATCGATGAATGCCGCGAGCAACTTCGTCTTTCGCGCGACGTTCTTAAACGTTATCTCGGCATCGATTACAATCAACGTTGGGACATGACCACCCTTGTCCGCTCCATCGCGATTCCAAAGACTCCCGATGAATTGTTGGTCGTCTTGCAAGGTTTCGAAGCTTATTTCACTAACAACCCCGCCCACGAAAATCCGTGGCTCAACATTACCGCTTCACACATGCAGACGCTGTTCCAGGAGTTGCTCACCGCGATCAACAACGTCAACACGCAGGCCTGCACCGTTGATCAACTCCTCCACGCACGCGATGAAAAAGCCGAACGCCTCTACAAACGAATCCGCATCTGCATCGAAGAATTGAGCCTCCTCATCGATCCACTCGATCCGCGCTGGAACGCGTTTGGATTTAATAAACCAGGTGCAGAACAAACACCCGATGCCCCAGAGAAGATCGAAGTAGTCGTGGTAAACGAAACAACCGCGATGATCGAAATCCCACCCACACCACGCGCCAATTACTATCGCGTCTACAAACGTGTAATCGGAGTCGATGCACAACCGATCGCCGTCGGTTCACCAATTGATCCAAATTTCACCATGGAAGATCTCCCTCGCGGTCTATCGATTGAATTCTCCGTCAGCGCAGTAAACGATGGAGGCGAAAGCCGACTGTCAGACACCGTCATGATTACGATCTGATCTAAATCGACGGTCGAAGGCGCGAATGCTTAGCAATACGGAAAGTTTTCTAAATTCTCCGTCACGGGTGGAACAATGGAAAAGCGGCGTTGCGCACGACGTCTACGGATCTCACGAACAGAACGCTCGTGACGAATTTCTGGACATTGACGCTTAGTCTTTATGTTCAGTTTGTAGCGGTCGCGCATCGACAGGAGAGAAAGCGACTTCCGTTCCAAAAGTAAAGAACGGAGTCGATCGCCATCAATGCAGTGAACGTCCTGACGTCGTCAGCAAACCGCTTAAGGCTTTTCCGGGATCTCGATCACGTCGCCATCGCGCAGAAACAAATCAGGCATTGGGGCGGGATCCAGATTGACGACAATGTCCCGTATTTCGCCGGACGATAGCTTTCGGCGGACGTGCACCCTCTTTAAATCGGAGGAGGTGCGAACGAACGGCCAGATGGCGGCGTGCAGATAAAACCTCTCCAAGGCCGGCGATTCGGCATAGGGAGCAATGGCGTTGAGTGCCGGCTTCAAAACCACTTTATTGGTTTGTCCCTTTACCTCGACTTCGACGGTGCGCGTCAGACATTTTGTCAAAGATTCCTGAACCTCGGCGGGAATATTCATCCAGCCCTGTCCGACGGGATGATCCATTTCCGGAATCTCAACAACATCGCCTCCTTGAAGTGGAATGTCTTTCGCGCAATCACCGGACTTCAGCGCCTCTTGCACATCGACATGCAGTTCGGTCGTTGCATTGGCGCCCGGATTGATCCGATTGATTGTGATCCGCGAGAAGTCCGGGAATTTAAAACGGCTTTGTCCGCTCCAATCCGTACCCGCCAACAACTCAAATAGCGTGTATTCATTAAGCCCGTTCGTCCCTTTATAGAACGTTTTGTACCGCGCCCCATTGCGTGAGAAAGAGATAAATTGCGGACGCAGTATCTCCTCGCCACGCTTCGCCCCACGTTGCTTGATGAGATCCAGCATCGCCTGCGTCGGCGCGGTGAGGCTGGCACCGTTGCTCCAAAGAACATCGTATAATGTCGTATTGTATTTGTTGAGTGCGTTGACATTTGCGCCGTTGTCCAACAACAACTGCAGCATCTCCTTTGTTTTGCAATAATACAGGGGCGTCCTTCCTTCCTGATCTCGGGCTTCAGTGTTGGCGCGATTGGATAATAGCAGTTGTGCGATAGGGACACTGCCACCCTCAGCTGCGAGATGCAAAGGTGTTGCCCCAACCGAGTTAGTCGCATTCACCGCCGCATTGTGTTTAATCAGCAGCTCGGCTACCGCGATGTTCTTCCGTGAGACAGCGGTGTGGAGCGGAGATACGGCGTTATGTGCCTGCGCATTTACATCGGCTCCGTTTGCCAAAAGCAGTTCAGCGACGTCAGGAGGTCGCGATGCGGCGAGGTGCAATGGAGTAAACCCGGCCCGTGAATTCGCTGTATTCAAGGACGATAACGCATTTCGTGCGTTAACATCGGCCTTGTGCTTTATCAGAAGCTCCATGATGGCTTTAAATCCGTTTTCTGAAGCCCGATGCAACGGCGTATCGCCCTGTACGTTCGCCGCGTTCACATTCGCGCCATTCGCTAATAGGAATTCGACGATGGACTTGAACCCATGATCCGCCGCCAGCCAAAGGGGCGTGCGATTCTCGAAACCATTTGCATTAACGTCTGCATGATGACGAACAAGCAGTTCGATCATCGTTTTATGGCCGCTTTCGGCTGCGAGATGCAATGGAGTCGACCCGTCCTGAGAACTGCGCGTGATATTCACATCAGCTCCGTTCTCAAGGAAGTATTGCGCCACTTTTAACAGACCGTTTTGTGCGGCATTGTGCAGATATGTCCCCGACGCGGTCTGACTTCTCGCGTTGATCAGGTCGGGACTGTCTTTAACGATGGCCTGAATCCGCCGGACTTCCGCAGCTTCTTCATCACTCGACGGTTCAGTTGTCGGCTTTGTGGCGACGGAAACAAGGCGCTGCGAAAAAGCAGTGCGGGTACTGCCAGCTGCTTTAGCCTCACTGATCTGCCGTTCGAGTTCTGTCAGGCGCGCTTTGAGCGATGAAAGGCGGGTCTCTATTCCCAGAAACGTGCCGGCGATTTTCTCGTCGACCTGTTTTTCATAGCGCCCCACGACTGCGTCGGCCTTCTTGTATTCAGGATGTTCACGCCCTAAATCGACGGCGACGCTGTCCAACTTGGCGTTAGCCGCGGCGAGGTTAACCAACAATTCACTCAACTGGGGATCTGGATACGCAATCGGCAAGGCCTGTCGCAGTTCGTGCCTCTGCAATGATTTCAGGTGTTCCAAAAGCGTTTGCAATTGTAGAACCTCCGCCTTCGCCTCAACTCGCAATTTTTCCAGGTGTAAAAGAACGTCGTTACTTGCGGATTCAGAAGGCAGCTGTGCGGTGGCAGTCGATCCCGGAGTTAATCGCCGTAACTCAAGATCTTTGAATTGAACGTATACAGCAGGCTTGGCGCCGGTGTTCAGCACTAACGCAATCGCTCCCCCAAAACTACGGCGCGCCTCGTTTTCATCGACAAGGTCAGCAACAACATCGCCGTTGATTTTATGAATCAGATGATTGCCTTTGGCGATGATTGTACATTCATTCCAATCTTCGGCTCCGGACGATGCACCTCGTGGTCTCTGCTGCAACGTCTCGATCACCTCGACACGATCCTGTTTGTTTGTGGCTCTGGGCGCAACTTTCGCGCGCTGTCCGAGAATTGCCAACACAGGCCGATCGCGCTGTGTCAGCATCCCCACGTTGTCGCCAGAAAGCGTCACTTCATATTGATAACCATTTCCATTCTGCCGCGCAGGAATGCGGTATTCGATACCGGCAGAGGCCTGTGCATTACCCGCCATTTTCCGGAAGCGGTATTTCAGGTGCAGTTCAAAATCGTCAACGGCAATATTGGCCACCAGTTTTGTCAACAGTTGCTGCGGCGCACCAACTCCAGCTTTCCCGGTGATATAACCACCTTCGATGGACCAGTAGGCCTCGTCGTAGGTCCATCCGCTTAAATCATGTCCATTGAACAGTGGAATGAGTTGATCCTCCGTTTGGGCCGTTTCAGCAATGGGTGGAGCAGAATTTTGCCCCAGCGCTTTGCGGCTTTGCTCGACCAGAACAGATTGTTCCGAGAAATCCCGAACAACGCGTTCGTACTGCGCGCGTGCTTCAGCCGACTTGTTTTGCTTCCGGTAACATTCGCCGAGTCGAAAGGCCGCCGTTGCCGCAAGTTTTCGATCTTTGTCGAACGCGTTCACGACGGCTTCATAGGCCTGGATGGCGGCGTTCAGGTTGTGATTGGCCTCTTCTTCAAACAAGCCCCGTTGCAATGTGGTGCTTAGTTCGTTCGTCCCCACGGCAGAAACGGCACAAACGCCTGCTAAAAGAATCCCCGTAAAAAATATTTTGTTCATAATTTCAACTCGCCCGATTCTGCAATTTTTCATGCCACGCAGTTGTCACGGTTTTGTAAAAACTCCAGTGCATTTACCTGTCACGCGATGTTGTATCCAACTGATATCCGACTCCATGCACCGTCCTGATCCAGCGCGGTTCATCCGGGTTCGTTTCGATTTTCGAACGCAGGCTGGCGACGTGGTTATCGACCGTGCGTGTAGTCGGGAAGGCGGCGTATCCCCACACCACATCTAAAAAGCGCTCACGTGAAACCGGTTCTCCATTCGCTTCCACCAGCAACCGAAGCATCGCGAATTCTTTTGCCGTGAGGTGCAGCAGTTTTTTCTTTCGCCATGCCTGCTGGCGCACGAGGTCAACTTCGACATCACCGAATCCGAAGCGTGATGGCAGTTTCTGCTGGCGTTGAGTGCGGCGGAGAATGGCCCTCACACGCGCCAGCAATTCATCCGTGCTGAAAGGTTTCGAAAGATAATCGTCGGCGCCTGAATCAAGTCCCGTCACGCGATCTTCAATCTGGCCTTTAGCAGTCAGCACGAGAATAGGGACGCTGATTTCCAGGCGGCGCAACTCGCAGCAAACAGCGTATCCATCGAGGCGCGGCATCATCACATCCAGCAGGATAAGGTCTGGCTTTTCGTTAATGGCACGTTGCAATCCTGATTCACCGTCATTGGCCGTAATGACCCTGAAACCTTCGCCCTCAAGGCAATCCTTCAGCGCCGTTCGCATTGGCAGTTCGTCTTCAATGATCAGTATCCGTGACATATTTTAAGAGCGGGAAATCTCCTCAGCTTCGGGGGTTTACTTCCTCCTTATTTTCCATTGGCAGTTGGATCGTAAAACAACTGCCCTGCCCTGGTTCGCTTCTCACAATGATTTTTCCACCGTGGGCTTCAACGATGTGTCTCACGAGACTCAGCCCAATCCCAATTCCCTGGGTCTCCCGGCGCAATTCGGACCCGAGGCGATAAAAC
>CBHWET010000138.1:0-11310 GCA_966112985.1 uncultured bacterium | reverse complement strand
CACGATATTTCAGATGCATGAAAGCGTCATCAAGGGTCGGACGGAACCTCGACGTTTTGTCGCGATGAATTTTGACGACGGACTGAAAAATCATGACACGGCGGTCAAATCAAAGCAATTCCTTGAAGAAGGCAAGAATTGAAAGCGCGCTCTACTGGCACCAGGCCTACAACGCAAACTCTCCGGCTGCACATGATTTACGGAGCGATGTTTGATGAAGCGGACGAAGGCACAGCGATGTATAAGCTCGCTCCCACCACCACTGAAATTCCTGCCCAAGGCTCGTGGGTGCCGCTGAACATTGATCACTACTCGCTCCCGAGTGACTGGTATTTGCGCCTGGCGAATGAAGCTTCAAAAATGTTGCGCGCGGACATTCCGCTTCAGAGCACGATCCCAATCATTCCATGAATGATCGCGATCATTGGAATCACGTTGTAAAGCGATCGAAATTGTTGGGACGACAAAAAGAGGAACGACTCAGCGAGCGGCGTTTGCCTTTTGCGTAGGGAAAATTCAGAACGCGCTTGCTCGTTAATTCGGGAACTGGAGCGGGTGAAGGGAATCGAACCCTCGTGAAATTTCGCCGTAAAAAGCAGTCAGGAAGGGCTTTTAAACTAAGTTTCTTGCGTTCAGTTCACATTAGAATTTCCTTGTGACTGGATAAGCATCCTGCGGAAATAGCTCCATGCTGCGGTATCCACAACTCTTCGTCCTCACGCTATTGGTTTCAGGCCTGATCTCTCATGCCGCGGTGACGCCCGTCCGCTTTTATCATTTAGGTGAAGATGACGCGGGTCTTGGCCACAATGTCGTTGCCACCAACTCCCTCGACAGTGTCAGCACGAACGCGCTCTCCTTCACCGGCGCACCGAAATATTGGGGTCACGCCGCGCGGGGAAATACCAATTCCCATTTTTCCATCCTGTTTTCCACAGTGGACAAGGCGACGGCTGCAGTGGTCACGAACACCGACAACGTCTGCTTCGAAGCGTGGGCCAACACCGGTTGGCGTGATTATCACCTCGTCGCCTACAACGGCGATCCCACCAACAACGGTTATGGTTTCATCCTCACGAACAACAATTACCTCGCGGTCCTCGGCGGCGTCGGCACGGTGGCCACGATTCCCTGTCCGCCGGGAGAGTGGATGCATCTGGCGCTGGTTTGCAGCAATGGCACCGTGGCCGTGTTCACCAACAGGACGCTCGCCGCTGTCACGAATGCGACGCCCGTCCTGCCCACGGGCTACCTGAACATCGGCGGCCCCAACGCTATGGACCCCGGATATTTCGGCGTTAACGACATCAAGAGTATGGACATCAAAGGGTTTGTGGATGACGTCCGGATCAGCACCTTCGCCCCGGGCGCATTCCGTGCCACAGACCTGCTTTACGCGCCCCCGCCGCAGACGCAGCTATCGATCACGCGCAACGGCAACAAAGTCGTGATCTCGGTGCCTCCGGACAAGACGTTGGCAAGGCTTCAATCGACGACCAATCTGAGTTCACCGATTTGGCAGAACGTGGACGTGCCTGAAACGCTGGCCACGCACAATACCTGGACCAACTCACTTCAGGGAGGCGCACGGTATTATCGCCTGGACCCGGGCGCCGGCATCGTGCCCGTGGTGATGACCACCGACGTCTTGGGTGGCCCACCGATCCCCATTCCATTTGGGGTCGGACCAATGACCCCGTATAACCTCGTTTACAGGCTTTTTGCCGCGGACTGTGGCACCGTCAGTGGCATGTACTTACCGTATGGCGCAATCGCCCATTACGGTCTACTTGCCTCCGATTTTAACACTTTCGACGCCTCCTTCTCCGTGGATCCTCTCACTGAAACCACCAACACCCTCAGCTTTAATTGGAATGTCCTGGTAGCGTATCCCCAGGTTGGAATTGCTGGAGCATATTTTACTGGTCTCGCCGACTATTACTCTCCCGTTTTAGAAATTCCTCCGGATGCATTGCCCGATATGCCTCCGTCGGAATACGACTCCGAAGCGGACTTTTGGAGAGCAACCATTCTGATGCGGCACATTCCTTTCACGCCCCATGTGCCATCGCAAGAAACCGTCCGTGCGTTCAAGTTTTATTATTGGCAATCGAATTACCTACCCCCATATAGTATTTTTAACAATATTGACCCGAACATTCGGATGTGCCCGCTACCCTGACCTCGGAGCAAGCACTTCTTGCCAAAGAAGAACGGCGAGACCTGACTCATTTGTCCTCGTCACGCTTCCTGAAGAAGGAAAGAAAATGGTGGCATATTGCGGCTTGCGCTGCGGAGAGATGGGCTGAATCACAAAGCAATCCTAAGAGGCAAACCGGCACTTTACTTGCACTTTCACGCAAGTCCTTGATGGAAAGTGGAGCGGGTGAAGGGAATCGAACCCTCGTCTCAGCCTTGGGAAGGCCACATTCTACCATTGAACCACACCCGCATCGCCGTCGTTATTTCTAACAGCGAACATCAGTCACGGCAAGCACGGCGATTATTTTAAACGCCGATAGGTTTTGTGAATTGCTGCCTGGTCAGTCGGTTTGATCAGAATCTCATCAATATTGACGTGCGGTGGACGACTCGCGACCCACAGAATCGTTTCCGCAACATCTTCAGCCACGAGAGGAAATGTTCCCTGATAAACTTTCTTCGCGCGTTCGACATCCCCTTTGAAACGAACAAGCGAAAACTCCGTTTCGGCCAGGCCTGGATCGACGGAACTCACGCGAATGCCGGTGCCGTTCAACTCAAGACGCAACGACTGAGTAATTTTCCGTTCGCCAGCTTTCGCGGCGCAATACGCGGCACCGCCTTCATAAGGAACCCGACCGGCGAGTGAACCAATGTTTATAATCGAACTTCCAGGATTATCCGCCATCAAGGGCAGGGCGGCGCGCGTCATGCGCAAGACGCCGAGAACGTTCGTCTGCATCATCGTTTCCCAATCGTCATCTTTGCCCTGCGCGACCGTATCGAGACCCAAAGCACCTCCGGCGTTATTGATTAGGACGTCCAGCTTGCCCGATAGAATTTTTGTTTTTGCCCATGCCACAAAGGCGTCCACGCTGCTCGTTTTTGCAACATCGAGTGCGTGCACGTGGGCTTGTGGTGCGCCTAGTTTGCGTGCCTGTTCCGCCACATCATTTAGCCGATCCACGCGACGTGCGCCCAGCAACAGGTTCGCCTTTTCCTTCGCGAAGGCCAAAGCGGTTGCTGCTCCAAAGCCGCTTGAGGCTCCGGTGATCAAAATCCATTTATCCTGCAAACGAGACATGCGGATACTTTTTCAGAAATGATTTTCCTGAAGCGAGTGTTTTTATTTTGTCGCAGCGACGCGTTGCGCGGCTTTGCTCTCCAGCCGGGCGGAATCGACAATGGCACGTTGATGCTTTGCGCGACCAACTTCACCGCCGGCATCGGCCGCCACCACTTCAAACGAAAATAGTTTTCCTTCTTTGCCGAGATAACGGGCGGTGGCGGTGACGCGAGCGCCTTCTGGCGTTGGAGCGGTGTGCATTATTTCCACGCTCACGCCGACGGATAGTTCGCCCGGTTTGAGGCATGGCTGAAGCAGTCTCGCGGCGGCAATTTCCATTAGCGCAACCAGACGTGCGGTTGCGAGTACGGCCGGGAAAGCATCCTGTTCGTTGAGCGGCAGTGCGCGGGCGAGATCGGAAGATTTCACGACGAGTTCGGCCGCCGCGGATGAATTTATTGTTGGTTCAGTCATCGTCCCGCTAGCTCACTCACACGGCTAAAAAATGTAAAGCCAAGGGATACATCATCGCATACGACCCCTGACATATAGTGTCAGGGGTCCAAATTGTTTTTTGGATGTAAATGGCTGCGATTGAGGGCGTAGCGTAAAAACCGCTCAAAAAATCGTTCCGATAAATGGCGGGAAAGAATAATTTGGCGGCATTTATCCGTAATAAATGTAGGAAAACTGTTTTCTGACGGCTTTTATTGGGAATAAATGCTGGCAAAATTTTTCACGACACCATTATTGGCTATAGCTGGAGCCAAATTATTTTTTGGTGTCATTTATTGGCAATGAGAAGGGCAAAAGCGCCTATGGGAGGCGTCGAGAGCCAATAGACGGAAGGAAATTTGTGTTTCCCTCCATTTATTCCGGATAAGCGGGAGCAAATTATTGTCGGACCTCTTCATCGGGAACAAACGGAACCAAATTATTTTTTTGACCTTCTTATTGCGGATAAATTTAAGAAAAAAACTGCGAGGGAAGAATTTGTAGACAGGAATTTTATAGCAATGACGGGCTAATAGATTTTGTGGGGCAATGGCGGATTTCAGCCGTGCAAGTGTGTTTTCTCAGGGTTTGTTGAAACGGCTGAAATTCATGATAGATATTACAGAGGTCACAACTCACAAAACCGCGACTGGGTTCAACAAAGGGGTAAACAATATGTACAACAAAGAAAATCTGGCGAAGATGAAGACCATGCATAGCCTTGCGCCGGATGTCATGAGCACATTTTCCGCATTCGATAAGGCATCGGTCGCCGCAGGTGCCATTCCCGTGAAATACAAAGAGCTGATTGCCATCGCGGTGGCGGTCACCACGCAGTGTCCGTACTGCATTGATATTCATAGTGGTAACGCACGCAAGGCCGGTGCTACAGACGCTGAGATTGTCGAAGCAGCGATGGTTGCAGCATCCCTGCGCGCCGGGGGAGCGGTGACGCATGCGACCCACGCGTTGGTCGGCTAAGTTGGAGAGTGTCGATGGGGGCCTTTGCGGGTGGAATAACTGGACGGCTCCGTTTTCCTTCTCGACGGAATAATGGACCGACGCCAATAGTTCTTCCGTGAGATTTACCGGCATCGACCATGTCACGGTCATTATTACTGACCCGGAGCGGGCCGTGGCGTTTTATCGGGATGTGCTCGGGTTACCCGAGGTGAGCAGCCCATCAACTTTCGAGGGAGCAGGTCTGAAGGTTCGTTGGTTTAAGGCCGGACAGCAGTACGTGCATCTTTTCATCGCTCCCCAACCGGATGTGCCAGGGAGGAGACATTTCGCTTTGCGCGTTGAGAGCGCCGCCGAGGCTCGAACAGAGTTGATGAAACGCGGTGTTGCGATCCGCGAGACGACACCGATTCCCGGAGCTGAACGCTTCTTCGTCAACGATCCCGACGGTAATCGCATCGAGATCATTGAGTGGAAGGATACAAGCGAAATTAATCCGTTGTAGCCTCGTAGCCGCCGAGGTGACGAGGCGGATTTAAAACGTACGTATGCGCTGGCGAATCCGCCTCCTTACGTCGGCGGCTACTTTGATTCCCGCTTCGCGGCGTACAGTCGCCAAAAGAGTTCCCAATATCCCTCGTCCATTGGATGCATTCGCGGATAGCCAGGAATCACGCATCCACTGGATGGCCAGGCCTTTTCTGAAGTAACCAGTTCGGCGCGCACTGGATTGGCAAGAATGTAAAAGCATGTCGACGCAAACGCATTGCGCTTACGTTCGTCTTCGCGCAGGACATGATCATGCGCCTGATGTTGCCACTCTCGTCCGGTGCCGAGATGAGGTTGTGCTTCGCACCGAAGGAACTTCATCGCGTTCAGTTGATCACTTTTGGCGCTCATTCCCATCCACATCAAATGTAAGTGATCAGCCATCAAACAATACGCTCGGCACCAAACATCATAACGAAACGCCGCATGCAGCATGATTTCTCGAAACACAGAATGGAAACTGCTCGTCAGCCAACCACGAGCATGGTCGTCGAGTGTTAAGGTCCAGAAAACGACTGCGTGTGCTTGGTAATGATGTCGGTCGAGCCGCGGTAAGTTTTCCTTTCTGACAAATTCCATCGGCAAATCGTATTGTGCGGTTAGATCGCTGGAAGAAAATATTGAACGTTCTTCAGCATTCTCGTCCGCCTCCTTACGTCGGCGGCTACGAAGAAAACGGTTGTCGAGTGCGTCTCGATTTTCTTAGTCTCGCCAACTCTTATGACAAATCTTCGGATGTTTCCGGGTTGGCGCTTTCTTTCGAGTCTAATGATCGCAGCTTCCGTTTTCACGAGTGCTGCTCGCGCGCAGGAAGTGAAGATCGACAAGGTCGCAAAGAGTCCTAAACCCGCGCCTGTTTTCCGCGCCGATAAACTCGCGGAGATGGACGAAGTCATCAAACAAGCCATCGGCGACAAGAAATGTCCGGGTGGCGTTCTGTGGTTTGAACATCGCGGTCAGGCCTATCACAAAGCGTTTGGAAATCGGGCGCTCGTTCCGAGTGTCGAGAAGATGACGGAGGATACGATTTTTGACGCCGCTTCGGTCACGAAGGTTGCCGCGGGAACACCGGCGATGATGCTGTGCATCGAACGCGGGTTGGTAAAACTTGATGACCCGGTGACGAAGTTCATTCCGGAGTTTGGTTCCAATGGAAAAGATAAAATCAACGTTCGCCATTTATTAACGCACACCTCGGGGCTCCGTGGAGATATCGAAACGCGCAGCGATTGGAAAGGGCAGGACGTTGCGGTGCAAAAGGCGTGTGAAGAAAAACTGATTTTCGCTCCCGGCACGGACCTGAAATACAGCGACATCAATTTGTTCCTTGTCGGAGACATCGTGCAGCGTGTGACGCATCGCAAGCTGGAAGAGTTTGTCGCGACGGAAATTTATAAGCCTTTGAAGATGGTGGACACGGGATATTTGCCGCCGGCTTCGAAACTGTCGCGCATCGCGCCGACGGAAGTGGAGAACGGCAAACCGTATCGCGGCGTGGTTCACGATCCGACGGCTCGTCACATGGGGGGCGTAGCCGGACACGCTGGATTATTCGTGACTGCTGCTGATCTGGCGCGCTATGCGCGGATGCTGCTCAATATGGGTGAACTCGATGGAGTGCGCATCTTCAAGCCGGAGACGGTTAAGTTGATGACCAGCGTTCAAACGCCGGAGACGATTACAAGCAAACGCGGACTCGGATGGGATATCGCGAGCAGCTACAGCGGACCGCGTGGCAAAATTTTTCCGGTGGGCTCCTACGGCCACACAGGATGGACAGGAACTTCTATATGGATCGATCCGTTCTCACAATCGTTTATCATTTTCCTTTCGAATCGTAATCATCCGGACGAAAGCGGCAACGTGAGTTCGGTGCGCAGCAAGATCGCGACGTTAGCCGGGGAAGCGATCACGGACTACAACTTCGCCTACGTTCCGGGTTCATTGGAGAAACGCGAAGAAACGACGACGCGTGTCGCAGCGCGTCCGTTGAAGCCCGCGCTGAATGGCATCGACGTTTTGAAACGCGAAAAGTTCGCGCGATTGAAAGGAATGCGCCTCGGACTCGTCACGAATCACACGGGCGTTGACAAGGATCGCAACCAAACGATCGACCTCCTGAAGAATGCGCCGGACGTCCAGTTGAAAGCACTGTTCAGTCCCGAACACGGTATCCGCGGCGCAATGGACGAAAAGATCGGCGACACTGTGGATGAAAAAACCGGTTTGCCTATTTACAGTTTGTACGGTGAACGGCGTGTTCCAACGCCCGAGCAATTGAAGGATTTGGACGCTCTCGTCTTTGACATCCAGGATATCGGCTGCCGTTTTTATACTTACACAGCGACACTCGGTTTATGTCTCGAAGCAGCCGCCAAGGCGCACATCAAGTACATCGTGCTCGACCGCGTTGAACCAATCAATGCGATGAGTATCGAAGGGCCTGTCGCTGACGGCAAAGACAGTTTCGTTGTTTATCATTCGCGTCCTTTGCGTTACGGCATGACCGCAGGCGAGTTGGCGAAGATGTACAATGCGGAACGGAAATTTGGGGCGGACCTCGTTGTTGTGCCGGTTGAGAATTGGACGCGCGACGAGTGGTTCGACGAAACCGGTCTGCCGTGGGTAAACCAATCGCCGAACATGCGTAATTTGAAGCAGGCGACGTTGTATCCGGGGATTGGATTGCACGAAGCCGCGTTGTCGGTGGGGCGTGGAACGGATACGCCATTTGAGATTGTGGGTGCGCCTTATATCAACGACGTGGCGTTGGCCGAAAAATTGAACAATGCAGGCCTCGACGGCGTTCGCTTTGTGCCGATTCGTTTCAAGCCGACCTACAGCACTTTCAAAGACAAGGAATGCGGTGGTGTCTACATCGTGATAACGGATCGCGACAAACTCAGCTCCGTCGACGTTGGAATCGAATTGGCGCGCATCTTGTGGCAGATGTATCCGAACGATTTTGCTATCCAGAAGATCCAGACGTTGATTCACGATCAACAAACGCTGGAGGATATCAAAGCCGGTAAATCTCTTTCCGAAATCAAACGTCGTTGGGCGCATGATCTGTTGACCTACAAAATGCGTCGCGAGCCGTTTCTGATCTATAAATAGATTCTGCGAGGGTGGGGACCCGGTTCCGATTTTGCGAAACGGGTTCTAGCCCTTGAAAATAATCATCAGCCCGAAATCGCTGAGTACCTGCCGTGTCGTGACATCGAAGTGGCTGTAGGAAATGGGGTGCACGCCAATAATATTTTCCTGCCCGATCTTTTGCAGGAAGTCGGTCACCGTTTCATCGAACTTATCTTTTCCAACTTCCTGGCATTCGCTGTGACGAATGGTTTTCAGCCGCATCTTGCGGTCGGCTTCCTTCGCAGCGACTTCGAGCGTCGGTTTTGGTTTCTTGATCAGGACTTCGGCTGGGCCGGAATGAACCGGGACTGAAAACTGTTTTTCTTTCTTCGGCGCAGGAGCGATTTTTGTTGAAGCAGGTTTTGTCGTGGTGGCTGCGGACTCAACGGGCGTAAAGTTATCGCCTTCCTGGGTGTTTTCGGGTGTTGGCTCTGGAACCGTTAATTTCTGACCACAGGTCGGGCATTCAAGTTCGGTTCCGGCACCGGCGACATCAACGGCCAATTCCTGGCCGCAGCTTTTGTTTGTGCAGTAAAAGACAATATCCATAAAACAACTTGGTTTGCAGCGATGGCGCGAGCTTAGCAGCGGGTTATGGGAAACAAAACCGGAAATTTACTCGTAAGTATTTTCCAACTGCTTGACGCGCTCGTAGACAGGGGAACTCGGTGGCGTGCGATCTTTGACGCGACGAAAGACCTTCCGCGCTTCAGCGATGTCTTTTTGCGTCACGAGAACAACGTAATCGAGTTCGATGGACGCAAGACGCGGATCTTGAATCGTTTTACCGTAACGAGCGAGAAAACCTTTAAGACCAAGCATCCCTTTTTGCTTGGAAGCTTCGTAAATCGGCTCAAGAGAAGGCGGCATACCTGGCAAACTCTTCGTTTCGGCAGCAGGAGCCGGGGCAGGAGCTTCTGTGTTTGCGGGTTTCGTTCGTTCTTTGGTTTGCAGGTATAATTCCCATCCGCCGTAAGCCAGCCCGCCAATCACCGCAACAGTAATTATAAATTTGAGCATTGGTTATGATTGCAACCTGCCGATTAAAATCCGTTCGCGTTGACTATAGTCACGTACCACCGTTTCAACAATCCAGTTCTGCGCTTCGAGAATCTCGCGGATCGCCGCCGCCTGGCCCTCGCCAAATTCGATCATCAATTGTCCAGTTGGTTTGAGGAACTTCTTCCCTTCAATCGCAAGCCTTCGGTAGAAGTCGAGTCCGTCGCTTCCACCGTCGAGGGCGAGTCGAGGATCGAAATCGCGAACTTCGGGTTCGAGCGTGTCGATTTCCGCCGACGCAATATACGGTGGGTTCGAAACAATCAGGTCAAAGGACGATTCCGACGGGACCGCTGCGAAAAAATCCCCCTGAACGAAGGTGAGTTGGTTGGTCACTTCATGTTTTGCGGCATTCGCACGTGCGCAGTTCAAAGCCTCGTTAGAAATGTCGGTCGCGATCAGTTGAGTCGTCGGCGAATGTTTGACGATCGCAATCGCAAGACAGCCGCTCCCGGTGCATAAATCAAGTGCGGTCGTCGGCTGCGGGAGTGTGCCAAGAAAGGTCCAGGCGCGTTCGGCTAGAATCTCTGTTTCCGGACGCGGAATCAGGACGTGACGATTCACTGCAATATCCAAACCACAGAAACACGTCGACCCGACAATGTGTTGGAGCGGTTCGCGATTGCCGCGGCGCACGACCATCTCACGCAATTCATCCGTTTCGACCTGCGTCAGCACGCGTTCGAAATTCAAATACAACTTCATTCGCGCCATCTTCAATACATGCGAAAGCAGCAGTTCTACCTGGAGGCGAGGGGATTCGACTCCCTTTTTGGTGAGGAAGTCAGTGCTGCGTTGAATCGCCTCGAGAACGGTCACGGCGCTAAACTAGGTTTAAATGATTAACTTTAAAGTTCAAATTCGCGAGTTCCTTGAAACTTGCCGGGCAAAACTCTAGAGTCGCCGCACATGAAACGATTTTTCTTTCCGACAGTTTTATCCCTCGCCGCGAGCGCGCTGCTCGCGTTTGCGCAGACTGCGCCGAGCACGCAGGAGCTCCAGGAAAAAGTTGAAAGACTTAGCGGAGACGTGGAGCGGCTGACGCAGGATAATCTCGCGTTGCGCAATAGACTTTCCACCCTCGCCGAGGAGCTTGGCAAAGCGCGCGAAGAAATGGCAAAGCTCAGCAGCAACACCGCCATTCAGGAAGATTTCAAACGTCTCGCCGAGAAAATTCAGGAGGTGGACAAGAAACGTATCGAAGATAATCGCGTTGTCGCCGACCAGATTAAAAAAATCGGGGAGATGCTGGCGAAGGAAGCCAACCGGCCAGTGCCGAAAGCCTCGAAGCCGCGTGTATCTGAAGAGACTCCCGCCGCGTCAGGAGAAGGCTACGAACATGTCGTTCAATCGGGTGATACCCTTTCCACGGTGGTTCAGGAGTACAATAAAGAATTCAAAAGCAAGGGGATGAAGACGATCACCCTGCAACAGGTCATGGAAGCCAATCCGAAGGTGAACTGGAACCGCATGTACGTCGGGCAGAAAATTTTCATCCCGAAGCCTTCGAAATAAGCTGATGAACAAATTGCGCCGGTTGCATCTTTACCTCGGTTGCTTTTTTGCGCCGCTATTGTTGTTTTTCATCGCGACCGGCTGGTATCAAACCGTTAATCCGGACCGACGCAAAGGAGTAGGGGATTCAGACACGATTGTCAGTCGCCTCAACAGGGTTCACGTCGAACAATACTTTCCCAGTGAATCCGCGCAGGGCTATTCGACAAAGTGGTTTACGTGGTTGGTCGTCGCAATGTCAGTGGCGTTAATTGTCACGACGATCCTCGGGATTATTCTGGCGTTTCGTTTCAGTCGAAAGAAGTTGCCGGTCTGGATATCGCTTG
>CBHWET010000137.1:0-11351 GCA_966112985.1 uncultured bacterium | reverse complement strand
TTGCGCCACAGCGTTCAAGTCTTTCAACATCCTGCCGGGTGTGAATTCCACTTTCGCCAACTAGAATCTTGTTCTGCAACCGGGCCGAACCAATTCGTGCGGCGAGACGTTCCGTTGTGCCAAGGTCCACCTTGAAATTTTTAAGATCGCGATTGTTCACTCCAATTAACGGTGCGTCAATCGCGAGTGCCCGGTCCAGCTCGGCTTCATCATGCACTTCAACGAGCACGGTCAACCCCGCCTTGATGGCGCGATCGTGAAACGTCTTCAGCTGTTCGTCGGACAAAATCGCGACGATGAGCAAAATCGCATCCGCTCCCCATTCGATCGCTTCAAGAATCTGTTTTTCGTCGATGATGAAGTCTTTGCGGAGGAGGGGAATCTTTACCTCAGAACGAATTTGTTTGAGGTAATCCAATGAGCCTTGGAAAAATTTCTCGTCGGTCAGCACCGATAAACAACTCGCACCCGCCGCTTCGTATTCCCTGGCAATGCGAACCGGATCAAAGTCCTTGCAGATCACGCCCGCTGATGGTGACGCCTTTTTTACCTCGGCAATCAATGCAACGGAACCGCGCTTAGGATTTTGCAAGGCAGCGAAGAAATCGCGGCGTTCGTTACGCTCGAGCATCGCATCGCGCAAATCGCCCACTGCCAAAGGACGATTCGGCAAAGCCGCAACCTCACGTTTCTTCTGCTCTACGATGGTGTCGAGAATGTTCATGGCAGTCGTTTAGTTATTCCTCTTCATCCTTCACATTGGCCATGCGCTTCGTTGGGCAGCCTGCGCGCAACCAGCCGTTCACGAACGGATCGAGATCTCCATCCATCACCGCCTGCACGTTGCTCGTTTCGACGCCGGTGCGCAGATCTTTTACCATCCGATACGGTTGAAAGACATAACTGCGAATTTGGTTACCCCAGGAAATACTGCCTTTTGCCGCATAGAAACGCTCAGCCTCGGCTTTTTGTTCGTCCAATTTCTTCGCCATCAATTTCGAAATCAACAGACGCATGGCGGTGGCGCGGTTCTGGTGTTGCGACCGTTGGGTTTGCGACGCGGCGACGATGCCGGTGGGCAAGTGAGTGATACGAACTGCCGTTTCAACTTTATTTACGTTCTGGCCGCCTTTCCCACCGGAACGATAGGTATCCACTTGGATTTCACTCGGTGGAATGACAATTTCCGCATTCTCTTCTTCGATTTCAGGAATGACGTCGACGCTGGAGAAACTGGTATGACGCCGTTTATTCGAATCGAAAGGCGAGATGCGGACCAGCCGATGCACGCCGCGTTCAGCTTTGGAGAATCCGAAAGCATTCTCACCGCGGAAAATCATAGTGATGCTCTTCAGCCCTGCGCCTTCACCCGGCAGTGCGTCAGTGACTTCAACTTCCCAGCCACGTCCTTCGGCCCAGCGTTGATACATTCGCGAGAGCATTTCCGCCCAGTCCTGCGCTTCGGTACCCCCGGCGCCGGCGTTGATGTTCACGATAGCGCTGCTTTTGTCCTGCGGACTATTCAGAAACACGCGTAACTCAGTAAGGTCGAGTTCGCGGAAAAATTTCTGCAAATCGTTCTGCAGTTCGGCATCGATCTGAGCCTGCGAAGCAGGGGACTCGGCTTCCCCCAACTCGATCATGACTTTGAAATCCTCGAGTTGCTTTTCCGCTTTGAGAAGAGGTTCGATTTTCTTGCGAAGGGAATTCGATTCGTCGATTAACTTCTGGGCCTGTTCGCGGTTGTTCCAGAAAGTGTCCCGCGCCATCAGGTTTTCTAGTTCAGCCAGTCGTTTTTGCGCGCTGGCGACGTCAAAGAAACCTCCGTAGGTGAGCGAGCTTTTCCGTGGCGGTTCCAATCTGTGCTTTGGCGTTTTCGAACATGCGGCGCGAATATAAGTGACACAACAGAAGTAGCAAGCGCGAGAATCGCTGGTGGCCAGGGTCCCCGTGGAGGTTTGAGTATGAAACAACGGTCTCTGCCGTGACCCAAACGCGGTTCATCTGCGGAATAATAGGATTTTGGTGACGGCAGAATCCGGAACACAGCCTTCTACTCCACTTTCCATGCCATAGAAACCGACCCAGAAGGCTGCTACCCCGCGTTCCATGACACGGAAATCGGCCCAGAAAGCTTCTACCTCAGTTTCCATGGCATGGAAACCCGTCCAGAAGGCTTCTACCTCATTTTCCATGGCGCGGAAATCAGTCCAGAAGGCTTCTACCTCATTTTCCATGGCGTGGAAATCAGTCCAGAAGGCTTCTACCTCATTTTCCATGGCGTGGAAATCAGTCCAGAAGGCTTCTACCTCAGTTTCCAAGGCATGGAAATCGGTCCAGAAGGCTTCTACCTCATTTTCCATGGCATGGAAATCAGTCCAGAAAGCTTCTGCCCCGATTTCCATGACATGGAAATTGACGTATCCACGCGGTTACCATTTTTAACCGTTTGATTATCAACAACAAAGGGAGATTGACCCGTTTTTGGAGGTTTTTAGGTAAAGAAACATAGGCGCCGCCTCGTTCGGCGGTGACTGTCGAAGCGGATTCGGAAGGTAATCAGCTACAATTCGTCCTCTCGCTCAGCGTAAAACAACCGATAGGCGCGGTCGTAATCTTCCTCCGGAACCAGCACCTTTGCTCGGCGGTCCAGGTCGCCATCGTCAGGCAAGGTCGGGTCTTCAAATTCCTGCGTGGCAATAATTCCGTGCTTTTCCAACATCATGACGAGCATCTCGACGTTGATGAGCGGGCCAGTGTAGAAAAGTTTCACTACCTGAGGAAATACCGCGTCCAGGTCGCAGCGGCAACGGTGAACCGCAGTTAAATTTCAAATCGCAACAATCGTTTGGCTTTGTTCCCGCATGAATTGGGCAACATAATGGGGACCTAACGCACTTTTGCCGCTCGAGCCAGACCATTTCCACCCGCCAAACGATTGCACGCCAGGCCAGGCGCCTGTGGTTGCCCCTCCGCGACGATTACAATACGTTACTCCCGCCTCAATCCGGCGGAAGAATTCGTCACGTTCGTTCGAATCCTTGGTGAAAATGCCCCCCGTTAATCCGTACTGCACATCGTTCGAGAGACGAATTGCTTCGTCCAGCGATCGAACGCGAGACACACTCAAAACCGGTGCAAAAAACTCTTCCTGAAACATTTTCGAGGCGTTTGGCAAGCGGTCGATGACGGTTGGTTCAACGAAATAACCGTGCTGAAGTTCCTTTTGCTGTAAAACGTTTCCGCCATACACAATTCGGCCTTCACCACGCCCGAGTTTCACGGCTCTCGAAAATGTTTTCACCGCCCGATCGTTGATCAATGGTCCGAGAAAAACGTCCCTCCGTTCCGGATCGCCTATCTTGATTTGTTTCGATTTGGCAACAATCAGGTCCAACAGTGACGAATAAATTTCTGCATGAGCGTACAGGCGTGAGCACGCCGAGCATTTTTGTCCTCCCATCCCGAACGCCGAGCGAACGATTCCTTCGGCTGCACTTTCAAGGTCGGCAGAGGGCATTACTATCGCCGGATTTTTCCCGCCCATTTCTGTGATCCGTGGCTTGGGTATGTCCGGGGAAAAGTCGCGTAAAACTTTTGTGCCGACCTCGCGTGAACCGGTGAAAATAAATCCATCCACGCGCGGATCACGCAGCAATGTTTCTCCAACATCGCTTCCGCTGCCTGTGACTAGATTAAAAACGCCCGCCGGCAATCCTGCAGCCGAAAAAATTTCTGCGAGTCGAACGCCGGACCATGGAGTATCACTCGCCGGTTTGAAGACAATTGTATTTCCGCCAAGGAGAGCGCCGGTGGCCATGCCCGTTGCCAGGGCGAGCGGAAAATTAAACGGCGAGACAACCGCCCAAACACCATACGGTTTAAGGATGCTTTTTGTTTGTTCGCGACCCTGACGGACGAGCGGAACTTCATACCCGTCGTGATCTTCCATCTGTTTGGCGTAATAAAGAATGAGGTCTATGGCTTCAGAAACTTCGGCAATCGACTCGAACCTGTTTTTGCCCACTTCAAGCGTAAGAAGGGCGGCCAGTTCGAATTGGGCCTTCATCATCAAATCTGCAGCGGCGCGCAGTGAGGTAACGCGCTCCCTCCAGTTCGTGTTGCTCCACAAAGGGAATGCCTTCTTTGCCGCGCCGATTGCTTCCATCGCATCGGTCTCTGTTCCCGCCGCAAAATTTCCCAGCACGACTCGAGTGTTATTGGGGTTTTCATTACGGAAGGTTTGTTTCGTTTTCTTCCATTTGCCGTTTACTAAAAGGCCGTGACGTTTGCCAAACGTGGTCTTGAGGTCGGACGCCGCTGCATCAAACGCGGAGTGAAAGTCTTCGCCCAACGAAGCAAGTGATGCGTAAGTTATTTTCTCCATACCCGCTCCTTTAGAAACCTACTTCTCGGGAAACTGTCCGCAAGGCACGTTGTTTTCCGATCATTCGTGTGAATAAAAAATAAGCACCACAGCCCGCGTGGCATTATAATTGCAACTTGCAACTTGGTTTCGTCATGGACAATGTAAGCGTCGTTTTTCCGAAATGAATGTTGCCGCATTGCAGAAAATCGATCGGTGGCTTGGGATTCCGCTTTGCTTCGTACTGACCGTTTTTCGCAAACTGACAGATTTCGGCCCGAAGTTTTCCGATCCTCCTCGCAACATCCTTTTTGTGAAATTGGCGGAGCAGGGGTCGACAGTTTTAGCGTATCCAGCAATTCGCAGGGCCGTGGAGATGGTCGGTCGCGAGAACGTTCATTTTATCGTATTCGATGAGAATCGGTTTATTCTCGAAGCGCTTGAACTGATTCCAAAGGAAAACATCATTGCGATTTCGTTTAAGAGTTTTCCGGAGTTAATCGCGTCAAGTTGCCAGGCTGTTCTCCGGATGCGAAAGCTGAAACTGGATGCCGCAATCGACATGGAGTTTTTTGCTCGCGGTTCTGCTGCGGTCGCGTTTCTCAGCGGTGCGAAGTCGAGGATTGGCTTTCATACTTACTTCGGCGAAGGCCCTTATCGCGGTGACCTGATGACGCATCGGGTTCTGTACAACCCGTACTTGCACACGACACAAACGTTTCAGGTAATGGTTGAGGCGGTGCAAAAGGATCCTGAGACGTTCCCGACGTTTGGCATTTATCCGCCGCCGATCAGCGAACGTCTGCCACAATTCGGAACCCACCCCGAAGAACACAAGGTGGTGGAAGAAATTTTGCGACGTGAGTCACGTCAGGACAACGTGCCGCCCATTATCTTACTGAATCCGAATGCCAGCGATCTGTTGCCGCTGCGTCGTTGGCCCAATGAGCGGTATGTTGAGTTGGCGAAGCGTCTCCTGGCAAAATATTCCGAGCTGCATATTGCCTTTACAGGCACCGGTGCGGAGTCAGTTAAGGTTAATGCCATGCTGGAACAGATCGGTTCCTCACGAGCGTTCTCTTTAGCCGGCAAAACGACTCTTCGTCAGTTGCTCGTTACCTATTTTCATTCGGAGATTCTTGTTACGAATGACAGCGGGCCAGCCCATTTCGCGTCATTGACTCCGATCGATGTTGTGACGTTATTCGGCCCGGAAACGCCATCGCTATTTGCAGCGCGGACCCCTCGTAATACTGTTCTGTATTCCAATATCGTCTGCAGTCCGTGTGTTAATGCCTACAACAACCGGCAGTCCGCATGTAAAAACAACATTTGCATGCAGTTGATAACGGTAGATCAACTTTTCAATACTGTGTGCCGCGTTTACGAAGAACGGAAAAGGAAGAGTTCTGCCGAGGCTACAGTGCGAACTTCATGATGACCGGCGAAATACAGTCGGTTTCAAATCAGGCTCCAATATTAGACCGTCGTTTTCTTTTGTTTGCCATAGTTGGTTACCTCGCACTCACGTTGCTGATGTTCGGGGACGTGCTATTTGCAGCGAAAGATTTAGTTCTGTCCAATGCAGGCACCGATACCTACGGGCAATTCCTTTCCTGGCGAAAGTTTGGTTTCGAGGAGTTGCGGCAAGGCAACGTCCCGCTCTGGAATCCTTATATTTTTTGTGGAGCTCCGTATTTCGGCGGATTTCAAGCGGCACTGATTTATCCGCTAAATGTACTCTTTTTATTTTTGCCGTTGGCAAAGGCCATCAATTGGAGCATCGCATTACACGTTTTCCTCGCTGGCCTGTTCGTCTATCTCTGGACATCGCACCGCAAGCTGCATCCGCTCGCATGTTTTTTGGGTGGTGTCGTTTGGATGTTTTCCGGGCCTTATTTTTTTCATATTTATGCGGGGCATCTGCCTAATCTTTGTACGATCGTTTGGGCGCCCTTGGTCCTCTTAACCGTTGACGGTATTTTAGAGCGCGCTTCTGTCGGATGGACTCTCTTCGGGATCATTGTGCTCGCAATGCAGATCCTTGCCGGCCACCCGCAATACGTTTTTTACACGAGCATCATCGCGGGCTTGTACGGCTTGATGCGGGTGGGCGATGCTCCTCAAAAGACGAGGACGATCCTTTGTGCGTTCGCCATTTATATCGGCGCCGTTGCTCTCACCGCGATTCAACTATTCACTGGAGCACAAGCGACGGCGGAATCAATCAGAAGTGTGGGACTATCGAGTGGCTTTGCAGCCAGCTTTTCGTTTCCGCCAGAAGGATTTCTGATGCTCTTTGCGCCAAAGTTCTTCGGAAATATGGGAGACGTGCCGTATTGGGGACGTTGGTTGCTTTGGGAGATGTGCATCTATTGCGGGATCACTGGATTCGTCCTTGCCGTTTACGGTGCCGTCGGTGGCTATAACAAACAGCGCAGTGTTCTCATCCTGGTCATTTTGATTTCCTGTGTGTTGGCGCTCGGCGCAAATACAAAACTCTTTGACCTGCTTTACAACTTCGTTCCCGGCTTCAACAAATTTCGGAGTAGTTCGAAATTCATGGCGTTGACGGCGTTGTTCATAGCTCTTCTTGCATCGATTGGCCTTAATGACCTCATCCGTCGGGGGAAGCCTGGACGTAAACTGATCCTGACGACTGCGGCCTTTGCGATATTTCTGGCGGTCGCAGGTGTAGCGATCCAATGGTCGGCCGTTGATCCGGCAGGTTTTTGGCGAAACTTCACTAAGTTCATTGCCGCGACGGAGCAAAGTAGCCTCGCACTTTCTTTCTTTTCCAAGCCCGAGTTTGTCGAACAAATCGGACGCCACGCTGCAAATAGTTTGCTTGTTGCGGCGGCGATTACGGTGTCTCTCGCCTTGATCTTTCTCTGTGCTCATTGGTTGCGCCGCGGCCTTTATCTGATTGTCCTTTTTGGAGTCGTCGAACTATTTATCTTCGCGCGATCCACCCGGGATTCATTTGAATTATCGGAACAATTGTCCGAGGCTAAAAAGCTGTTTGCAACAGTGGCGGGCGAGGGGAGATGCAACTTCTCTGTCACACGAAACCTGCCGATGTACTTTGGGAAAGCAGATATCTGGGGAAACGATCCTGGTATTCCAATGCGCTACGCCGAGTTGATGGTTTATTTGCAAGGCATAAAGCCGGAGTTCGCTGCAGAATTCGATGTCACGAAAATTCATCCGTTCTTCGATGCGTTGCGTTGCCGGTACACGGTGGCGGGCACGCCAGGCAGCCTGCGACTTCTGGAGCGGACCAACGTCGCACCGCACTTATCACTCGTCAGCCACTATCGTTTGGTCAACGGGAAGACAAACATCTTTCAGGCAATTAACGACAAAAATTTTGATCCTCTGCACGAAGTGATTCTTGAAGCTCAACCAAAGCCAGGTCCGACGCCTTCTGTTTCTCCCGGAGCGGTGAAGCTACTGAGCTCGACCAGCGATTCGCTGGAAATTGAAGCCGATGTGGTTTCGCCAACACTTCTTCTTATCACTGATTCGTATACGCCAAGTTGGAAGGCGCGCGCATTGTCGGGGAGCAGTCAGGCGACGTACGAAGTTATGCCTGCGGACTATTGTTTGCGGGCCGTGCCATTATCAACTGGGCATCATCACCTGCTTGTCGAATATGTGCCGCGTGCCTTTGATGTTGGAAGAATTGTGTCGATCAGTGCGTGCGTTCTATATCTCGGCGCGTTGCTCTGGTGGTTTCGCCGCAAGTCCGCGGGGATCGCCTAGCCCTTTTCCGCAACGATCACCGCCTGCACCCAAAAATCCTTGGGCCCAAATTTGTAGCTGACCATTTTGAATTTCGCAGCCTGCAAGATACCCGCGATCTGCTCGCGAGACCGGACAAGGGAAATCTCCGGTGGATGAAGTTGTACATTCTTCTTCAAAACGTGATTCAGAAACCAATGAATGCGTCCGAGCACGAAAACGCTCGTCGCATGGCGATGAGGCCAAAGGAGTACAAGCTTTCCTTTGGGCTGCAGCACCCTGTGAAACTCAGTCAGGATCTTGTTGATCTCGTCTTCTGTGAAATGTTCCATCACTCCAAGATTATAGACCCCATCGAACGTGCCTGTATCGAACGGCAGATTGAAGATGCTCGCATGGCGAACGGCTTTCGCACGGGGATTATGCCGCTGGTATAATTGGAGTGCTGGAACCGAAATATCCACGGCAGTAATCTGCATCTCGCGTTGAATATCCGTATCGACCTGGCCACTGCCGCAGCCGGCATGAAGGAGATGTGCACCATTCGCAAACGCTTTACGTATCGCCGAATTCAACTGCCGACGAATGACCATCGTTCGATAGAGTTCAGCAATCCACTCGTAAACAACGCTGCTCGTCTCTTTCTTTTTGTTCCAATAGGCGTCCCATCCCTGCGGATCTACCAGCTTGGGGTCGACATCTGTAAATGCTTTCTGCAAACGGAACTGTTGCGGCTTCGTTATGCTGGCCCAATACAACGCAAGGAGCCGTTGCACGCTGCGTAACGCATCTCGCAGGGACATTTTCGATTCGCCGTATGTTCTCTTCGGCAAAACGATCGGCAAATCTTTGATCGGAAATCCATTGCGAGTGAAAATGAACAGACTTTCAAAGAAGAATGAATAGCCGTGGGATTTGACCAGGCCAAACAACTCCCGCGGAATGCGTGCAAGATTATAAACACGAAACGCTCCTGTCGCGTCCTGTTGCACCTTGAGCATTCGACGGGTCAGGAAATGCCCGAAATTTGTCAGGAATGTCCGATAGAGATTCCACTCCGACAAACTGCCTTTCTGCAAAAAACGTGAACCAACGACGACATCAGCGCTCTCGAGGTGGGGCAGCAGCCGATGAATATCTGTCGGTGAATGCGTAAAATCGCAATCCAGCGTAATCAACACCTCGTAACCCTTATCATATGCCCAGCCAATGCCGGTCTGATGAGCGCTGCCAACGCCCAGCTTTCCGGTGCGATGGATGACAGATAACCGTGGATCCTTCTTTGCGAGTTCGTCGAGGATCGTTCCCGTGCCATCAGGAGAATTGTCGTCCAGGAAAAGAATATCCGTATCGAGTTGGAGCGCCTTTAACTCCTGATACATCCGCTCGACATTCCCACGCTCGTTGAACGTCGGGATAAAAATGAGCGTTCTTGGTTTCATCAATTACGCGCCAACCGTTTCGATCTTTGGCAGCGGAAAGATAATTTTGCCACCCGATTTCAGGAATGCCGCTTCACGTTGCAAAAGATTCTCCCGAAAGTGCCATGGAAAAACCAAAAAGTAATCCGGCTTTCGCGCGTGCGCGTCCGCTTCGGAAATAATTGGAATCAATGTCCCGGGGGTGAACGCTCCAAATTTATCGGGATTCACCTCCGCAATGGCCGGCAACGTTTCCGGGGAAAGACCGCAGAACTGCAGGATCACGTTACCCTTGGTGGATGCGCCATAGCCGAGAACCGTTTGTCCGGCTGCGCGGATTTTCTGAAATAAAGCCATCAATTCATCGCGATGCTGAAAAACTTCTGCCTTAAACTTTTCGTAAACCGGCAGCCCATCGACGCCCATCTTTTCTTCCATCCGAACGACGGCATCGATCGCGTCTGTATTCTCGCGGTAGGGACCATTGCGTTTTGCAACCGTCACCGCAAAGCTGCCGCCGTTGATGTCATTCAGTGTGACATCGATGATCTTGAGGTTCGAGCGTTCGATCATCCATTGGATCTGTTTCAGGCCATAATATTCGCGGTGCTCATGACAGATGGTGTCGTAAGCGTTCTGTTGCAACATCAACGCCAGGTGGCTTTGTTCGAAATGCCAGATGCCATCCGTCGCTAAAATCTCGTCGATTTCTTTCACAAACAATTGCGGCTGTTCAAGATCGTAGAACATCGCAATCGACGTGACGATACGTGCTTTCTTTTCGCCCGCGAACGCCCGGAAGTTTTTCGCAGAAAAGAAATCGGCGACACGATGAATGTGCGGTTTGTAAAAGGATTTGAATTTGTCCGACGTCGGATCCATTCCGAGCAGCGTGACGTTTTCGGACGGATAGAAGGAAAGGGTGGTGCCGTCGTTGCTTCCGATATCGAGAACAACGTCGCCCGCGCGTAACGGAGCAATCGCGAGGAGGTTTTCGACCTTCGCCTTGAGATGCCGCACCATTGATTGGTTCAGCGACGAGCGATAGCCATAATTCTGGCCGTACATTTCGCTGAGGCTGTAAGACTGTCGCAGTTGAACCAAGCCGCACGCATTCGCCGTGTCGCCATGACATTTGACCAGCTCGATTGGCCCACGCGTAATTTTCTCGTCACGCGCTTTTGGGAAGATCCCCGTGAGATATTGATCTCCCAGATTCAGGATCGAGATGAGGTGATCATTACCACAGATTCGGCACCTCGTGATTTCCTCAAACATTGCGAATAGCCAATGGCTTGCGGCCGAAATAATCAATAAAATTTGCTGCCGATTAGGCAGACGCGAACGCCGCAAAAATGCGCTTCGGGGTAAAAATCATGTGCCGCCAACTTGGTGATCGCCAAAAGCATCACAAGCTGTTTCATCCAAATTTGTGTCCACAACCGCTGCAAACTCGCTCGAAGCGGGCGCCAGCGATGCCGAACGGAAGGAGTACACATTGCAACAAACCAAGCTTCAGGTTTGTCACGCTCTTCTGTTGATGTGGGTATCCGCGGAACCGCATTGCGGGCAACGCACTGCAAATAAACGAAATGTCTTTTTCTTTGTCACCAAGCCACGCGGTATGAAGCATACGATTTCACACGGAGCGAAAATACGCAATCACCGTGGCTTCAACAGCTGGTTTGCTTTCTCTGCGGTTTAATTTAAAGATGCCGCCGATGGCGAGAGTTGAAAACGGGAATAAACAACCTGCAGTTGATGGCCCGTGCAAAATTTTTCCGCGACTTGAATGGCTGCTCGCCATCGGCATTACGTTG
>CBHWET010000136.1:0-11418 GCA_966112985.1 uncultured bacterium | reverse complement strand
ACCAACGCTTCGCCGGACCACCACGGTCTTGCACCTGGAGTTTAAGTGTATGCAACCAACCGCAACCAAACTTCTCACCGGTTTATCCATTCTCGCCCTTGCTTTCACAGCCAGTGCAGCCGAGCTGGCCGACACTCCTTATTTGAACGTCGATGCTGGTGTCGCCATTCAAAAAGACATCACGAGTACGATCACAGGTTCAAAAATTACTTTTGATCCCGGCGTTCGCTTCGGGATCAGTGGCGGATATCGCTTCAATGAATCAGTCGCCCTAGAACTTGAAACAGGACTGGTCTACAACTCCGTCGATAAAGACGGTGGCGTCCCGCTGAGCTCGTTCGGCGTAAACGCCGACTGGTATCAAGTTCCTGTCCTCGGGAACGTAATTTATCACATTCCATTCGGTGACAAGTTCCAGGGATTTATTGGGGCCGGTGCCGGTGGCGTAGTAAGCACCATTAATGTTGAAGCCGGTCCATTTTCAACCGACGACAGCGATATAACCTTCGGTTATCAGATCCTGGCGGGCGTAATGTATGCGATTAACGACAGGATGGACGTTGGTCTCGGCTACAAATTCCTGGGCACAGCAGACCACGACTTCGACACGTTCGTCTTCCTGAATGATAGCACGCAAACACATTCTTTATTGGCAACGTTCAACGTTCGATTCTAAGTCAGTCGTTTCGATTTAATCATCGCCGGGCCGTCGCAGTGCGTCGCCCGGCGTTTTCATATCAACGGATAATCCGGCAACACTCGATCTTCGGAGGCGTTGCAGCTGTATCATCGAGCCAAATCTTAAGGAAACCACCATCCTTCAGCAGTTCGATGCCGTGCAGCGATGGGCACAGCTTTACATTGAACTCACGCCAATGGCGCGCTTCGTGTAAAGCTTCAGAATAACGGCGAGCCGTATTGCCAAACCCGCGTATGACCGGCATTCCCGCTAGCATTCGACTTTTCCACATAAAGACCGGTGAATGAAGATGGCCAATGATCGTGTGTTCCACCTGCGGTACCTTGCCCCGAACAATCTCCTCGCGCCAAAGAAACGGTAATGCCGTGGGATCGTGGCAAAATAGGAGAATTTTTTGTTTTGGCTGAACCTTGGCAAAAGCTGCCCGGATTTGTTCCATATGCCGCTCTCGCGCTGCGCGCCACGCCTCACGTTCCTCCAACAACGTTTCGGGTTCAAAGACCGGCAGAGCCACCAACGTCGACGTAATCCCGATCAAAACATATTGTCGGATCTCCAACTGCCAAAATGGATTGAGCTGCAATTCGTCTTGCGCCCGCTGCCAACTGCGAAATCTTAACCCGCCTTGGTTTCCAACAAGACTGACTTTTCCCAATTCGTGATCACCGAATGTTGCCGAAAAACGCGGTGCAAATCGCTTACGCAACTTCTCAAGACATTCGCGCGCACTTTGACACGCTGCATCATCAGCCACGCCAATGAATGCTGAATCGCAGGAGAAGTCTCCATTCGCCACGACGAGATCGGGCTCGCCGGCGAGAAGAAAGAATTGATCCAGTAGATGGTTGTGTTCTGTCGGATTGCGCAGCCAGAAATAGTCGCGATAAAACCGGATCAGCAACTGAACAGACTTATTGGCCGTCGTCCGCGTTTCAAAACCGCGGCGCGCCTGTTCAGCCTCGCACGCATAATGAATATCGCTGACAACTAGAATCGTTTTCTGTGACATCGGAGCAGTGACTACTTCGTCACTGGCAACGGTTTCATCGTCATCGGATCACGCAATGGCACATCGACAATGCGCCCTTTTGGCACGAGCGATTCCAATGTGACCGCATGGTTCGGATGGCCTTTCAGGATTTCGTCCTTCTGGCCTACAATTAAAATCACCAGCTTGTCCGGCGTCAGGTATTTCTTCGCGACCCGAAGCACGTCCTCCTTCGTCACGGCGTCGATGCGCGCGCGGTAGTTTTTCCAATAATCCGGATCTTTTGCGAAACGGCCTGTGAACTCGTCGTCGGCAAAACGTCCTGCCACCTGCCCTTTGGTTGCGAAAACGCGCGAAAAACGATCAATGAACGACCGCTTGCTGACGTGCAATTCCTCATCACTCACTGGCTCTTTGTAAAAGTTTTTGATTTCCTCCAAAACAATTGACGTGGCAAATGGCACGGTTCGCGATTTCGATTGGAATCCTGCTGTAAACGTCAACGGGTAATAAACGCCGCCCGGAAACGATGATCCGGCGGAATACGCAAGGCCTTCATCAGAACGAACACGATTCATAATGCGCGAGGTAAAACCACCGCCGCCCAGAATGTCGTTCATAATCGTCACAGCAAAATAATCAGGATCATCGCGCTTGATGCCCGGCAACATGATTCCGACGCGCCCTTGGTTTACTTCTTTATTAACAATGTAAATGCCTGGCTCAGCGAATTTCGTGTTGGTGGGAATTTCCAATGGCTTGTCACCCTTGAATGGCCAATTGCCAAAAAGCTTCTCTAGCTTTGCGATCATCTGGTCTTTGTCGAAATCGCCATTGACCGCGACGATGAAGTTTGCGGGATGAAACCAACGCTTGTGGAAATTTTGCATATCCTCGCGCGAGACACTTTTGATCGAAGCTTCCGTATCGTATTGGTTCGCCCAGAAATCTTCCCCGAACGCCAGGAATCCTCTCTCACGCGATTCAATATTCGAGGAGTCATCATTGCGTTGGCGCATCGCCTGAAGCTCCTGATCTTTATACAACGCGATCTTGTCTTCCTGGAAACGCGGTTCCGTCAACACGTCACGCAAAATGGAGAATCCTTCGTCGACATCTTTTGAAAGCAGATTCAGGCTGGCGCTGCCCTGTGTTTCGCCGACTACAGAGCCCAACTGCGCGGCCAGGAACGCAAGCTTCTCCTCGAGTTGTTCCGCCGTTAATGATTTCGTTCCGCCGCGCGCGAGCAACGTACCGGTCAACCCAGCAACCCCTTCCTTACCTTTCGCGTCCAGATATTCACCGCAACGGACGTAAACAACGATGTTCACCAATGGCAACTCGCGATCAGGCACTACATACGCAATTGGCCCGCTCTTGAGTTGGACGCGATAATCACGAGGATCCGGAGGGTTGTACTTAAGCGGTGGAAACTTCAGTTTTTCCGGACGATCTGGAATCTCGCCGTTTACCTGCGGAGCGGCTGTTCCCGAAAAGCTGCTGAAACAAAGTGCAGCGAGAGCAACCACAGGAATGAAAGGACGCAAAACAGTTTTCATTATTTAGAAGATTTGTTCACCGCTGGTTGAGCTTTGACCGGCTTTGCAGTCGCTTTATCGTCGCCTGACTTTGACGCCTTTCGCGTATAAACTGCCACCGCCCTGTTTTCTTTTGTGAAATATTGATTCACAACGCGTTTTACGTCTGCAGCCGTGACGGCCTGTATTTTTGGCCCTGCTTCATTGATCTCACGCCAATCCCCTTCCCCGTCGTTGTGAATAATTTGATATAGGATAGGAAAATTTGAGGATAGCCGGCGATATTCGCCCGCCGCGAAATTGTTTTTTACTTTCTGCAACTCTTCAACAGGAACCTCCTCTTTACGAAGTTTGTCCAATTCAGTGTAAATCGCCTGTTCGACTTCTTCGGGTGTATGACCGTCCTTCGCTTCACCACCGGCGTTGAAAAGACCTGCCCATTTACGATGATCAGTTTGCGCCCAGGTATCCGTCGCAATCTGACGGCCCATGATTAATCCTTTATAAAGACGGCCTGTGCGCGTCGAAAGAATCTGACTGAGGACTTGCAACGCGTAGGAGTCCTTGTGTGCAAATGGAACAGTATGCCAAATGATATCCACCTGCGGATTCGTTTCGGCCTCGGCATACATCCGCTTTTCGGCTTCCTGTTTGACCTCCAGCGTCACGACATCTGGCGCGTCTTTTTTGCCCTTCGGAATGCGGCCGAAATACTTTTCAGCCAACTTGGTCGCGGCTCCCGTTTCAAAGTCTCCGACGAGAATCACTGTGATGTTTTGTGGCGCGTAATAAATCCCGTAGAACTCATCCGCCTGCGCCTTGGAAATCGCTGGAATATCGGAAGGCCAACCCACAACCGGCCAATGATAAGGAGTAGATTCCCAGAACATCGATTCAAACTCCTCAGCGAATTTGCCAAGCGGTGTCGATTCCGTGCGCATGCGACGCTCTTCGAACACCACATCGCGTTCCGCATAGAATTCACGAAATACAGGATGCAGCAGGCGTTCCGACTCCATCCACATCCAAAGCTCAAGCTTGTTCGCCGGGACGGTAATGAAATAGGCCGTCATATCCTCGCTGGTAAATGCGTTCATTCCGGAACCGCCATTGCCGGTATAGACTTTATCGAACTCATTCTTCACGAGGATTTCGCGCTGCTGCTTGATCGACTCGGCAAACTGCTTTTCCAACTCCCGCCAACGCGCTGTCGTGTTTTCCGGCTTGAGCATGTCGTCGATCTCCCCCTTGCGATAAGCCGCACGCATCTTCTTTTCTTCCTCGCGCATTTCGCTACGGATGCGTTCCTGCTCGGCAATAATTTTCAAATCTTTTTCGTAATCCTTCGTGCCGATAGTCGGAGTTCCTTTGAACATCATGTGTTCGAACAAATGAGCGATGCCGGTGATTCCAGGTCGTTCGTTCGAAGCACCGACATGGGCAACCCATCCTCCCGAGACCGTCGGTTCATCCTTGCGTTGCACCAGGAGCAACCGCATGCCGTTGGCGAGAAATTTTTCCTGCACAGGCACTCTCTGTGCATAGAGCGGTAGAATCGTGCCCACGATAACAAGGGCCAAAAATAGACGTCGCATTGTATTTGAAATTAGTTCCGAAAGATAAGACCACGAAAAACCGAACCGCGTTCACCGAAAGCTTCGCATCAGAAAGAATTACGTCAAAAGAATTTTGTGTGGGTCCCACCCCACAATCTCAGGTCCTGAAGTGTCGCGACAATGACATGTCTCCAAAAACTGCAGCTTCGAACCCGAATATGAAGCAGGCGCAATCAATTCGAATGAATAGTCAATGGGTCTGCGGTGTTTTTGGACCGTACCCGACTAACCTGTGTCAGGCCCTATATACATCTCCAGATCCGTCCCAGTCGGACCTCTCCCAGGCTCCGGTAGGAACAAACACTGTGAATCCGCCCGCGACCAGCACTCGGATAACGCACGCCTCGTCGGTCGCAATGATGCCAGGCCCCTTACGCCAGCTCGCGGCCTCGACCAATACACGAAATGGATAATCAGGCATCCGCTCGTCGTCACTATCGTAAACGGTTACTTCGGCATTTTCTGAATAACCAACGAAATAGTGACCGTCCGGCGGGTAATTCGAACTGTTTCGCTCCTCCCACTCACTGACGCCGATTACATTAAACATGGCGGATGCAACATCGCGCAACTTCTCGTCAATTCGGCGCGCGATGAAAAACGTAACGCTCATGTACGGCCTCACGGAAAAAGCTCAACTACGCCGGGCCACGACGTGAACCGCGCGGCGGAACGATAACCGCTTCCGAGCGTCGGCTGTAGCGATTTGTCAGGCCGTACCGAGTTTTTTTGGTTTCTGTGGGTCATGCCAATCCATCAAACAATACCTGCACTGCCTGGCACGTGCAGTGATGAGCGGCTTGCCACAATAAGGACATGGGGCGGTAGTACCGACGGCGTCGGGACTGCCTTTGTGTTGAACCCAGATCTTCGCCCATGCAATCGAGCAACCCGTAGCTGAACGCAACTCTTGCATGGCCATTGTCGGCCGCTGAGTGGTGATGAGGTGACGAATGCGAATAGCGTCCGGCTCGGACAAGTCGGCGAACTGTGGAATGTGAACGCCACACTTCGGGCAGACTGGCCCGCGTTGCGGCAACTCACTGCCGACTGATTGCAACTCATTTCGGGTGTATGGCGCGTCGGACATGGTGACGTGTAGTGTGCCCTAGCAACCAAGGTTAGCGACAGGGACAACCAAGCGCGCCGCACCGGCTCTCCGCCTTCGTGGTAACGTCTGGTTAGGCCAAACGGCTGTCATGCCAAACCTCCTGAATCCCTTTCCTGACCTCATCGCGCAAACCGGCGCGTGGACCAATGAAAAGAACGAGATAACGTGTGAACTCATGGTCATCAAACATCGTGCACATCAATCCGTGAAACATGACATCCTCAACCGAGTCGCGCTCGTGCCACGAAGTCATGACAAATGTCTCCCGCGGCGGAGCGAAATGCTCATCAGTAGCGAGATAAGCCATGTCAACCGAGGTGTCCCAACTCGAACACTCGTAGCCCGCGCAGACTGCATAACGACAACCCGTGCGAACCAACTGCTCGCTCAGAGCAGCCTGCTCCTCCGGCGTGATGGTCTCGTCGTTCGCGAATAGAATGCAGACGTAAAGCTTGCCCGGAAAAGGCGCATCAAGACGATAGGGCCGCGAAAGCTCGTGAAACCAAATCTGCTTCTCGTCTCTGGTGGCAAGTGGCTCCATGCACGTAATCTGGCCTAAAAATACTTCAAATCAGTTACACCGCACCAGCGGTATCGTAATTGCGACGCGAAGTGATCGCCGTAGTTGGCTGCATCATGCTGGCATATCACATCATTCTCGGTTTTTCATTCGTCGCCACTCCTGCCATTACGAAGAACTGTAACAGCCCAAACCGGAAACGCCCCACGATGCCAGCGCCATCACAATTGCATACAGTCCGATATCTCTATATTGGTGTGAAATTCCATACCACATGGCCACGCCGAAAATCGGAAGCGCGAGCAACACAACAATCTTCCAGTCGGAAGTGCCCACTTTCAAAATCGGTCGCCGAGGTTTCATATAGTAGTGTGATCGTGCCTAACGCCCAACGCTCAGCGCATGGTAATATACCAGACACGCACTAGCCGAGTTCTTCGGCAAGGCCAACAATGATACCCTCAGGCCCACGGATATAGGCTAGCCGGTACGTGTTTCCATACTGCATTTCGCCAATGAGTTCTGCGCCGTGGTCGCGCATGCGCGCGACAACACCATCAATGTCATCGACGGCGAACATAATGCGGCGGATGCCCAGTGTATTCACAGGCGCGTCCACCGGCCCAAACCTGATCGCTTCGGGGGTATGGAACTTGTCCAGCTCAATACCCTGTCCATCGGGAGTGCGCATCATTGCAAGGGTCGCCCGGACATCCTTGAGTCCGATCAGTTTTCCGACCAGAGGCCCTTCGACGGTCGTTTCGCCCTCGAGCTTAAGGCCGAGTTCGATGAAGAACGCCTTGGTGGCTTCGAGATCGTCGACAACAATAAGGACGTTGTCCATCCGTTTAAGTGCCATATTCTTTTCCTCGGTTCACTGCTGATGCCGACACCTCAGCGTATACCGATTCTCCGAATCAGCCAAGCCGCGTGATGTATCCATCCACTCGATCGCGACATTGGCCCGTATATGGTTGTTTAAACGCGAGTCGGTCCGTGAGACGTTCCACGGTGAGCACTTAATCCACGATACGCTATTTCTGGATTGATCCCTTTTGGTCCACGAGATGGCTGATTATTTTCTCCAACGCAGCAACTCTTTCCTGCAATGAGCTATTCTGTTCTTCCAATCGTCGCGTTTCGGCATCGTGTTCGCGCTTCAATTCCTGCAACGCTTTGATTCCAGCCACACTCAGGTCCTTATAATTCAGCGCCAAATGATCGCCCGCTTTTTGGACGGCATCGGGGAACACGTTCTCAACATCCTGCGCGATAAAGCCCGTGTGGACAGATTCGCTTTCTACTTCGTCCTTCAACCGATACGTCGAAGGTTTAAGCGCCATGATTTTGCTCAACGTCTCGCCCAGAGGCGCTATGTCCTTCTTCATATTCCGATCGCTGGTTTCATACAGAGTTGAGCATCGAATGGTGCCATTCACGTCCAACTTGTTGGTTAAGGAAGTGGCACCCATGTAACCGAGCGCAACGTTGCCGTTGGTATCAAACTGCATACGCACGCCATTGTTTTCATCACGGATCAATAGTCTGCCAGCACCTTCAGCACTGCCGCTACCTGTGCTGACGAAATTCCATTGGCGACCGGTGCTATTGCTGAGATTGAGCCATGAACCACTCGTGGCGCTGCCGTTCAATTGTAAAAGAGCCGCGTTCGAGTTGGTGACGGTCAGCGCCGCTGTGGGATTCGTGGTTCCAATCCCCACGAATCCGTTGAGTTTGATCGCCATGCGCAAAGTTGAGCTGGTGTAAAAATCGAGACCGTATTGATTACCTCCCGCCGTTCGTCTCGAAGCAATCCCTTCACCGCTGGATGTGCCGCCAAAAATTAAACTAGTCCCGGCGCTGATAGAGCTGGCGTTCGAACCGCTGGCATCAATTGCGAGGCCACCACGAACCACCGTATTGCCATTCACATCCAACAAAGCAGCTGGCGCGTTGGTGTTAATACCCACGTTGCCGGAACCGTCCACCGTCAACGCGGCGGTCGTCGTGTTTGATTTCACCAGTTTGTATATATTCTGCAACGTGCTCAGGTCGGCAGCTTTGGTGCCGCCAGCATCCGTCAGGCTCAACGTCGTACCGCTCAAACTAAAGGCCGTGTTATATCCATTCGTTACGTTGGTGAGTCCTGAACCATCACCACTAAAGGATGTCGCAGTCACAGCGCCGTTGCTCGACACTGTAAAGATTGGGGAACTGAGATTCGTTCCAAACGACAACTGAAATTGCGACGTATCCGCGTCGGCTCCCAGTGTGAAACGCGAAGTCGTTTTGTAATAAACCGTCGCCTGAAGATAATCGACCTGGGTATTCGGGGTCGGGTAGATTACCTGCAAACGAACATAAAAATTGGTGTTGATCGATGACGGAGTCCATGTGCCGCTCCAGAGGTCACTGTCGGAGCCATAAACATAATTCGAATCGGTCGGGCTGCTTAGCAGGATCTGTGACTTCGAACTGCCAGATGAAAGGGACGCGTAAAGTTGTGAGCCGAAGGTATCATGTGCTTCCACGGTGACTTTGATTCCGATGATGGTTGCGTTCGTTGGAATCGAAAAGCTGAAATTGCTCACCTGAAGAAAATCACTTCCAGTGAAGCCGTTTATCGAGTTAACCGTGGCATAGGAGTTATCACTGGATGCCACATTGCCCGGACTCGACCAGGAAATCCCATTGGTGCCATTGGTGATATTGACAAAGCTCGTGCCGGCCTTGGTGGCACTGTTCGTCACAAATGTGGAAAACGTTTCCGCTGCATCGACGCTAGCCGCCGATGTCGCCAGCTCCAACAATTGCACCGGGGTCGTCGTGCCTACGCCCATTTTGCCGGTAGAATCGACGCTGATTGCCGTCGACGTGGAATTGGATGCCACAAGTTTGCTGATATTTTGCAAGGAACTGAGATTGGCTGATTTCGTTCCTCCGTTGTCCACGACACTAAGCGTCGTGCCACTCAAACTCACCGAGGAATTGTATGCATCGGAAACACCCGTGAGACCTGAACCGCTACCGCTGAAAATCGTCGCCGTGGCCGTGCCAACAACATGCAACGCGGTCGCCGGAGAATCCGTCCCAATGCCAACGCCGCCTGAGGCGCGAATGAGGAACTGATTGCTGGCCGAGGAAGAAAACTCGGCGTTTTGCGAATCGGCCCAGACAAAAGCGCCGGTATGTGCCGCACTGGCATTATTGCCTGCGGCGAAACTATAGTTACCGGTGGCGTAATTGTTTTCTCCACCCGGCACCGTAGAAGAAATGCCGCCCGCAATGTTGCCAAAACCACCACCAACGGTGCTGTTAGTAGTGTGGGCTATATTAGCATACCCACCGCCAACGACTCCATAGTTGCCGTTGGCAACGTTGCCATAACCATTACCGACATGGCTGTATCGACCACTACTGACATTGCCATAGCCGCCACCGACGCTGCTGAAATCGCCAGTGCTAACATTGCCGTAGCCACCGGCGATCGCTGAATAATTTGACTGCCCTATGTTTCCGTAACCGCCGGCAACGGTTGTGTAATTCCCCATCACCCAATTCAATGTTCCGCCTCCAATCGTCGCGTTAGTCGCGCTGGCATAAGCAGTATTGTAGGAGCCACCTACGATCGTTGAATAAGGACCGTAAGCTAGATTGTGTTCCCCGCCGCCAATGAAACCAGCAGTAGCGGTATTCGTATTGCGGTAACCTCCACCTATCGTTGCGACAGCACCGGAGCCCCAATTCTCATTGCCTCCGTTCACCACGGCGACCGCCCCGCTCACCGTATTGCCCACCCCGCCGCCAAGGACCGCTCCTACGCCCTTATTGGTGTTCGCGGTTCCACCAGAAATCGTCGCGTAACCCGCTCCTGTTCCAATCGTATTCGGACCATTTTCGCCATCGCCGCCGCCAGCTATGGTGGCCCCAGTAGAACCCGCGGAAATGCTGTTGGATTTCCAACCACCGATGACGTTTACGGCATAAGGCGAAGGCTCGAGACGCAAACCGCGTTGACTATTTACTTTGAACTCGAGGGCCTGATCATCCGTGGTCCCGATGAAATGTGTCCCAGGTGTCGTTCCCGAATTTCCATTGAGCCGCCAAAATGTACTCGCCAGTAATGCCGAACTCAGGCTCGACGTCCCGATGTTGGTCAAAGAACTGCCATTGCCGCTGAACGAACCGGCCGCAATGGTCCCGGTGCTATTCAAGTTTATGTTCGAAGCAAGGGATGCGCCTGTAATCGATCCATCAGCAACGGACTCTGCACGTGCCGCAACCAAGGCGTAGCCGTTGGCGGTGATTCGGGTTGTCGGTGAAAGGGCCTGAAACGTTGTTCCATTCGTGCTGACCCAAAGCTTCAGATACACAGCGCTGTTGTTGAAAACCGAGGACGAAATCGACTCCGTCATGTTCGACACAGTCGTATCACCGATATTGGCCGTAAATAAACCGTTCGTCACCGTGAGCGAAATGGCGGAAACCGGTTCGCTCCCAGCAACTGAGCTATCGTCATGGCTCCAGTAGGTTTGGGTGCCGGTGACGTCCACGAAGACAAATTTAAAATAGCCTGTGCCCGAATACGTCGTTCCACTGACATTCAGTCGTCCCTGGTAAGTGATGATGCCGGGAACGGCTGCGCACAATCTTATGGTTAAAAGCGCGAAAATGAAAACGCTCGCGACTTTCAAGCGAGCAAAAAGGAACAGGTTTTGCATAAATAGCTGAACGCGGGAGCCTACAGACTGGACTGAATGTATCCAGACGAACCTTAAGAATTCATGAAGAAAAAATTGGAATGGTTAGATTCCCTAGTCAGCAGCCAGATATTTTGGCTCGACGATGCTAGGCCACGCGACGTAAATCGCACCGTGGACCGAGAACCGCTCCCGGCATTGGCTGCACCAAATCGTTAGGCGACGGTCTCATTCTTCACCATCGT
>CBHWET010000135.1:0-11583 GCA_966112985.1 uncultured bacterium | reverse complement strand
TCCACGAAACCATAGAATTTGTTCCGTTCGATGCGGTTCAGTTTGCATGCGGGCATCCATTCTCCTTCGTTATCCGTCGCAAACATTTCGTCTTCCGGAGTGATACATAAACCGTTCGGAGCACGGAAACCGCGGGCTACGACGTCAATGGTTGATCCGTCGGCGGAGATCTTTAGCAGGGTCCCATGATAAGGAGTCGTTGGTGCGTTGAGATTGCTTCCTTTGAACGTATAGAAACTCCCTTGAGAGTCCGTCTGCAGATCGAGACAGAACTCGTGAAAGTGTCGGCCCGTCGCAATGTCGGAGTTAAAACTTTCGTAGAAGTCGGCCTCGCCATCGTGATTTAGGTCGTGCAGTCGAACCAAAGCATCGCGACAGGTGACATAAATCTGATCTCGAACAATTTTCAATCCGAGGGGCTGAAACAGGCCCGTTGCGTATCGCCGCCAATGCAATTCATTCCTCGCATTGCCGTGCGACATCACCCAGATATCACCGCTGAGGGAACACAGAGCAGCCCGGCCATCGCTAAAAAAGTCCAGCCCTGATGGGCGTATCCACGAGCGCCATGGGTTTTCGTCCGGCAAGGTAAGCTCGTCGACTTGATACGCACCTTTTTGCATTCCTGGCTTGCTTTGCGTGATGACGTCATTTGTCCACAAAGCGGGACCGCCGTGGCAAAGGCTTTCCAGGTCGATTGGGTCATGCGTCGAAGGCAGGGCCGTAATGGTTGGAAGGAGATTCTTTTTATCTCCGGAAACGATGAACACCGTGAAATTGGCTGGCTGCTTAAGCGTCGGCAGTTGCAATTGAATAGCGCCGTGTTGCACTTCCCATTTGTAGCCCTCAGGCGCTCCCAGAATTTTCGCCACCGTAAAGGTTTGATTGGAGCCAAATTTGTCCATCAGGACCGGCAACCCTTGCACGAAGAGCGTTTGAGCGTTGACGGTATCACAAAGTTCAAGCGTCAGAGGTTCATGGCCCGAATCGATTTGAATGCTACGTGCAAAGATTGGGATGCCGTTTGATTGCACAAATTCCGGCATCTCCAAAACAGAGCGCCCCCCCACGGAATAAGAAAGAATGGTGCGATGACCGTGGGTGTAAATTCCGTTAAAGTGGCCGATCGTTTTGGGCAAGGCGCCATACGGCATGCCTTTGAACTGTGCACGACCTCCATACTGTTGATTTATTGCCCAGCCGGGCCTGGCCAATGTTTGGAAAGCAATCCTGCCCGCGATTTGTGGCTCGTCATTGAGTCCTTCGCGAAATCGACTGAAGCGCAAAAAATTCCCAGTCCACGCCGCGCGCACTCGCAAGAGTTCGGTGTCAAAGCAGAGAGCGCCTTCATTCGTTGAGCCGAGTCGGATCGAGACGCCCTTGAGTACCGGATTTTTCGCGCCGCCAAGGCTGCTGCAGAAAAAAGGTCCATGGTCCATCAAGTCCCATTTTGTGCGCGGTGCTGATTTGCGATTTGAGACGAGCGTCTCTGATCTTTCGAGAGGTTCGGATAATTGCTGCGCGGTTGAAATCTCTGAGTTTTTGCGAACCAGCAGTTCCGTCAACACACTTGCCACCACTACAAGGGTGAGTAGCAGAAGCAGGGTGTATCTTCGAATTCGCGATTTGGACACCGGTTCGACCATACGGGTGATTTTATTGTGATGAAAGTGGATTGTGACCGCGGCAGTTTCAACTTTCACTTGGCGGAATGTCGCAATCGTTTAGTCTCGCGGAATGAACAGTCACTTACGCATTTTAGCTGCTTTCGGTTCCGCTCTCCTTGCCTTGTTCGTGTCTGGTTGCACCGCGTTACATAGCGTCGACGGGGCGAGCAGCACTTCCGGTAGGAAGAAAATTCTATTCTTCTCGAAGTCTTCTGGATTCGAGCATTCGGCCATCAAACGTGTTGGTGGTAAACCAGCCTTCGTCGAAGAGGTTCTGCAGAAGATCGCCGCGACCAATAATTTCGAATTCGACTTTACGTATGCGAAAGACGGCAGGGTCTTCACGCCGGAAAAGATTGCGCAGTATGATGCGTTCTTTTTCTACACAACGGGCGATTTGACCGAAGAGGGGAATGATCGCAATCCGGCGATGACTGCAGATGGGAAGGAAGCCTTCCTCAAGGCAATTGCAAAAGGAAAGGGGTTTGTTGGTGTGCATAGCTCCAGTGACACCTTCCATTCGCCGGGCGGCAAAGACCATGGACCTGAACGATATCAACTCAGCGGCGCAAAAGCTGACCCATATGTAAAGATGCTCGGAGCAGAATTCATCAAACACGGCTCGCAGCAACCGGGACATTTGATTTGCGCCGATCCGAAGTTTCCCGGCTGCGCAAATTTTCCAACGGACTTTGCGCCGGTCGAGGAGTGGTATTCATTGAAAGAGTTTCCATCGGACTCGCACGTCATCCTCGTGCAGGACGCGACGAAAATGCACGACCCGATGTATAAACGGCCCAATTATCCTGAAACATGGGCTCGCATGCAGGGGAAGGGACGCGTCTTCTATACATCCATGGGCCATCGCGAAGACATCTGGACCAATCCCGTTTTTCAGTCCGTCCTAAGCGGAGGTATAAATTGGGCAGTGCGGAACGTAAATGCGGATGTGACGCCAAATATTTCGAAAGTGACGCCGGAAGCGAACACAATGCCGCCAATGAAGTAAAAGGCGTGCTAAAGAAGTCTTTGCAAAGAAAAACGCGGCTTTCCGAGCCGGAAAGCCGCGTTCTTAAACAAACGAGAAGTTACTTCGTTGCGATATCCGGCATGTCTTTTTTAGCTTCGGCCAATGCCTTCGCTTCGTCAGCCGGCAAACGTTTTGCCATCACATTCCGATATTGGACCACGCTCCCGACGTTGTGCTGCTGGAATGCCAGATGACCACTTTTATACGTATTCTTTTCGTCCACGAAATCAGTCACGATCTTATCGTTAATCTTAATGATGATACGGTTGCCGATCGCGATGATATGTTCGGTCCACCAGGTATCGTCCTGGACGAGTTGTTCTCCGACTTTGTGAAAGTTGTATAAGCTGCCGGTTCGTTGTGGATCGGGGCTGGTGTTTTCAACCTGCGCTTCATACCCCGAGGGCCAACCTGGTTCCATTTTTACGCGGAAGTACATACCGCTGTTGCCGCTGTGATTCAGGTTCACTTCGGCTTTGAACTCCAGATTTGTGTAGGTGCCAGGGCTGAACAAATGACTGCGGTCTCCATCACCAATGACAACGCCGTTCTCAACTCGCCAGGCATTCGGGTTGTCTATGGCCTTCCATCCACTAAGGGTTTTGCCATCGAACAATTTGCTCCAGCCATTCTTGTCGGGCTTTTCAGTGACAGCTTCCGCCGGATCTGCGGCACTAACAACAATCGCGGCGCATGTAATGGCCGCAGAAATCGACAACACGAAAAGGGTTTTCATAGGTTTTGTTGAATGGCGTGGTTGTAGACGCAACCTGCCCAAATGACAACGATAGAAATTATTCAGATAAGAGCGGCCGATTGGAAATGATCGCTCCTGTGCCGTTAAACGCCCACTGCACAAATTGAATGTCTTTGAGTCACCTTTGTCAGAAATCGCAACGGACGAGGATAAACGGTTGCAATCGTAGCGTTCGTCCGTAACTTATTCGCCACATTGGGCTTTTCCCTTGTGAGCGTTTAGGGGCATAAGCACAAATAGATGCGACAGTTTTTAACAATCGCGAAGAACACGTTCATGGAATTGGTCCGGCAGCCGATCTTTCTGCTGCTGATGACCGCTTCCGCGACCTTTGAAGTGTTTCTTTCCTGCATAAATTATTTCGGCTTTGGTGATGAACCGAAACTCGTTAAGAACAGCGTCCTGGCCGTCATGTTTCTTACGGGATTATTCGGCGCCGTTCTCACGGCGTCCGCTGCGGTCGCTCGCGAGATCCGCACGGGGACAGCCCTTGCTGTTTTGGCGAAACCTATTGGTCGGGCGCAATTCCTTTTAGCCAAATATGCAGGGTTGGCGGCGGCGCTCACTGTTCTTACCTACTTTAATATGCTCGCAGCGCTATTTGCTTCGCGTATGGCGTTCGACGCGTATGGGCACGTGGATATGCAGGCTTTGGGGATTTATGCCGCCGCAATTGTGGCCGGTTATGCTGTCGCTGGATTTACGAACTTTTTCCTGCGCCGTCCGTTTATGGCGGATGCCGTGATGAGCGTTGTCGTCACGCTGACAATTGGCTTTGTCTTTATTGTTCTTATTAAAAAAGAAACAACGTGGATCGACAGTAACACCGGCGTCGACTGGCGGCTCGTGCCGGCATCGATTCTGATCCTGTTTGCGTTGTGGATTCTTGCTGCGTTGGCCATGGCCTGCTCCACGCGGTTTGACATGCTCCCAACATTGGCAATTTGTTCGACGTTATTCCTCGTTGGGCTGATGAGTGACTACTTCTATCAGAGAGCAGGGGGAAAAATCGACGGCGGTCCTTTTTGGGCGTCTACGCTCTATGCTTTAATTCCAAACTGGCAGCAATTCTGGGCGGCCGATCTTTTGGAGACTGGAAAACAGTTCCCCTGGACGTACGTCAGCAAGGCTTTTCTCTACGTTGTCAGTTATATCGGAGCGACGCTTGCACTTGGGCTGTTTCTATTTCAAGACCGCGAATTAACCTAAAAAATGGACCGCAATCACACAAAAGTCACTTTGATCAGTTCGGCGTTGTTGCTGCTCGGCGGCATCGTTGCCGTCCTTGTGGCGCGATATGTTAATTCTATCGCTGGATGGATGGGGAGCGTCGTTATCGGGGTTGGTTTCTTGATAGCGCTGGTCAGTTATTTCCAATTACGCCTCGAAGACCGCGAACGACTTGAAAAATTAGAATTTGATGAGCTGAACAAGTCGAAGGGCAGCAGTGCGTTGTTTAGCCAGGATGCTGAAACTTTTCCCGCACAGCGCTCCCGCGAACAGTTCGAGAAGTTTTTCGTTCCGGTTTTCACAATCCTTTTGTTTCTCACGCAGATTGCGGCTGTCATCTGGGAATGGAAAGTTCTTGAGAAAAATCCTGCTCCCCTGGTTGAAACCCGCACATTGGTGGGCGCTTCGCTATACGGGCTCCTCTTTCTCATTTTTTTTCTGGTCGGCAAGTACTGCTCGGGAATTGCGCGTCTCGAGAACCAACGCCTTCTTCGTGCCGCTTCTGGTTACCTGTTGCTGGTCGCTTACGTCAGCCTCGTTCTCGCGGCTACGATTGGACTTACTGTCTGGGCAAATCTCCCTCGCGCAGATTTGTTTGTCGCTCGAATTTTTGCGGCAATCCTTGCCTTGATCGCTGTTGAGACGTTCATCGGGTTGATTTTCGAACTCTACCGTCCGCGTGTGAAGGGCAAAGCACCGCGTGTGCTTTATGAAAGCCGACTCGTCGGTCTGCTGGGGCAACCGGAAGGTATCTTTAAAACGGCGGCGCACGCGTTGGATTATCAATTTGGTTTCAAGGTTTCTGAAACGTGGTTCTATAAATTTCTCGAAAAATGGGCTTCGGCCATTGTCCTCGCGCAGATCGCCATCCTGTTTCTTTCCACGATGTTTGTATTTATCGAAACGGGAGAGCAGGCGCTGCTGGAACGTTTTGGGCGGCCAGTCCCGGGCAAGGAGGTTTTGAGTCCTGGGGTCTATGTCAAATTGCCGTGGCCAATCGACAAAGTGTACCGTTATCGCACTGAGCAGATTCAAAGTTTCGTCATTGGCGTCGTCCCCGAAGAAGGCGAGCATGAGGAAAACACAGTCGTCTGGAGCGTTGCTCACGAGAAAGAAGAAAACCTCATCGTAGCAAGCCATGACGTGACGACGGTCTCGACGAATTCCGATAAAAAGAGTCCTCCCGTCAATCTGCTTTCCGTCGGTATTCCTGTTCAATTCCAAATCACGAATCTTACAAGCTGGGCCTATAACAACGAAGCTCCTGACGAGTTGCTCCAGAAAGTCGCTACGCGGGAAGTCGTTCATTACCTGGTCAGTGTGGATTTAAATGACATTATGTCACGCGGCCGGGCCGCTGCCGCGACTGCCTTGCAAGAGCGCATTCAGAAAGCTGCTGACGACCGCGATCTCGGTGCAAAAATTGTTTTTGTTGGGCTGGAAGATATTCATCCACCTGTTGCGGTGGCGGGATCTTACGAGAAGGTCGTTGGCGCCCGGCAGACACGTGAAGCGAAAATCCTCGGTGCGAAAGCATATCGCGCCCAGACCAATTCACTCGCCAGCGCTGAATCGTTCCGTCGACTTCGCGACGCAGAGGCTCAACGGGAGCGTCTGTCTGCCAGTGCTTTGGCGCGTGCTGCTTCGTTCACCAATCAAGTACCTGCTTACAGTGCGTCGCCATCCGTTTATTGGCAGCGTGCTTATCTTCGAACGATGGCGCGCGCGAGTGCTGGTGCCCGTAAGTACGTTATTGCGACGACGAATACGTCCGATGTCATTAATCTGAATCTCGAAGATAAAATCCGGCCTGATCTGCTCGATGTGACGTTGCCGGCTGCGAAGAAATAATTTATGAAGCGAAATCCACTGACGATTACGATTGCTGCAGTGCTGCTGGTGATTCTGTTAGCGCTCCTGTTCTGCTTTCAGGTGCGCAAATCGGAAGTCGCCATCGTGACGACTTTCGGGAAACCAAGCCGAACGGTCACCGACCCGAATCTCCACTGGAAATTACCCTGGCCGATCCAGAAAGTTCACAAGCTTGATCAAAAGATCCAAAACTTTGACGGCAAGTTTGAAGAAACCCTGACGGTAGATGGTTTCAACCTGATGGTCATGACTTACGTTGGCTGGCGAATTCACGATCCCGCTTCCTTTTTTCCTAAATTCGCGCGTGGAGGGGATTCTGACACGACGATTCGCGAAGCGGAAAAGACCTTGGAAGCGGTTGTTCGTAGCGCAAAGAATGAAATTGTCGGGCAGCATCAATTTGCCGATTTCATTTCTACGGACGAGAAGAAATTGAAGTTTGCTGAGATCGAAAACGAGATTTTGCAAAAGGTTCAGCAGCGGGTTGCGGCAAATAACTACGGTTTGGAAATCAAATTTCTTGGAATAAAAAAACTAGGCCTTCCGGAAAGCGTGACGCAAAACGTTTTCGAACGCATGCAGAATGAACGGCAGGTTGTTATTTCGGGTATTCAGTTTGAAGGTGAAGAACAGGCGATCAAGATCAGGTCCGCTGCAGACCGCGAAAGCGCGAAACTGTTGACCGAGGCTGAGGCCGAAGCGACGCGCATTCGCAGTCAGGGTGAAGCAGAAGCGGCAAAATCATTCGCCGTCTTCCAACAAAATCCGGATCTCGCGAATCTTATCCTGAAACTCAATGCGCTTGAACTGACATTGAAAGAGAAGTCGACGCTCATCCTCGATGACAACACGCCACCGTTCGATTTGCTGAAGGCAGATCGATCAAAACAAGGCGGTGCGGCGCCGGGGAACAAGAAGTGATTTGCTTATGAGTGACGCGCACGAACATAAGCACGAAATAGAGAAACCGGGGCAGGGGCCACTTCCTGAGGATACGGTTTCGCAGGCGTTGTCAGAGGCGCTGCGCAGCAGCTTTGTTATTGTCCGCATCGTGCTATATATCCTTGTGATCGTTTTTCTCAGTTCAGGCTTTTTTCAAGTCGGACCGCAGGAAAGAGCGATCATTCTGCGTTTCGGAAAGCCGGTCGGAGAAGGGGAAAAGGCGCTACTCAGCCCTGGTTTTCATTGGGCATTTCCGGCTCCGATCGACGAGATCAAGAAAGTGCCGGCGGCGCAAATTCAGATCGCGAGTTCGACCGTTGGTTGGTACGCAACGACTCCCGAGATGGAAGCGGCACATTCCGAGCCGCCGCCGGGCGCTTCGTTGAATCCAGCCGTGGACGGTTACACGCTGACAGCTGACGCAAACATCATTCACGTGCGGGCTTCCGCCCGTTATCGCATTACTGATCCGCTGGCGTTCCACTTCGACTTTGCGAACGGTCCCGCATTTGTCACGAACGCGCTTAACAACGCGCTGTACTTTGCGTCGTCACGGTTTACGGTCGATGATGTGCTGACGCGACGTGCTACCGCCTTTCGTGAAACCGTATCAAAGCGACTCACGGACCTGATTGATGAACAGCACCTCGGCGTGATTGTGGAACAGATAGACGTGCAGGCAATTCCGCCACGGCAGTTGCAGGCCAAATTCAATGAAGTTTTGCAAGCGAGTGTGAAACGTGACGATGCCATGAACAGGGCGCGCAGTTACGAAAACGAAGTACTGAGCAAGGCGCGCGGTGAGGCTGAATCGCGTTTGAATGCGGCTCAGTCGGATCGCGACAGTCTGGTCAAGAATGTTGCTGCTGAAGCGAAACAGTTTTCTGATCTTTTGCCGGAGTATCAACGCAATCCGCAGTTGTTTACTCAGTTACGGCAAGCCGACACGCTTCAGCGCGTGATGACCAATGTGCAGGAAAAATTTTATGTGCGGAGTCGCGCCGATGGCAAACCGGTGGAGTTGCGTTTGCAGCTAAGCCGTGAACCAGAAAAGCCGACCACGCAGACGAAGCCGTAGTAGTTAGATCGTTATATGCAGGTTACTTCATTACTGAGTCGTAAAGAATCGGAGCACGATCATGCTCACGATAAATCGTGCTCCAGTTGCGGACATGACCACGACCACGAGCATGCCGTTGTGCCTTTATGGCAAACGATTATCGGGCTCGTGTTCATCATCAACTCATTCCTCGTTGAATGGTTGCTTCGTGATGCCTCTGCGTTCGTTCAAGTTGGGAAGACTCCCGACAACATGATTGCTGGTTTTAGTGCGATGATCGGTGCACTGATCCTTGGATATCCGATTATTGTCACAGCGATTAAGGATTTGCGCCGGGGCGTGCTGACCACAAACGAGCTTGTTGCTCTCGCTGTTTTGGCCTCGTTCGGTTCCGGTCATTACCAGGAAGCGGGCGTGGTTGCGTTCTTCATGTTGCTGGGACAGATCATTGAAACCCGCACTGCTGAAGGAGCCCGGGCTTCCATTGAATCGTTGATTAAACTGACACCGACCAAAGCCCGGCGCATCGTCGGTAGTGGGGAAGAGGAAATTCCAACCAGCCAGTTGAAGGTTGGTGATGTGATTCGTATCCGTCCGGGGGACAACATTGCGGCCGACGGCGTCATTGTGAACGGGCAGGGTTCAATCAACCAGGCGAACGTCACTGGTGAATCGCTGCCAGTCGATAAAAAGTCCGGTGATGAAGTGTTCGCAGGAACGCAGAATCTGAACGGCGTTCTTGAAGTAAAAGTGACCCGCGCCGGTGAGGATACCACTCTCGGCAAGGTTCGTGAACTGATCCTCGCGGCTGAAAAAACAAAACTGCCGATCATGCGGATCATCGATCAATACATGGGCTTTTATACGCCGCTGGTGCTCGTCATCGGCGCATTGGTCTGGGCATTCACGCAGGATCTCAGCCGTGTCATTGCTGTTTTCATCGTCGCTTGTCCGTGTGCTTTCGTTCTCGCGACACCGACGGCGATGGTTGCTGCACTTTCAGCCGCGGCGCGTTTGGGTATTTTGATCAAGAACGTTGCTGACATCGAACTCGCGGCAAAGATCAACGCGTTCGTGTTCGACAAAACGGGAACACTGACGACGGGCAAGCTTGCCGTCAGCCGGCTGGCTCCTCTTGGCGAAACGCAACCGGCTGAGTTGCTCCGAATAGCTGCTTCTGCCGAGAAATATAGTAATCACCCAACTGCAAAGGCATTAAGCGAGCTGGCGGGAGAAGCTGGTGTGCCCCTGGCTGAGCCGAAAGATTTTTCTGAGACGGCGGGTCGCGGTGTCAAAGCGAGTGTCGATGGTGCGACGATTTTCGTCGGACGTGCGCAGTGGTTGAAAGATAATGGTGTCACGGAAGACTTTGTTAAATCCGTCGATTTAAACGAAACCGAAGGGTTCAGCCTCATCTTCATCGGACGCAACGGAAAGTGCATCGGATGGATTGGTTTGCAGGATCAGACCCGTAACGAAGCGCGGGAATCTCTTGCAGATTTGAAACAGACGGGCGTGCGCCGCATCGCCATGGTTTCTGGTGACCGCCAGCCGGTCGCCACTCGCGTTGCGAAGGAAATCGGTTGTGAAGAAGTTTTGGGCGATTGTCTTCCACAGAACAAGGTGGAATTCGTCCGCGCAACGAAAGCAAAAGGTTATCGGGTTGCCGTCGTTGGTGACGGCGTTAATGACGCTCCAGCTCTTGCTGCTGGTGACCTTGGTATCGCGATGGGAGCTGCGGGAAGTGAAGTGGCGATTCATAGCGCGACGATTGCGCTGATGAATAATGATCTGCGCCGGTTGCCGTTCCTCGTCCGGCTCTCGCGTCAGACCCGGTCGGTGATCAATCAGAATTTCCTCGTGGGCCTCTTATTCGTTATCGGCGGATTGGTTCTGGCAGCGATGAAGTTCATCAATCCGATTACCGCTGCCGTTTTGCACGTGGTCGGGTCGCTGATGGTTGTCTTCAACAGCGCTCGGCTGGTTCGATCCGGCGAAGATCTTGAACCCTATAATCCAGTGATGGTTGAGGCAAAGTCCGACAGCGGCACACACGTCGCTGATCATCGACATCAGGCAGTGCCATCCCTCGCGAAAGCGTGATTTGAATGACAGTCACAGATTATTCTCAAGCAACTGCTACGACCGCGGAAAACGTGATTGCGGTGCGGGGGCTGACCAAAGTGTTCAAAGACTTTTGGGGCCGTCCCAAAGCGCGCGCCGTCGACAATGTCGACTTCGAAGTGCGCCGCGGTGAAGTGTTTGGTTTGCTCGGACCGAATGGCTCCGGCAAGTCGACGACTATTAAGATGCTCCTCGGTCTGCTGTATCCGACCAAAGGGCACATTGAGGTTTTTGGAAAATCGCCACGCGATGTTAAGACGAAAACCCGCATCGGATATCTTCCCGAGGAATCGTATTTGTATCGCTACCTCAATTCCGCCGAGACACTCGGATTTTTCGGCAGCCTCTTTGATCTGCCGCCGGCGGAGCGGCAGAAGCGTGCTGAGCAGTTGATGGAAATGGTGGGGTTAAATCAGGCGCGGACGCGTGTCGTAGGCGAATTCTCAAAGGGTATGCAGCGCCGCATTGGTCTTGCGCAAGCCCTCATCAATGATCCGGACCTTGTTATTCTCGACGAACCAACGGCGGGCTTAGACCCGATTGGTTGCCGGGAGGTAAAGGACCTGATTCTTGCACTCGCGCGCCGTGGCAAGACCGTGATTCTTAGCAGCCACTTGCTCAGCGACGTTGAAGACGTTTGCGATCGCGTCGTTATCTATTATGGCGGGAAGATCCAGGCGATGGGGACGTTGCAGGAACTGCTCGTGAAACCCGATTCAATCCGGATCACGACACCCGTTCTGCCGAGAGCGACGCTCGAGAAAGCGCTGGAGATTCTTCGCCGCGAAACGGGCGAGGACACAATTCGCGTCGACAATCCAACACAAAACCTCGAGAGCTATTTTCTTGGTGTGGTCGAGCGCGCCAAGGCGAGCGCTGCGGAAACCTCCGGCGCAACGTC
>CBHWET010000134.1:0-11639 GCA_966112985.1 uncultured bacterium | reverse complement strand
GTAGCGCTTGCTCTGGCCCGGTCGCACATTCCAGGGCCGCTCGACGGGTTGTCTGGTCACGGCTGCCATAACGCCCCTAAAATACGTCAGCCTCAAATTCTTGTCTATGTAGCGGTCGACTCGCAGGCCAATCGAACCGCCAAAAAGATAGAAAAGGCCCATCTTCAACCACTTGCGTCGCCTCAGCCGGTCATTCCCAGCCGTTTGCGCTCGTTCCCCTCGCATTTCCGGCTGTAAGGGCTTTAAACGTTAAAGTCCGGCGAAATGAGCCATTTTTCAGCTCCCAATAATTCCTCCCGCAAAAATTTATGGGTTTTTTGGCTCCTACGAAGGTTGTAAATTATTCCCGACAAACTTTTCCGGCGCTAAAAAGTCCGTACCGCGTCCATTTCAGGTTTTTCCGGTCCTCAAAAACCCTTCCACATAAATTTACGGGTCGTTCACCTCCTACGAAGGTTGTAAATTATTCCCGACAAACTTTTCCGGCGCTAAAAAGTCCGTACCGCGTCCATTTCAGGTTTTTCCAGTCCTCAAAAACACTTCTACATAAATTTCCGGGTCGTTCAGCTCCTACGAAGGTCGTAAATTATTCCCGACAGACTTTTCCGGCGTTACAAAGTCCGTACCGCGTCCGTTTCAGGTCTTTCCGGTCCCCAAAAACCTTTCCCCACAAATTTACGGGTCGTTCACCTCTTACGAAGGTCGTAAATTATTCCTGACGGACTTTTCCGGCGTGAAAAAGTCCGTACCGCGTCCATTTCAGGTTTCTCCGGTCCCCAAAAGTCTGTAAATAATCGTAGACGACTTTTTTTGCTCCCGAAAATTTTGTCCGAAACACCTAAAACGTTTACACGCCGCGGTCAGTCTTCCTCACCCAAGTGGTCGAATCTGAATGAAGCCGAGATGGAGGTTCGACACATCGCAACATTAGTGGTAAAAACAAATCGGTCATGGCAAACAACATGTCGGATTCTTCTGCCGCTTCGGATTCGATGCGCGCTGCGGAAACAAAACACAAACGTCGGCTGTGGATCTGGATCGTTGTGATTTTGGTCGTGGGCGTTGGCCTGACGTTGCTGGTAAAGAAAGCTCGCGGACGAAGTGAATGGGAAACTTATCGCGACGAATTGGCCGCCCGCGGTGAACATCTCGATTGGGCTTACTACATTCCTCCCGCAGTGCCCGATGCTGAGAACTTCTATGCGGCACCGGAGATGCAAAAGCTTTTCCAAAAACTAGCTTACTCCAGACGAAATAGCACGTCACCGTCGCCTCCCGATTCCCGTTTTTCATGGACGCTGCCGGAAGGAAATTGGAGCGTCGGCGAAACGAGCGATGCCATCATTAAAAGTCCAAATGGCAAGTCGTACCCAATATCCGTTCTTTTGGAATGGGAGAAGAACAACGCAGAACTACTGAAGCTGTTCGCGCAAGCCTCTGCTCGACCAAAGTCACGGTTGCTTACCGATTACAGCAAACCGTTCGACATGGATATGCCGAATTACGTGAACTTCCGATCGACAGCCCAGGCCTTCTCGACACTAGCCCAGGCGCATCTCGTCAAAGGCAATGCAGAGAAGGCGTTTCAGTATTTAGCCGGCATGCAACGATTGATCGACGTTCTCGAACCTGAATCAATGTTGGTCAGTACGATGATTCGTGTGGCGATTGTTGGTCTGTACGTCGATACGGTACGATTTGGTCTGGAGAATCATGGGTGGACGGATGATCAGCTAAAACACATTGAAGTATTTCTTGCCCGGGCGCGCTGTTTGCCTCCACTCGCGCTGTCGTTGAGGGCTGAAGGAGTGGCCGTTCTGGAAATGTTAAAGACACGGCCGATTAATGACCTTTCTCTCCAAAAGCCGCGGCAGGAACTGAGCTGGGCCGCAGTGAAAGACTATGTCGAGGCAATAGGGGCGCGATTTGTTTTCTCCCTCAACCGCGAGAAGAATTATCTCAATTATATGCAGTTGATGATGGCAGGCGCGCTCGTTATTGATGGTCAGAATGAACGGCTGGATTTAATGCAATCGAAGGAGTTCTCCCGACAAATCAATAGTCTGCCCATGACGCCGGGGACGCTTCTTGCAGCCATCGCAGCACCCAATTTCACCAAGGCCGGCGAGAGTGCGGCGAAGAACCAAACGCTGGCAGACGAAGCCATGCTCGCGTGTGTGCTGGAGCGGTTTCATCGTGCGAAAGGCAATTATCCTGTTGAGCTTTCCGAACTTGTTCCCGCTTACATTCCGAAACTGCCGCACGATGTCATCAATGGGAAGTTGTTGAGCTACCGGCGCACTTCGGCCAACACATTTCTTTTATACGGCGTTGGTCTCGACGAAACGGATGACGCCGGCGATACGACGAAAGATTGGGTGTGGGATCCCGATCAACAAGCGAACTAGTCGTAATTTCCACCGCTCATTTGTCCACTGTCGCCGCAGGTTCCGGAAGCCAGAACGAAGCGATGAAGCCAACGAGATAAACACCAAACCCAACAGCGGCGGCCGTGTAAGCCAACTTCGTCGCTGCCTGCGCTGGATCGGCGGTGGTGGCTAAAGTCGCGGTGACCCACGCGAACGAAGTTCCAATCAGACGGCCACCAATATTCGCCGCAAAACTTTCTCCGGTCCCTCGAAGATGCAACGGGAACACGCGAGGAAGGTAATTGCCCCAGAAACTAAACTGGGCAACCGTCAGGAATCCCGCGATAAAGATGCCGATCTTTAGCGAGCTGAGACTTGTCGTTGCACAGTACGCAAAAACGATTGGCATCACGATCAGACCGGGAACCTGGAAAATGCGAAGAAGCTTTCGTCGGCTGACGATATAAAGAGCAAGCACAGCAAGAGCGACACGCCCGACAAGGCCGCCAATTTCCTGAACCTTGGTAACGTTTGCCGCGATCGCCTGCCCTGTTTTACCCGTCACCTGTTTTGTGATCTTGGCCTTCTCAGCTTCAGGTTTTCCTTCTGTTGCCTTTTCAGCGGCCGCTTTTGCTTCGGCTTTCACTTCCGCGAGACCGGGAACGATGCGTGGTAACTGTTGGACCGCCCCAAACGCAGCGCCATAAGAACAGGCGAAGATCAAAGTCGTTACCAAAGTCGTGCGTCGCAACTCCGGCGCGAACAATTCAGCGATACTCGGACGTTTCAACGTCCCTGCCGCTTTTTTCTCCGCCCAGATCGGTGACTCAGGCAGGAAAGGTCGAATGACAATCAGTGGAATCGCCGGAATCAATCCTGACATCAACGTATATCGCCAGGCGGCATGCGGATCTTTCACGGCACCCCCAAATACATTCAGCCATTCCGGAAGGTGGATGGCCGGAAAGTCTCCGGCGTGCTGTACGCAATATCCGTTGACCATCGCAACGACAAATCCGCCAATCGATGAGAAAGCCTGCGTGTAACCGAGCACCTTTTCGCGTTGGTGCGGATTCGGAAATAATTCGGCAAGCCATGCGACCGCTGCCACGAATTCGACGCAGACTCCGATGAACACAAGGCATCGGAAGAACAACAACATTCCGACAGATGTAGAATAACCGGCGGCGAACGCTGAGAAGGCATAGATCAAAATACTCCACGTCAGCACGCGACGACGCCCGAATCGATCTGTCAGATATCCGCCCAGTAAACCAAAGATGCCACCGGCGAACGCGGGGATATAAAATAGTTTACCAACCCACGCGTTGAACAACTCCGAACCGGGAGCCGCTCCAATCAATTCTGCCAGCGACGGGCCGACGATGAGCGGCAACATCAGTAACTCGTAGATGTCGAAGGCAAAGCCGATGATCGCAACAAAGATGATTAACCAGTCGATGAGGGAAAGTTTGCGTGGCGCACTGGAATCCATGCGGCGGAGACTAAGTCCCGAGGTTTTTTGTGACAAGTGGCAAGTAAGAACCCTGATTCCGGCGCGGCCTAAACTGTACGACACTTGGTTTGACAACTTAGGACCAAAAACCTAGGCTAAAAATGCCCAGTCAAAACAAAAACGGAGTTATATGAAACCAAACCTTCTCTTAGCCCTCGTCGCCGCCGCAGTTGTCACTGCATTCACCGGCTGCGAAACCGGACCATCTATCGCCTACGATCCAAGCCTCAAACCCTCAACGTCGCCGGGCAACAAGATCGCGGTCGTCAGTATTTCTTCGGTTCCGACAAAACCGGTTGCACACAAGAACTGGAAGGCGGTCATGAAAGTGAAGAATCTTAGCAAAGAGACTTTGAAAGATGTCACTTACGAATTTGTCTATGATGGCGGAGGTAAGAAGTTAGGCAGCGGCACCGTTCCGCAGATTGCTCCCGGACAGACGGTCGAAGTGGTCAGTGATCCGGGTGATAAACTCGACCAGGGCGCGTATCGCATCGAAGGCCGTGTCTTCCTCGCGAACGACGGCGAGTCTCTCTACAGCGATCGCATGGATAACTGGAAGGACCTCAGCGTTAACGTCGCCCAGTAAAGTCTTCGGTTCTATTTTCTACCCAGCCTGCGCAAGGATGAGTGCGGGCTGGGTTTTTTATTTCCCAAAGGAGGCCAAGCGGGCGTCGACTTTCCCCTTCCCCGCCCGTCACGCGTAAAAAAGCGGGCCCGAGATGTCTCTCGAGCCCGCGTGAACTTCTAATTCCTTAATGATTACTGTTCGGCACCAGCCGATGCCTCAATGACACGGTAATTTGAATCTTTACCGTCGTTCGTCACCGACACAGAGCTTACAGAACCGGTAGCGGTCACCTCCCCGGCGTTCGCCCATTCTTCCGCTCCAACTGCGCGAACTTGAATGGTGTACGTTTTCCCGGCGACCGAATCCCAGACGATTGTCTGCGTGTCCCCGCCGGCAATGAAGGACTGCGAGTCAGCCGATTGCGCCGCGAGCGTGTCGCTCTTTACCACGATGCTGAACGACTTCGCATCACTCTTCGAGATACCACCGTTTGTTGGATTGTCTGAAGCAGTGATCGTAATGGCATTCGTCGTGTTCGCCTCGGCCGCGGATGGCACCCAGTTAAAGACGCCGTTCGTTTCGTTGAACGTCGCTGCCGGATGCGCATCCGCAAAGTCCGCATCCAGATCATACGTAATACCGCTGCCCGGATTAGGATCGCTGGCCGTCGCCGTGAACGTCAACGTGCTGTTCGCTTTTACCGTCACCGTCGCCGGCAAGACAGCCGTCGTCACCACTTCGAAGTTATCGAGATGGATCGTGTGAGCGCCCGTCGCTGTGCCGACCAACGCGATGTGTTCGAGAACCTGTTGGCCGCCATTGAGAATTCCGTCTCCTGTGAACGCCTGCTTTGGTTCATTCGGAAGATCAAACTCCAATGTCGTCCATGTATTCGCATTGACGGTGCGCGTCGGAATCGGTGCGCCGTTTGTTTGCTTGCCGGAAGCGCCGACGAATTCGATGGCGCCGGTAGTTCCACCGTTCGCACCATTTTCCGCCGTCGTTCCTGTTTCACGAATACCGAGTGCTACTTTCAATTGTTTGTCCGAGTAGATATCGAACTTCAATCGAGCGCTCGCGTTGATCACCGTGTTTGGCAGGAACGTGGTGTTTGCTGTTGTCAGGCGCACCCAGTAATTCGCCTGACCCGTTTTGAACGTCCATCCTGCTTTGAGAACTTTTGCGCCTGCCCTGGCATTGCCCGCAGGGAACGACGTTACGATCGTCGTGTAATTCGTCGCCGCGAGATCCATGAAGTTTGTGGTCGTGGATGAATTACCCGGCTTCTTGAACATCACTTGTTCATTTGGTGTGTTGTTCGTGAACGTTTCGTATGTGACGACTGGTTCCGTCGCGCGAGCAGTGCCGAGACTCAACACCGGCGGATTATTCGTCGGAACAATTCGGATCCACACCGTCTGATCGCCCCATAGCGGAGGCGTACCGTTATCAGTGACACGGATCGTCACCGGATTTGTGCTTGTGCCCACCGGCGGTGTCCAACTGAACGTACCCGTTGTCGGATTGATCGTCGCACCTGCCGGACCTGCCGCGATACTGAACGTGAGCGTCTGCGCAGGCAGATCATCGTCTTCTGCAGCAATATCCAATGTGATTGGCGCACCAGAATTGTCTTCGATGAAAATGTTTTCGTCGTGCGCAACTCGAGGCGCCGTGTTCACTTTGTTCACCACAATCGTAACGTTCTGGCTCGAGCTCATCGGTGGCACACCGTTGTCAGTCACCGTGAACGTAACCACGTTCGTGGTGCCGCTTTGAGAAGCATCCGGCGTCCAGGTGAACTCAGCGCCATCCAGCGTCGCGTTAGTGGGTGCGCCGCTCATTGTAAACGTCAGATCCTGCTCCGGAAGATCAGGATCGGTTGCGTCGAGAAGGAATTGCAACGTGTCGCCAGTATCGATCGTGACGTAGTTTGTGGTCTTCACGCTCACGACCTGGAAGTCATCGAGATACATCGTGTAATTCGTATTACCTGCATCCGGAACAATGACCAGGTGCTCGAGGACACCTTTACCAGTCGCCAGCACTCCGTTTCCGGAACTTGGAAATGCGGTGATGACTTCATTCGGAAGGTCAAAGTCCACTTCCACCCATGAACCCGGTGTGATGACGCGTGAAGGAACAGGAGTGCTGCCGCTGGCAGTTGCTCCGATCCATTCCAATGGACCGTTGGTGCCACCGTTGAAACCAATCGGCACTGTCGTCGCGGTTTCACGCACGCCGAGAGCCAGTTTGATTTGCTTATCGGTCCAAACCTTGAATCGAACGTGTTGGCCGAGATCAATCGTTGGATTCGGATACGTATGTGTATTCGTCCAGAAGTCCGCCGTGAACGTGCTCAAGCGCAGCCACGGATTTACCGCGCCGCTCAGGAACCGGAAGTTCACATAAAGCGCCTGCTGGCTTGAATTGATTTCATCGCGCGGGAAGTCATTCGTCAGCAGCGCCCACGACGTGCTGTCGAGGAAGTTGGTCGTCGTCGCTGAGAAATAAGGAACGCGGAACATGCTCGCGTTGTTGTGACCTTCCGGGCCGTCTTCGTCGCATTCGTCGAACGCGGCGATCATGTTGTAATCATTCTTCGGTGACACCAATAACGTTGGTGCGTCATTTTGATCGTTGACGGTTATGGTGAAAGTCCGCGCTGCGTAGAGCGAAGGATTACCGTTATCGCGTGCAGTGACCGTGACCTGGCTCGTCTCCGCCACCGCCGGTGCTGTCCAGGAGATTGCACCGGTCGACGGGTTGATCGTAATGCCGCTAGGTCCTTCAATACTGTAGGTGATTGTGTTCGCAGGAACATCGGAATCAGTGGCTGATGCTGTGATGTTCAGCGTCTGCCCTTCGTTCAGTGTTTGATTCGCAATCGCCGCGAGAACTGGCGCGGTATTCACCTCACTGACTGTGACCGTAATGGTTTCGAAGTCATTTGAACTTGGCGAACCATTGTCTGTCACGCGTACCGTAATCGGATAACTGCCCGGCCCCTGTGCTTCCGTTGGCGTCCAGGAGAAAGCACCAGTGCTCGCATTGATACTCGCGCCCGCAGGACTGCCCGCATCGAGACTGTAAGTTAATGTTTGACCGGCGTCCGGCTCAGTTGCGCTCGCCGTAAAGGTCAGCGGTGTCATTTCCTTGACCGTCTTGCTGCCGATCGTCGCGAGCGTTGGCGGATTATTCCCCGCGCCAAGAACAGTTAGTTTAATCGTTTCCCAATCCTGAGCGCCGCCCTGGTCAGTCACACGAACAGTGATCGTCCACAGTCCAGCCTGAGCGAGCGTCGGCGTCCATGTGAACTTACCGGTTCGGCGTTCAATCGATGCGCCAGCCGGAGCTCCGGAATCGAGTGAATAGGCGAGTGTGTTTTGCGCCACCACAGCAAGGTCATCGACCCAGACCGTGTAAGCACCCGTGCCGCCCGCGCCTTGCACGATGATGTGTTCGAGAACACCCTTCGCACCGGTCTGAAGCACTTTGCCGTCGCCGGTAAATGCAGCTTGTGGTTCGAAAGGAATGTTAAAGCTGAGCGTCGTCCAGTTCGTCGCTGGCACCAATCGATTAGGAACCGGATTGCCGCTGACGACGTTCGTTACACCGACCCATTCGATTACGCCAGTCGTTCCACCGTTTTGACCATAGGCGGCGGTCGTACTCGTTTCACGAACGCCAACACCGACCTTGATAGCTTTGCTCGAGTAAATCTTAAACCGAATGATTTGATCGAGAGCGATCGTGGGGTTTGGCCAAGTCGGTGCGTCGAATGTATTAAACCGCATCCAATATCCCGCCCCCGCAGTCGATTTGAATGTCCATCCCGCTTTAACGGCATGTGTTCCACCGCCGCCCGCAGGCATACCGGCCGTGCGAACCATAGAATAATTCGTCGCGACGGTGTCGATGAATCCGAGTGTCGTACTCGAGTTCGCCGGCTTGCGGAACATTTGCTCCATTGTGCCATCAGCAGTTCCTTCGAAGGTCGCGAAAGTAGTCGTGACAACCGATTTGTTCGGATCACTCGCGCTTGCGGTAAAGGCTAATGTTGAGCCAGCCGCCACGGTCTTGTTGCCGATCGCATTCAACACAGGCGGAGCGTTTGGTGTCGCTTTGCCGACTACGGCTGAATAAGCCGAGTTGCCGTTCGCGTTATAAGAACGAACGCGGTAGTAATAGGTCGTTTGCGCCAACAATCCGCTATCCGTGTAAGTGGCGTCGCTCGCAGCATTGGTCCCAATTTGAGTAAACGGCCCGGCGGCGGCGGTGCCTCGCTCGATTTTAAATCCGGCTTCTGCACTGGAATTGTCCGTCCAGCTCAAGTTCAGTTTGTTCCAGTTTGTCGTTCCTGCGACGGTGCTGACGACTAATGCACTCGGTGCTTGCGGAGCCGTTGTATCGCTCGCGGTATTGGAAGCCGCCGAATTTCCAGCGGTGTTATAGGAATAGACTTTGTAATAGTATTTGCGATTGCCCGTCAGTCCCGTGTTGGCGTAGCTCGTTGCATTAATGCCGGCAGTAGCGATCTGCGCAAACGTTGTTCCGTCGGTGGAACGATAAATCCTGAACCCATCTTCATTCCCTGCACTGCATGTCCAACCCAAATTGATTTGAACGTCCGAAACAGCGGTGGCTGTCAACGACGTCGGAGCAGCAGGAATCACATCTTTCGTGGTTGCTTGAGCGGTATTCGACCACGGTGATGAACCAGCGGCGTTGTAGGCGCGAACGCGGTACTTATATAAGGTGCCCGAAATAAGGCCGGAGTGAGTGTAACTCTCGACGTTGGCGCCGACGTTCACGAGGAACGCCCATGTCGACATACCGTAGCGAATGTATTCGATACGCTGTCCCGTTTCGATTCCCGAATTATCCACCCACGTTAATTTGATCTGGCTCGAGCTTACTGTCGTCGCCTTCAAACTGCTCGGTGCGGAAGGCGTCGAACCACCCCAATGTTCGCGGCGATAGTATCGGCTGCACCAGTCCTGCAGGCTGCTTTGATAACGAGTTTTCCTGACGATACCGCAAGCCGAGCATTGGGCTTCACGCGTGATGATGTAATCAGCGTACTTCGTCTGAACGATGCCCGTATGATTTCCAGGGCCGCAGCCTGTTATCGAAGAGTTATAAACCCACAAGTCCCACGAGGTCATGCTGTCGAAACCGGACAATCTGACAGTGTGTGGCACTGAGCCAGGATAGTAACTGTAAGTGCTGTACGGATGACTTCCAAATGTATGCTCGCCGATATAACCGGGCAGCGCCCATACACGCGCCGTATATGCTGAGCAGTCGACACCTTCCGTTGAGCTGCTATCCCAGGCGCCGTTATCAATCCAACCTTTATCTCCGCCGAAAACGTATCGTTCGTTGAGGCCGTGATACGAGTAGCTGTCGCATTGACTCTTGGTCCAGGCCGAGCTGTATGCCGGATAGGCAGATACAGTTCGCGTCACCAATATTAATACCGCCCATACCACCAACAACATTGGGATCCGCGGTTTTCCACTTTTTATTCCATTTAGTTTCATAGGTTTTCTTTGCAGTAGTCCGGTGTGCTGGGTGGTGATGGTCGGGGCGATGCATTGGGAAATGAAATTCAGGCATCAGGAATCATAGGGTGGCGCCCGCGTAGTCGTACGACACGACGCGCCCTTCCTGTTCAGCGCCAACAAAGAACACCAAACCGTTTTCTCGCGAAGACATGTGACGAATTCCGTCGTAAGCGAACCACACATCGAGAGCCGCAACGTTGGCCGTGTTTTGAACGGGATCGATACGAGCGACACGCCGCATGTGATAGTCGCCTTCGAGCGTGAACATCACCCAAATGACACCGTTCACATCGGTTTCCGTTTGTTCAACGCAGGCCACGCGCGTGTCGAAGGGAATGTTCAGCACTTCACCGCTTTTAAGGGTGACCAAAATGCTTTGGCCTTGGGAAACGGCAGCGGCGGAGGAAAACATTTGTCGGTCGCGATCGTCAGGCTTCACAACCTCTCCATTGCGGAGCACCGGAACCTCGCCGCCGTTTTCCATATCCTGCGCCCAGAGGGTGCCCGTCGCAGCGTCGTAACCGAATCGCGCTCCCACGACCAGGCTTTCGCGCAAAGGAACTGAATTCAGCGTGGTTACCTCATTACCTTTTACGATGTGAATTTTGTCCTGGTATTGATCGATGACGAAAAGCGACGAGTCAGCAGGATTGAAAACCAGGTCAACGGCCAGACCTCCGGAAGGCAATTGTGCGGTCGAAACAAGATTACCCTCTTTGTCATAGCTCATGACCCGGTTATGAACGTTGTCCAAAACGTAAATAGCGTCCTTAACACACAACACAGATGCCGGTGCAATCGCATCGCCTTCCTGACCGTCGGCTGGTTTGTCCAGGCCAAACGAATCAGCCCCGTTATTCCATTTCCTGGTGACGAGCACCTTCTGCTTAAGCTCCATCGGCTTCGGTAATAATTTCGGGTACCGGCTGACGAGTTCGGCGATGTCTTTGTCTTGCTCTCGGGCCGGTTCAATCAAAGTTGGCACGACTGGAGCGGATGCGGTCGCCGTAGAAGGGTGACTTGCTTTTGGTTTCGAACCGTTTGCGACAACGGGCACCTCCGGCGTATTCGTTATGACAAAAAACAAAATCGCCACCAGCGAGAGCATGAGCAGGAGGCCGATCTTAGAGAATTTCGGACGATTATTTCCGTCCTGCCTATGGGAAGGTTTCTTTTTCATACGTACCATGATTTCGAAATGATGCCGCATTGAGCGTGGATAGAGTGCTCAACTCAGAATCCGGGAGTATTGGGAACGTGCTAGTTATTGCCGAAATCGTGGAGAGCGGAAAGTCGCACAAACATATGACACTCGAAAAAAGGTCAGCTAAACCATGAGGTCAGCGAGAACACGAAAAACGCCAGCATTGCGACCATATCCAACGTTAGCCTCAATTATTTGTTCCTGTCCGTGTTGGTCCGTGTCCATCCGTGGTTTAAATTGGATCGTTCCGGCTAATACTCCGCTGTAGCGGCCTATTTTGCTCTAAAAAGTCGATTGCAACGTCTGCGGTGGGAATTTTGGCTCCAAAAAATTCTGGTGCACGTCTTACAACGAGGTTTTTAGACTCCGAAAAGTCATTGCGGGTGTTGCACCGACTTGTCTGGCTCCC
>CBHWET010000133.1:0-11639 GCA_966112985.1 uncultured bacterium | reverse complement strand
TCGCCACAACTTGACATTTAACACTGTATCTCTCCTTCCCAGGAGAGGGAACAGCAGTCGCGAGCTTGTTTTGTTACTTAACGGCCGTCCGGCAAAAGTCTGTCGAGAAAAATGACCGATGTCGCAAAACTAAATCGTCGACTCAAAACCCTGACATGCGAACATTTGTTCCGGCGACCGCGCGGCAAAGACCGCAACACAATTCTTCACAAAGACTGACTCCGTTTCTCCCTCTCCTGGGAAGGAGAGGGCCGGGGTGAGGTAATTTTGGCGCGTTCACCGGCCAGCGCATCAGCCGTGATGGGCCGCGTATAATCCGGCAACGTTCGCTCCGATCGCTCCTGTAACTTGAAAAAGATCGTATCGCGAATGCTCTGCGCCTCACGGCGCAATTTTGAATTCCAGAAACGCAACTCTTCGATTCCCAACGAATGCAAATACGCTCTTCGCACGGCATCATGTTGCTGTTGATTCGGAAAACCGTGATGGAATCCATCAATCTCGACACACAATCGCGCTTCCTTACAGAAAAAATCTAAATAGTAATCACCGACTGGAAATTGTCTGTAGAACTTATAGCCACTAAAGCGCCGATCACGCAGCCACCGCCACATTAGCCTCTCGGCCCAGGTATCCGTTTTTCGAAGTTGTCGCGCCCGCTTGAAGTTGCCCATCGATTTCGAGGGTATGAAAGTGAACAGAAAAGGAAAACGGTTTTTGGGATATTTGCGCGTCAACACCAACGAAAAAACCTCACCCTAACCCTCTCCTTCCCAGGAGAGGGAACAGCAATCGTCTCTCCGGATTTTTTAAAACGCCCGTCCGGCAAAGACCGTCGGTCGAAATTCTAAAGCGACGGACCATAATTCTCCCTCTCCTGCGAAGGAGAGGGCCGGGGTGAGGTCAAATCAGCAACTAAACTGCAACGAGCGCTAGAGCGCCTTCGGCAATTCCTGCCAGAGATGCGCACTCATCAAAATACCTTTCGCAAAACATTCCAAATCGAACTTCTCGTTCGGCGAATGTGCATTATCGTCGGGCAACGCGAGACCAAGCAGCAAAGTATCGGCACCAAGAATCTTTTTAAATTGAGTAACGATCGGGATCGAGCCGCCTTCGCGCATCAAAATCGGTTCACATTCGAACGCCTGCTCCAACGTCCTTAACGCAGCCTGCGCAAGCGGGCTCGTCGGCGACACGATGTACGGTTCACCACCGTGTCCGGCCGTAATCGTCATCTTCACGGTCGGCGGACAGAGCTTCTTCAATTGCTTGATTACCGCGGCGCGAACCTTTGTCGGGTTTTGATTCGGGACTAGACGGAACGTCAGCTTCGCACGCGCCCACGCAGGAACAATCGTCTTACTCCCCTCCCCTTGGTAACCGCTGGTTAAACCATTGATCTCAATCGTAGGCCGAGCGGCGCGTTGTTCGAACGGCGTAAATCCTTTTTCGCCGAACAACTTCGGAACACCAAGAAACTTGCGATATTCCTTCTCGCTCATCGGAATGCGTTTGAACTGCTTTCGTTCGTAGGCAGAAAGTTTTTCGACATCGTCGTAGAATCCTGGAATCGCGATACGACCTTTCTTGTCACGCAACTGGGCGAGGATTTGGCAAAGCGCCATGGCAGGATTATCAACGGTGCCACCGTAAATGCCGGAATGCAGATCGCGCGATGGCCCATCGATTCGGACTTCCACCGCGAGAATTCCGCGCAAGGCATACGTCAGCGCAGGAAATTTCTTACTCGGCATTCCAGTGTCGGAAACGATAACGCTTTCAACATCCAGTTCGTCTTTGTGCGCCTGCAAGAACTCGGCGAGATGTTTGCTGCCGACTTCTTCTTCACCCTCAATCACGAATGTGAGGTCGCACGGCAGCTCCGTTCCCGTCTTGAGAAAACCTTCAACAGCTTTTAAGTGCGCGAGATTCTGTCCCTTGTTATCGCTGGAACCGCGGGCGAACAAGGACGTGCCTTCAATGCGCGGCTCAAAGGGCGCCGTCTTCCATAATTCGAGCGGTTCCGGCGGCTGCACATCGTAATGCCCATAAACCATGAAATGCGGCTTCTTCTTTCCCGTGCGCGGCGTTTTCGCGACAACCACTGGATGCCCAGCAGTCGGATGCAATGTCGCTTCGAGCCCAATCGAACGGCAATGTTCGACGAGCCATTCCGCGCACTTAACAAGGTCGGCCCGGTGTTGCGGTTGAGCGGAAACGCTCGGGAACCGGACGTAATCACACAACTCACGAACGAAACGTTCGTTGTTGTTCCTCAAGAAATCCAGGACAGCTTCCATGTGTTTTTCGAATGTAGATGTGAATGTTTAAAGGTGCATTAACTTTCAACCGGCGCACTTACTTCTTCTTTTTGAAGATGTTGATGCCTTCTTTGATGAGCTCATTGACGGCACCGGATGGCGCAGGTTTGTTCGTCGCGGCCGGAGTATTGGTGGTCGTATTGGTATTCGCCGGCTGTCCGCCGAGGATTCCGCCGACACCTTGGATAATGTTACCAGGCGCCTGCAATATCTGGCCCGCACTGCCGCCAACCAAACCGCCAACCGATTTACCAATGATTGCCGTGATCGCTAATTTGTTCACATCCGGTTTGGGATCACCGAGAGTGCCCTTAAGTTTAACGAAGTTAGGCAGAAGCACGTAAGTTGCATCGGCGGGAGTATTCGCCGGCACGAGGCTGGCCTTTTGAGCAAGCCCGCGGCTCAAATAAAAGTTCACAGGCAGATTGTTCAACGGAGAATTCGTGAGGACGTCGTAAATCGGAATCACACCCGCGGTATCCGCCTTGAATGCCTGACTCACGACTTCACCCTTCTTAAGATTGATCTGGCCATTGCCGAGATCGACCTGTGAGTCGACCCAATTCAGCGGCGAATTCAAGATGTCCTGAACACGCAGCACTAACGCGATCGGCGTGAGGAAGGCGCGGAGCTTCGGCGAAACAATTTGAATCTCGGCATTCGTGTAACTGAAGCTCACCTGTCCCGCGAGGTTCTTCTTCAAATTGACACCTGTCACGCCCGCACCTTTTACCTGAACGTTCGCGAGAATATCCCCTTTATACTGTCCACGCTTATCTGGAATAAAGCTGTTAGCGATCGGCTCGAGTGGGATGCGATCCGCAGAAAATCCTACATCATAGCGATAACCTTTCACCCCAAGGTCCAGATCAACGTTGGCCTTCACAGGCGCGCCGTTAATCGCAAGATGGACAGGGTTGAGATTGATTTTGTTGCCGACGATTTTTCCGACAGTTTGTAAATTGGTAATCGCAATTTCGCGCAAGTAGAACTGTCCGATGTTGATGTCGAGCGCGAACTCCTGCACCGGAAGATTCATCGGTTCCGGCTCTTTGTTTTCATCGCGAGCAGGCTTGGCGGCTGGTTCGTTTGCGGGCGCTTTGCCTTCGGCTTTCGCCTTTTCTTTCTCAGCACCGCCAGCGTACAAATCGTAATACTGCGTGACGTCGATCGATTCAGCGCTGACATTCAAGTTACCCTTCATCGCATTCGTCTTCGACATGTCGACGAGGCCTTTCACGACGAGCTGATTTTTTCCGCGAGCCGTCGGCGTCAACGCAAGTGTAACACCACGCAATTCCATTACATCGTTTTGCTTCCCGGCGTCGGCCGTAAGTTGGACCGCGAGTGGCGAGTCTGGCTGCGGCTTCTTCGGATCCTTCACCACAAGATTCGTTACAACAAAGTCGGCTTTCGTATTGAAACTATTGCTCCCCTGCAATTGTGCGGTTGCAGTGCCGTTGACCAACACTGACACGAGTTTCTTTTCTCCGAGTGACGGTTGAAGGAACGTTCTTAACGTGTGCTCGTTCAGGTTCTTCAAATTCAACGCAACCTGTCCCGACATACTCTTGGTGTCGATGTTGCCACTCACACCAAAACTGCCGCCGGCGGCTGAACCTTCTTTCAAATCGCCATTGAGCTTATGAATTTCCAAGGCGTCCTGTTTCTTCGCGAGGTCCGCCTGAACGGTCGCGATAAAATCGTTGAATTTATAGTTGTTGTAGTGACCGGTAAAATGATCAAGCAAGACGTCGCCAGAAATCGTCTGCGCGGAGGACTTCTGTTTGACGGTGCCGTTGAACTTGAAAACACCGCTGTTGATCGCGAGCTCAGGATTGTTCAAGAGCTGCGAGAGTTTGGGCAGTGCAGCTTCAACCGCTGCCTTGAGATCGGCTTCCTCCGATTTCACGCCATATTTACCGGAGGCGGTAACGGTCGCTGCGGGCTGATCGGCCTGCGTGAGATTGACGCGCAATTCAGTGATATCGATCGTGTCGTTATTCTTCATCGTTGCACGCAATGCGATGTCGGCACCTGCGCGCTCGATGCGGTTGCTGCCAACATTTCCGGAGAAATCCGTGAGACGGGCTGTGATTTCGGGAACAAGCGTATCGCCTTTATCTTTCGCAGCGGCAGTCAGCTTCGCGTCGAAATGGCCATTACGCGCGAGTTGCGGTTGACCGATCAGACGACCGAGTTGTTGCATCGCGGCGGTCAGCGTCGCCTGGATGTCGCCCGTTTTATTCGTCAAAGAATAATTGCCCGTCGCCGAAATCGCGACGGCTTCCTGCCCTGCCTGGGCAACGTCGACACGCAATTCAGAAATCTTCACGAGATCGAACTCGGTCACATGTGTTTTTGAACCCACACTAATATCAGCGCGATCAATCCTGTTGCTGCCGAATTGCCCGGAGTAATTCTGGAGCTTAACAGTAAGCGTGCTGTCGAGGTCTTTGCCGGCGCGTTTGGAGAGCACATCGAGTCTAGCGTTCACACGCCCGGCCTGCGCGGCCTCGCCGGCGAACGCTTTCCAATCGGCAATGTCTAGATCCGTAACGTCGAGCGTGAACGCGGATTCATCCACGGCATCAGCGCCTTTACCCCAATCCAATGTCATGGGCTTCGAAAGCTTCGCGCTCAAGAGCGGATGTTTGTTTTGTGTTCCGTTGAAAGTGAACGTTTTGATGATGGCAGCTTTTGTCGGCAGATCTACCGAAACACTGTAATTGGCCTGCAGGTCGATGACCGGGGTCGTTTGGTTGGTGCGCGTGACACTGAAAGAATTTGCCAGGAGCTGGCCGACGACCGTGATCGCTTCGCCGCCTTTCGTCATTTCGATGTCGCTTTGCGAATTGATTTTCGTGCCACCAAAATCCATCCCCTTGGAGCCGCCCACGAGGTTCAAAACCTGTTTGTCGATTTGCGAGACTTCCACTTTCAATTTGCCTTCTTTCTTTTCGGCAACAAACGGCCCGCTCACGCGAATGGCTCCGAGCTGATTAGCCTGCTTGGAAAATCGGATCGCAAGGTCTTTGATCTCGGTGGGAGAAATGTCGCAATCGATGGCCCCGTTTAATTTCGAAACATCCGCATACGTTCCCGTCGCATTGAGGACATCGAGGGTAATTTTGCCCTTGGCATTTTTAGGCAGAAGATTCTGTTCGAGTGCGTAATCGAAACCGCCTCCTACTTTTCCCTGCAATGAACTCGTTTGCTTGTTGGTATCCGTCGCTTCAACGCGAATATCGGAAGCCAAAGAAAGATTTCCCGTCGCGCCATTTTTTAATTGGTCAATTTTAACATTTACGTTCGAAAGCTCGACAACCTGACGCGAACCGTTCTTATCGGCGGTGATTTGTTGGATTGTCCCATTCTTCAACGAGACATTCTTGATGTTGATCTGGGGAGGCTTTTCCTCTTTGGCAGGTTTGCCCTGCGATTTGAATTCGGGCTGAGTTGGTTTCTCACTTTTCTTTGTGAACGCATCGATATTGCTCGACCCATCGGCATTCTTGATGACTTTAATCGTCGGCGAGACCAGCGTGGCTTCATCGACGTTAATTTTGCCGCCGATGATATCCATCAAGCTATAACGCGCGATGACTTCGTCGGCCTGGAGAACCGGCTCCTGTCCGCGTGCCTGAACTTTCAACTTCTGCAAACGAACACTTTTAAAGGGACTGATTGAGGCATCAGCCACGGTGACATCCGCACCGAGCGATGCGCTCACTTTTGGCAGGATGACGCCCTTTAAAAAGGCGGCGCTAGTTCCCACAAAATAAGCAACCAGCAGCAGAACGATTAAAACTGCCGCAATAATTCCTAAAATCTTTCCAATCGAACGACGTTTCTTCGGTGTCTCAGCCATAAAATATAAAAGAATGTTTCCTAGAGAAATTTTCCATCAGGCAAAGCCTGCCCTCCCGCGTTCCGCGACTCCGTCGGCACAACCTAGTGCCGGTTTAGACCATTGTCATCCGGTGTTGTTCACACCGCGCGGGCGCCTTTGGTGCCCGAAAATGTCTTTGACGTCCAATGGTTTTTTAAAGCACCCTCAAAGCCAACTCATTTGCGCGATACCCTAGTTGTCTTGCCGCTTGCCTGAGCAACATTCGTCTATAGACAAATCAACCTCCCGCCAACCTAAGACACACTTAAGTTCAAGACATAATGCGATTCAGCACCCCAGAACCCTTGATTTAGAGATAAATAACAGCAACTGGCGTCGAAAATCAGAGGGCGGCCAAGCCCGCGCGGTGTAAACGATTCGATTGGGCTCCCTAGACAACAATCATCGTTCAAACTCGTCACCTTCCCGCGATTTCAATGAGTTTTGCCGCTAAAAGGGACTGCCGTTTGCCGTCCAAAAATTTTTTGACGACAGCCGGCATTGGATTTTGTGGTTAAAAAAATTTTTATCGTCATTTGCTACTCCCGGCTGACGATAAAAAATTTTTTATTGGCGTCCGGCACTCCCAAATGACCTTAAAAAATTTTTTGACGGCATTCGGCACTCCCGGACGATGTTAAATTATTTTTTGATCCCAATCGGCACTCCCGGACGGCATCAAAAATTTTTATCGACGTCCGGGAGTAGCGAATGACGTCATTTTGCCGGTTTTCGGCCAATCTCGAAGACGGATTCAGGTGATAAAAGATTCCGAAACGCACCATTTCAGTATAATCAGGCCAGATTTTATAAACTTTAACGTTGCCGACGAAAAACCTCTCAATCATATGAGAGTTCCTCCTTGAAGCGGGTCTTCTTAACCGTCCGCTAATCCGGAAAGCTTTTGAAGGATTCAATTTTTAGTCTGCAACAAAGGAACGAGAGGAATTTTTCGATTACGCGCCTTCGAAATTGTGATTTTATAGAGGCATGGTCGTTGCAAAACAACCGAGTTCCTGGCTGAAAGGATGGCCGTGGTTCGTACTTCTCTTGATTGTCATCTTCGCGATGGCCATCCGGACTCGCGTCGCCGATATGCCACTAGAACGAGATGAAGGCGAGTATGCCTACGCTGGGCAACTGATTCGACAGGGTATTCCGCCTTATAAACTCGCCTACAACATGAAATTGCCGGGCACTTATGTGGTGTACGCCGGAATCATGGCTGTATTCGGAGAAACGGCTCGCGGAATTCATATCGGAACAGCGTGCATGGTTTCACTCACGGTCATTTTGATATTTCTACTCGGACGGACCTTGTTCGACACGACAGCAGGACTGGTGGCTGCGGCGAGTTTCGCGATCCTCTCTGCCAGCCATTCGATGCTCGGTCTCGCAGCCCACGCCAACCACTTCGTCACCCTGTTTAGCGTCGCAGGCTTGCTCGTCCTGCTGCTGCCAGATCGCATCAACAGCCCGATGCGCTGCTTTTGGGGAGGTATTTTGATGGGCATTGCCTTTCTAATGAAACAACAAGGTGCGCTCTTTATCGTAATGGGAGGACTTACGATCATCTGGCGGATCTGGACATCCACAGATCGAGCATGGAAGGGATTGATCCGACCGATGGGACTCTTCGCCATTGCCAGCCTTATTCCTTTTGCCATCAGCTGCGTCATCCTGTGGCGGGCCGGAGTATTTGAGAAGTTCTGGTTTTGGACATTTCGATACGCGAAAGAATATGCATCGGCCCTCAACCTGTCCGCAGGCATAGAAACTTTCTCATATTCAATGTCAAGTATCGTGGAATGGATTTGGCCATTGTTAATACTCGCTGGTTTGGGAGTATTAGCAGTTTTTGTCATCAAAGAAGATCGACAACGCGCAGTATGGCTCGTTGCGTTTTTCGTCCTGTCGTTCGGTTCCGTGTCCGTTGGACTGTATTATCGAACTCACTATTTCCTGTTGATGTTACCCGTCCTGTCTTTGTTCATAGGCATATTGATTAGCGGCACACAAAAACTGCTCCCTAAAACTTCTCTATATCAAGCCATCCCGGTCACCTTCTTTATAGCCGCATTCGTCGCAACAATCGCTTTTCACTATCCGATCTTCTTTCGGTTGCCTGCCCAGAAGCTTGTAGCTGCCATTTATCCCGATAATCCATTCACAAAAACCGATGCAGTAGGTCAATACATTCGCAGTCATTCGCCACCCAATGCACGGCTGGCCGTCCTGGGGTCTGAACCAGAGATTTATTTCAGTGCAAATCGCCGTTCAGCTACAGGTTACATTTATACATATGGTTTAATGGAGGCGCAGCCATTTGCGCTGCAAATGCAAAAAGAGATGATCCAGGAAATCGAAACGGCTGCTCCTCAATTCCTTGTTATCGTAAAAGTGTATTATTCGTGGCTCGGCCGGGCGAATTCGCCTCAACTGATCTTCGATTGGCTCGGCAAATACTCTACGACGAATTATCACCCCGTTGGCGTCGTCGATTTCGTTTCCCCCTTTCAACCAACCGAAGTTTGGGGTGCCGAAGCAGCAAACTATCAGCCTCGCGCGGAAAACTTCATGGTGCTGCTCGAAAGAAATCCCGAACCAGCAAAGCATTAATGCCTTTTATCTTGAATCGAAGATAACAATCATTAAAAACGATTGCCGTGCAACAAACCGCAGCAACCCCTGTAGTTATTCTGAATTCCCTCTTACGAGCAGCGGCCGTCCTTGAAGAGAGTGGCATGCGTCCGGTGGCAGATTTATCTATGTGCCATTCGGACTTTTCGGTGCTCCTGGCGCTCCTGCGCGAAGGCCCCCAACCGGTCAACACCTTGGGAAAACAGGTTTGCCTCACAAGCGGATCTATCACAACGTCCATCGATCGCCTCGAACAGCGCGGATATGTAGAGCGAAAACAAGATTCCAAAGACCGCCGGGTATGCTTGGTCACTTTAACCAAAAGCGGTCGCGCAATCGTGGAACACGCTTCGTTGAGATATTCTCAGGCGATTGACAAGACGATCTCTATTTTGTCAGCGCAGGAATGTGAACTTCTTCAGAACTTACTAAGGAAAATCGCTGCTGAACCAGTTTCTGAACACCAGCCCGGACCAACCACAGTGGTAAAGCCGTCATTGGAGGAAGTCATCCCGCCAAACGGTGAAAACAATCATTTCGAAGGCTTTACCGGGCTGGATTAGACTCAAATGAAAGCTGCCGCTTTGGTTAGTGCCCAGAAAAAAACTGGCGCATTGGTCTAGCCTTGGAATATCGCACAGCGCCATGAATAAACCTGCCCGGATCATTTTGGGGACTCTCGTTATTGTTTTCGTAGCCGCCGCCATTGTGTCTTTTCTCGTCCGACCGAAAGGCCCCTCGATCACCACGAGCGTAAAGCTCGCAGATGGCCGTATTCTTCAGGTCGAAGCCGTCACGTACGGAACCAATCATGTCTGCGGAGAATCTTCGTTCTTAATCGACCGGTTTGGGGTTCTGCTGCCCAATGCACTTCACAAACGTCTTTTGCCAAAACAACCCCGCAACACCATTGAAGTCGATAAACCATCGTTGTGCGTCTGGGTGAACGCGATCAACTCGACCAACGGAAATTTTGTCGATTGCCAAGGGATCCGGGTCGAGTTTGTGGCCGAGAATGGCGATCTGTTTGGTAGTGCGAATCCACATTGGTTCGGCTCATCAGGTTTCTGGCGGGAAGGTTATGTCTTTGACGCTTACCCGCGTGACGCCACGGAATTGACGCTGCACGTCACCCCGGGGCGAAAAAAGCAAACGAGCACCCTGAAATTTCCGAATCCAAAAGTGATTTCCCCGGCGACGTGGACCGGCAAACCGACGCCGCAACGACAAACCGTCGGCAAAATGGAACTGGAATTAACCCGTCTGATTGAACGGACCAACGGCAGCCCCAAAGAATTCTGGGAAACACCGACGCGTTATTGGAAACCGGAATGGAAACTGTCTGAGAACGGAGCCGCAGCGACCGGATGGGATGAACCCGATTGGTTGGCGGAAGACCGCTTGGGAAACACGGGACAATTCCTGGGAGTTCATCAGCCTGTGCTCCGCTTTTCGGCCACCCTGTTTCCAACGGCGACGAACCTTCAACATTCCATTCCCCTCGCCACGTTGCCCTCGTTATCACTGACAAATATCACCACGAACTGGTGGAACATCACGGTCAAGGCGGAGGCGGCTGATTTACTCGTGTTGGGAGTTTTCCAACCCGGTGCGTACACGTTCCTCGACGGCGAAATGGTCACGAACCCGGCGACACCCATGACTGCGGTCAAAGGCGGCACGCCGAGCGGTTGGACGGGGGCGATGGAAAGAACGAGTCCTGTCACCGTAAAAAATTGGCACGGCCATTACACCGACAGGCCCGTAATCTATCTCAGTGCGCCTTCATTAGCCGGCGATTTGCGGCTCGGGATACGTTTACGCGATAAAACCGGGAATTACTTGATTGCCGAGCCCGAATCACAAGGTCACCCGGATGGAATCTATGCCTTTATGTTACCGGTCACGAACACAGTGTCTGTCGTGCCTGAACTGGTATTGTTGAAGCCCATCAAAGCCGAGTTCCTCGTCGCAACGCCACCGCCCGCGAAATAGTCTTTGCTCGATTTTGCCTCCAAGGCGATCTCGAACCGCGTAGCCGCCGACGTAAGGAGGCGGACCTGTAGGCAACAGGACAGCGAACAATCCGCCTCCTCATCTCGGCGGCTACAGAGCGCACAGCTATTGCGGCGTCTTCGTCGTTTTTTCTATCGCTGTTCGTGATCCGATTTGTCATCGTCTCGCAGTCTAATCGTGACCGTAAACCCCAAGAAACAACTGTCGAGGAACTGACCTATTTATTCGGCCCAAACGAGGAACATCGGCCCATCGTCTTGTTGGGAGCCGGAGCCAGCTTTTCATCCGGGGTCCCGCTAGCGGGAACGATGGTGAACGAAATAGCTAGATGGGCGTACCTCACCCCCGAACAAGCCGAGACGATTATTGACCGTGTGGTCGATAAGTATCAAAAAGAGGCTGGGCAAGACTTTTCGAGAATCGTCATTCACAAGACCTCAATGTTTCATGAGCCTGAGATCCGAGGATTTCGGAAATGTCTCCAGAAGAACATTTCACACGTTGATATGATTTCAATGCGCCCAACAGGGTTAAGACTTTTGCGGAAAGCAGAAACCGAAGTTCATCGAGGGACAATTATCGAGGTCGAAAACAATCGCACATTTCTGTTTACCTCTGGGTATGTCGAATGGTGGAAATCATACCCTGGTCCCCACATTTCTGGACGTGAATTCCGGACTTCTAAATCGGTCCATCCGGCTTCTGGACATCCATTCCGGACTTCTGGAGACGTCCAGCAAGCGGATGGACCAGTTTTCCGGAGTTCG
>CBHWET010000132.1:0-11649 GCA_966112985.1 uncultured bacterium | reverse complement strand
GCCAGAGTAGCTCAGGGGTAGAGCAGAGGACTCATAAGCCTTTGGTCGCAGGTTCAATTCCTGCCTCTGGCACCAATTTCCACCAAAAACTCGTTTCCGAGCAGTATTTGGCATTTTCCAGCCTCCGATTTGCGGCGCTCTCCTTAACACGTCGTTTTTTGCTGCCAAAAGACGGTTGCGAATGTTCGCGAGCGTTTACAACGGTCTCCAAGTCAGCTGTTTGCGACGTTTTGGCACTCCCGTCGCCGTTTTTGGTGCAAATGCTTGGAAAGTATGGGCCGCCAGGCGGACAGGCAGAAAGTAGCTCCTTGGAAGAGGTGCAGTTCCCCTTTGACGACTTCGAGACACCCACCGAATGACTATGCCGAAATTATATGCTTCCGAATCGCGAATCGGACCAGATCCGTTTGGGTGACGAGGCCAAGTTTACGCATCAGGTTGCCGCGATGCATTTCCACCGTTCGCGGGCTGATTTCGAGGCACTCGCCAATCTGATTACTCGTTTTTCCATCGGCAGATAGTTGCAAGACGACCTGTTCGCGTGTGGTCAGGGATGCATCCGGGGCCGTATTTTGCTGCCAGCGTTTAAGCAAACGGTTAATAGATCGCTGGTTAAGCAAAGGACTTATATATTGGTGCCCAGCAGCAACTTCGTTAATAGCGTCAACCAGTTCGGCGCACGTTGCTTCTTTGACAATGTAACCGCGGGCACCGATTTGGAGGGCTTCCGCAACGAACGCATCATCGGCGCGCATCGAAATGGCAATGACCTTGGTTTCGGTGTGAACTTTCCGAAGGACGTCGAAGCCGTGCATTCGGGGCAGGATCAAATCGAGTAATAAAACGTCCGGTTGTGTCTTTTGCACCAGCTTGATTGCGCCTTTCCCGTCCGATGCTTCACCCACAACCTTTATTCCGGGTTCTCCGGCTAACAACGAGACAAGACCTTCACGGACTAACGAATGATCTTCGACAAGGGCAACAGTAATCGGCGGCATAGCTTAACTAAAAGTACGCTAGTCTTTGTTTGAGGAAAGTTTTTTCTGCTTGCTCCATCGGGAACGATTTTTCGCCCACCGCCGGATCGTCGAATACAGTTTGTCAGCCGTCTCGCGCTTGCTCAGATAATCGCACGCGCCAGCCCTTCTGATCGATTGTTCCGTCTGCTTATCTTCATGGATGGACAGGCCGATCACAGCGGGGGGATTTTTTAGGCGCGTAATACGACGCGAGGCCTCAATGCCATCCACCTTGGGCATGTTTACGTCCATCAATACCACATCGGGCTTATACTTTGTCGTGGCGGAAACAGCCATGCTGCCGTCAACCGCCTCTGCGACGATGTGAATTCCCGGTTCTTCTTCGAGGACTTTACGTAATCCGTCGCGCATCATTTTATGATCGTCGACAATGAGCACGCGAATCGGGTCTTTCTCGGCATGCGATGGTTCGCCATCACGTTGCGCGTCAAGCAACTCTGTAGAAGTAATGATTCGACCCTTTTGCGGCCTTTCGTCGAGCGATGCGCAAATCATCACGTGAGTGCCGGCGCGTGGCTTTGAATCTATTTCAATTCGTCCTCCGATGAGTCGCAACCGTTCTCGCAATGTGAAGAGGCCGAACGCGCGGTCATTTTGGCGCGAGGAATGAGGATCGAAACCGCGCCCGGTATCGCGCACATGTACATAGACACAGGGTCCGTTCCGCTTGAGGCTAAGCGTAGCTCTATTGCAATCCGCGTGCTTGATTACATTAAATAAAAGCTCGCGGACGCCTTGAAACAGAATCGTAAAAGCTTCGTCGCTCACGGGTTTTGGTTTGCCGTCATCGCGAATCGTCGTCTTCAAACCGTGAGTTTCCATTTCGTGAGCAAGCCATTGGATCGCTGGAAGAAGTTCTCGCTTCTGAAGGACGGGCGGACTCAGGTCGATCATCAGCGAGCGTGTGTATTTGATCGCCTGGTCGATATATTTTTCAACATCTGACAATGACTTGGTAAGTTGCGAGTCATCGATACGTTTCTTCAAACCCGAAAGACGCATTTCGGAAAGGGCCAGCAGCTGCGCAAGATTATCGTGAAGATTGGCTGCAATGCGCTGGCGTTCTTCTTCCTGTGTCTTGCTCAACTGAAGCGCCATTGCGCGGAGACGCGTCTGATAATCCTCCATTTCGGCCGTGCGCTCCTGAACACGTCGCTCAAGACTCTCATTCATCATCCGCAACGCGTCCTCTGCCTCCCGGCGTTCTGTAAGGTCGCGGCTGATTTTTGCGAAACCGACGATGTTTCCGTTCCCTTCCCGAATAGGGGTAATGATCTCGTTGGTCCAGAAACGGGATCCGTCCTTTCGCACACGCCAGCCTTCCACTTCCGAGCGACCTTCCCTGGACGCTCTCCGCAACTCGTGCTCAGGACATTTGTTTCGCTGATCTTCTTGCGTGTAAAACAGGCGGAAATGGCGTCCGATTACGTCGTTCTGCGTATATCCTTTAAGACGCTCGGCGCCCTCATTCCACTCCGTAATCTTTCCCTCCTTATCGAGCAGCAGAATCGCGTAATCGCGAATGTTCTGCACGAGAAGCCGAAAGCGCTGTTGGGCTGACTCCGCGAGCTTATGAATCGTCATGTCTCGCAGAATCTTCAGGAAGCCGATCAGCTTACCATCTGAGTTACGCAACGGCATCATGATGCCGCTGCCCCAAAATACTGTTCCGTTTTTTCGCAGATGCCAGCGTTCGTCTTCAGAACGGCCGCATCTGAGGGCGGTCGATATTTCGTGTTCCGGCGCTTTGTGGCGGCGATCGGAAGGGGTAAACAATTTGCGGCCACTTTTCCGGAAGATTTCGTTTTTGCTGTAGCCGAGAAGCTTTTTTGCTCCTTTGTTCCAGCTGGTGATCCGGTTCCTGGTATCAATCGTAAAAATGGCGTAGTCATTAGCTGACTCGACAATCAGGCGATATTTATCGCCGCTTTCCATCCTGGATTGAGGCTTTCGGTCCATTTTTTCCTCCACCGTACTTCTTAACAGAAAGTTACCGTAATGCTACGAGCTATTCAAAGCTCAGGGCCACTGGCATTCTTCTCTCGTCATAGGCCGAGGCCGTTGCCCGATGCAATTTTTTATTCAGCATAACAAAACGCGAAAGTTTCTGAAGATCAAGGGCCTATGGACTAATGATATTACCGAGGCTCTATTTTTTAGTACCAGTTCGATTGCGCTGGCGTATTGCGAAAGTTGCAACCTGAAAGACATCCGCCTGGTCAATGGCCCGTCCGACATAGAGTCTTCCGGAAAATAACAAACAAGGTTCAGGTAAAGGTCCAATAGCCGTGAAACGACCTGACAATGGTTTTCAAATCCTCATCCTGCGATGGCTTGACCAGGAACGATTGCGCCCCGAGTTCATAGGCCCTGACCACTTCCTTCAGACTGTCGCGTCGCACCAGGACAATCTTCAGCCATTGTTTCAATTCAGGCCTCGTTTGCATCCAGTGAAGGCATTGCATACCGCCGCATTCGGGTAAGTGTAAACTAACGAAAACGACGCCTGGTTGGAAACCCTTGCTGCGATTGGAACTGGCGCTGATCCTGGAAAGATATTCTGCTGCTTCTTCAGCATTTGAGTGGACGACAATCCGATTCGTAAGGCCAACGCGTTTGAAAGCATCTTTCAACGCACGGACATCTTCCGCCGACTCGTCGACTAATAAAATCGGTTGGTTCATCGCGTAAGGTACCTAGTAAAACTACGAGGTCCCCGCCGCGTCAATCAGTTTTGAATCAAAGACGATATTCCAGGTTCCGGTCAATAAATGCATACGCGGCTTCGCGAACATTTGTCGGAAAATCGTGAGGACAATGAGGGTGTTCGACGTGAATGGCGTCGTTCGCATGGTAGAGTTTGTACACCTGGGTCGCTGTCGCGACGATGCGATCGACACTTTGCCATTTGAAATTTGCATCATCGATTGGCGCGTTGACAAAGAAGGGCCGTGGCGCCAGGGCGCCGACCATTTCGTAGAAGTCGAATGGGATCTTGTCCAGGGTCGAACGATAATTGGCGAGCTTTGGCATGTACCGCTCCTGGGTCCAGCCGGTGATATTTCCATCCTTATAATCCAAATACGAATCGAAGCCGCAGCTCGAGACGACTACTTTCAATCGATCATCAAACACAGCGGTGTAAATTGAGTTGTGGCCGCCAAGTGAGTGGCCAATAACGGCAAAGTTTCCGCGATGGACATATGGCAATGTTTCCAAAAGATCGAGCGCGCGTTTGTTATCCCAAATTGCTTTCATCGTCCCGCTCTCGTACCCAAGCGACTTTAAGTCGGGATTGTAATTAGCCATGATCGGGTAAGCGGGAGCGATGGTGACAAATCCACGCTCGGCAAGTTCTTTAGCATAAGCACGATTTTCTTTCGGGCTAAGACCAACGACGGTTTTATTTCCGTCGGCCATGTCGGTCGGGTGCAGGCAGAGAACAGCGCGAACCTTACGGCTTTTAAGGAGCGCGTCTTTTGGAATCAGCAAGTACGCGGGCGTTCGGGAATTTGGCTCCGATTGATAAGTGATGCGGCGGCGGACGTAATTTCCGCAATCGACTTCCTCTTCCACTTTCGGGTCGAGTTTGCAGCGTTTTTGTTTGCCGGGCAAAGGCCCCATGATCCGTTGCATGCTTTCCACGATTTCCGCACGGCGCTTTTTCCAATCGCGGATTGAACTGCCCTGGACGACTTTGCCATCGCGATGAAATTCCAGCAGGTTCGTCCGGCTAAGACGTGGTGACGTTTCCTTGGCGGTATCCATCGCTAAACCGCAGAAGGGCAGGGTAGTTAAAGCGAGAATCAAGAAAGCTCGTTTAAGTACATTCATTCGCCCGGAGATTATCGTGCAAACTTGCAATGTCGATGCTGCCTTGCGCCCAGTTGGCAATCGGCATCAGCCCGATTGACCATCACGCCAGTGAAGAGGAGATTGCCCACGTCGCAAAGGAGTCCCGATGACAATCGCCGAAAAGCTTGCAGCAGAATTAGATCGAATTGCACCGGATTGGGAATGGGTATGTGAGGAAAAGATCGTTGACTCGCCTGTCCTCATCGCGCCGGTCAAAATTAAAATCGATTCGACGAACAAGCATACTCATACGAAAACGATTCCAATTGAAGTATCCTGTCTCGCGAACTCCAATATCCCCGAAACAGCGAAATTCGTTTGTCAGATCTTGATGATCGAAACGCCCGGAGGCGCACGCGCCAAGCCGCTTCTTGTCCAAACGTAATTCCTGTAGCTTGACAATTCGTCGACTCACCAAAAGTCTCTCGCGGTGAAGATTAACGAATTGGTAAAACACGGAGCCATCGCATTCCTGATCGCGGCTGTGGTTTACGTCGGGATGTACAGCTGGATTCAGCACAAACGCGAATACCGCGGTCCATGGGAAATTAAGTTTGAGAGTGACTCAAACGGGATACCCTCATTAACCGTTCACCAGCCGTCGCTTAATTTACCGGATCACAAAATTACGATCGCGGATCAAAAGATCACCGAAACGAATCTAAACATCGTCATCCGGTACGACAAACCCATGACGAATACACCGTTCGGTGAGATTGCGTTTCAGGACCCGACGTTTTTACCCGGAACCATTACGTTCAATCTGTGGGGGCATGGCGTGGAGTTCATGCCCCGAACAATGGTTATTGATCAGCAGGAAGTCGCGTGGCGATCACAGACGAACATCGTTCTCTCCGGCAAAGGCAAATTTGAGCGGCGGGTCGGAAAGAAGCCGTTTTTTCAGTGATCTATTTTTTCTTCGAAGTTTCCGATTCTATTCCAAGTCGCTTCTCAAGTTCTGCAACACGGCGGATTAAGTCAGGCAATTGCTGCGTTGCGATCATCTGGCGTTTCATCTGACGGTCCGGTTGGGCAGGCGTGCCGAACCATTTTTCGCCGTCACCAATGTTGGTCATCACGCCACTCTGCGCAGCGATGATCACTTTATTGCCGATTTTAAGATGCCCTGCGACACCTACTTGTCCGGCAACAGTCGTGTAATTCCCAATTTTCGTACTTCCAGCAATTCCGACCTGCGCGATGATCAATGCATGTTCGCCGATTTGCACGTTATGGGCGATCTGGACGAGGTTGTCGATTTTTGTTCCCTTGCCGATTGTAGTCGGGCCAAGTGCACCGCGATCAATCGTGACGTTCGCGCCGATCTCGACATCATCGTGAATGATAACATTACCGATCTGCGGAACTTTGCGGTGAACGCCTGAATCAAAAACATAGCCAAAGCCATCCGAACCAATTACCGATCCGGAATGAATGCGCACGCGCTGACCGATTTGCGTATTCGCGTAAATAACCACGTTTGGAAAAAGATGAGAACCATCGCCGATCGACGAATTGGCACCGATGTGATTACCGCCCTGGAGAATCGCGCCACGTCCGATCTTTACTTTTTCGCCGATAACACAATGGGCTCCAATATGGGCGGTCGGGTCGACTTGGGCACTTTCCGGGACAACAGCCGACTCATGAACGCCGGCGGTAAATTTTTGCTCAGGGAAAAAAAGCGGCAAAACTTTTGCAAACGCAATGCGCGCGTTTGTCACTTTGACGAGGGTCTTCTTTTCTGAAGAAAACTCTTTATCAATCAGAATCGCTGATGCCGCACTTTCTTCGGCCGTTCGGAAATACATTTCGTTTTCGGCGAAGGTGAGGTCGCCGGCTTTCGCAGCATTGGCGGGGGCAAAGCCGCTCAGTTTGATCGATTCGTCACCGATGACTTTTCCATCCAGTCGTTTGGCCAATTCAGCAGCGGTAAAGGGCATGCGTATGATTCGTTGACTTCAAAAATTCGTGTCACTATAAAATCGGCTTCCAACAATTCAACCCCAAGTTTGCGGAGTATACATATGAGCAGAAAAATTCGTTATGGCATGGTTGGCGGCGGGCGCGGCGCGTTCATTGGTGCAGTGCATCGTATTGCTGCAGCGATGGACCAACAGATCGAACTCGTTTGTGGCGCTTTTTCTTCTGATCCAGAACGCTCACGCTCCAGCGGTGGTGATTTGTTTCTGCCTCCGGACCGCTGTTACGGCACCTTTGAAGAGATGGTGAAGGCCGAAGCGAAACTCCCAAAGGACCAGCGCATGGATTTCGTGGCGATCGTTACGCCAAATCACATGCATTTTCCACCCGCAAAAATGGCGTTGGAAAATGGATTTCATGTCCTGAGCGACAAACCGGCTACGCTGAATCTCGCGGAAGCAAAGAAACTGCGCGACATCGTTAAGAAAACGGGATTGCTCTACGGTCTGACCCACAATTACACCGGCTATCCGTTGGTGAAGGAAGCGCGGGACATGATCCGCGCCGGCAAGCTCGGAAAAATTCGCAAGGTGGTCGTCGAGTATCCCCAAGGATGGCTCGCAACTCGCCTCGAAGCCTCCGGACAAAAGCAAGCCGCCTGGCGCACCGATCCAAAACGCAGTGGAGCAGGAGGATGTGTGGGCGACATTGGCACTCACGCTGAGAACCTGGCCGAATATATTACCGGCCTTCAAATCGACGAACTCGCCGCGGACATCACGACTTTTGTTAAAGGCCGTAAACTCGATGACGATGTTAATGTTTTGCTGCGCTTCAAAGGCGGAGCGAAAGGAATATTGCATGCGTCGCAAATCAGTGTCGGTGAAGAAAACAATTTAAATATCCGGGTCTATGGAGAAACCGGCGGCATCGAATGGCACCAGAAAGAGCCGAATACGATGCTTGTTAAATGGCTCGATAAACCTACGGAACTCTATCGCGCGGCGAATGGATATCTGGGTGCCAATGCAAAGGCCGCCGGTCGCACACCGCCTGCGCATCCCGAAGGTTATCTCGAAGCCTTTGCCAATATTTATAAAAACTTTGCGAATGCAATCCGCGCCCGCGAGGCCGGAACAAAGCTCGGCAAAGACGATGTTGCGAATGATTTCCCGAAGATCGAGGACGGTGTGCGCGGCATGGCTTTCATCGAAGCGGTCGTGAAGTCCTCCAAGGGCAACGCGAAATGGACGAAGCTCGACGTCTAATTTAATTACAGAAAAAGCAAAAGGCGCGGATCAATCTCCGCGCCTTTTTTATGCCTGCGCATAATCACTTGTCAGAATAGCTTCTCCTCGCGACAGTTCGCTTATGGCCATGTTCAAGCGATTCCTCTTTACTGGGTTGATGATGTTCGCATTTGCCGGCTTCGTCCTGGCAGATGGCAAATCCAAAGCTCCCACCGTTGATTTTTCACTGCAACGCGTCGCATTCCAAATCGGCGACACAATTGTCCATGCTCAGGTGCGCCAGTTCGGAAAAGGGGATTTGACGATGGTGAACCTTCATGACGACGAGCAAGCCTCGGTGGAAGCGGGCGTAAAGGTCCTCGAAAAAATCGGTGGTCAGTTAATCGAACTCACTCACAGCGGCAAACGCCGTGTCGTTTTTTCAATCGATGGCAAAGAGTTTTCTTTTGACCCGAATCGCATTTTTTCTGCGGCCGGCGTTCGTAAAACCGTAACGGGTGAAGGCAAAGTTCCGGAAGAAGCGTATGCCGCGGTCGACCGCTTCGCTAAACAATTTATAGATTACTTCGGGCTCGGTAAGAAACACTCATTTATTACACTCCACAACAATGGCGACGGAGGGTTGTCGATTCATACCTATGAAGCCGGTGGAGAATGGGCTCTGGACACAGACGAACTGAATATCAGTGGTTCCGCCGATCCCGACGAATTCTTTTTTGTGACGGAAAAGAAAATTTACGACGAACTCAAGCAGCAGGATTTCAATGTCGTGTTGCAGGACAACAGTATCAAACGCGACGATGGTTCACTGTCAGTATTCGCCGGTCGTCACGGGATTCGTTACATCAATGTCGAGGCCGAACCTGAACATTCAGTGGAGCAAGTCAGAATGCTCGAGGCAGCGGTCAAAGCAATCGGCAAACATTAATTGCCCGCTGTGAAAAGTGGTGCAAGGTCTGGATCGGATTTTGCCATTTCACGAATACCTTTTTTGTCGCGTTTTAATTTGCCGGCTTCGTCGAGCCATTCCTGCGCTTCTTCCCGGTTTCCCAGTTGGCACGCATAACAGGCCATGTTGTAACGCATGAGCCATTCGTTCGGAAAACGATCCATGACCGTGTTGAGGTTGTTGTAAGCCTGCTGCGTCTTCTTCAACTCGTGCAGGGCGAAGGACAAATGGATCCATCCGAAAGAATCTGTCGGGGCAACGTCCGTCAGCGCTTTGGCGACGGTCACGCATTCTTCCCACTTTTCCTGTTTGCCGTAGATAGACCACGTCACCTCCAACACGTCCGGATTCCGCTGTTGTCGGCGACTGATTTTTTTTAATTCCGCTTCAGCTTCTGAAGCGTTCCCAAGTTCGAGCCAGCCGACTGCGGCGGACAAATGATGTGTGTCTGGCGGCTGTAACGTCACGATTGAAACTTAAACATCGCAGATCTTCACCGCCTGAGCCAGAGACGCCACTTTATTGTCGCGTGCCGGAATGAATTCCTGTCCAACGAAGCCTTTATATCCGCTCTCCGCAATCGCTTTCATGATGGGCGGATAATTAATTTCCTGCGTGTCATCGATTTCATTGCGGCCCGGATTACCGGCCGTGTGAATGTGCCCGATATATGGCATGTGTTGCTTTACGCGGGTGATGATATCTCCATGCATGATCTGCACATGGTAAATATCAAATAACACCTTCATCCGCTCGGAGCCAACCTGCTTACAAATGTCTACAGTCCGCTCGATGTTATCGCAGAAGTAATCGGGATGACCTTTCATTTGAACGTCGACGCGCGAATTGAGCATCTCGATGCACAACGTGACCTTCTTCTTCTCGGCATAGCCCACAATCTTTTTCAACCCCTCGACGGTGTTCCGTGTCGCGTCTTCGTCGCTCAATCCACGTCGATATCCCGAAAAAGTAATGATATTAGGAACACCAAATTCCGCCGCGGCATCAATTCTCTCACGAAGAATTTTCAAGCACTCTTCATGTTCGGCGGGCTGGGCGAATCCTTTCGCGAAACCGTGGCTCGGCGCGATGGCACAGGTCAGCCCCAGTTTCTTCAGCATTGGCCAAAACTCTGGCAGGACCAGTTCCACCGATTTCAAACCGAGTTTTGCGGCCTCATTCGCCAGCTCCTCGGGAGTCATTGGTTTGAAACACCAGTGAATCACAGATTGATTGATGCGGCCGTTTTTTGCCCTGTAGCTTTCTTCCGGTGCACTGCGACTGACGTAAGGGAATGAAGCGGTTGCCCCGATCGCGAGGGCAGATTTAATCAAAGAACGGCGACTGATCGAACTCGTGGTGGAAGATGTCGGCTTCATATTTTGGAAACGTCGATAGGTTTACCACGCAGTTTATAATTTCTCCACGATAGAATTCTTGCATCCGAGGGTTTCGTTGGTGCGTCCTGAAGGTAAATGCGTGCCTTATCCAAACGGTTTTTCATCCTTACGGCATTTGTTTCTATTGCGGCCTGTCTCTGCGCCCACGCAAAAAAGAAACTGGCTTCGGAAGCCGACGTCGCCAAACGACCCTTCGGTCCGCAAGGCGCCCGTGAATTTGCAAAGCATTTGACCGTTGCGGATAATTACGAAGTAACGCTTTTCGCCTCCGAGCCGCTGTTACGTAATCCTTCCAGTATCGACGTCGATGAACGGGGCAGGGTGTGGGTCGCGGAAATTGCCAACTACGGTTCAACCCGCAAGCCGTGGGGTATAGTCGATACGAAAGGTGACCGTATCGTCATTCTTGAAGACATCGATGGCGACGGTGAGGCAGACAAGAATTCGATTTTCTATCAAGGCCACGACATCGATTCGCCATACGGAGTCTGTGTTGCCGGCAACCAGGTTTACGTCGGGCGGTCTCCCGATATGTTCGCATTCACCGATGTTGACGGTGACGGGAAAGCAGATTCAAAAAGACCGATCTTTACGGACATCGGCGGATTCGACAGCGATCATTGTGCGCACACCTTCGTTTTCGGGCCGGATGGGAAACTCTATTTTAATTTCGGTAATCATGCCGGCCAATTGAAAACACCGGACGGCAAGTTCGCCGTCGATACTGAAGGCTTTCCTATTTCTGTTGCTGGCAAGAAAACGCCGGGTGAAGGACAAATCGTCGAATACCGCCACGGCATGTCCTTCCGTTGCAACCCCGACGGCAGCGAACTGGAAGTTCTCGCGCACAATTTTCGTAATCCATATGAACTGTGCTTCGATTCTTTCGGCACACTGTTTCAGTCCGATAATGACGACGACGGGAATAAGGGGACGCGTGTCGTTTATTTAATGGAGCATGGGAATTTTGGGTACACCGACGAAATGACCGGCGCGGGCTGGCGGGAAGCGCGCAGCAACATCGAACCGGAAATTCCCAAACGCCATTGGCACCAGAACGATCCGGGCGTTGTTCCAAACCTTGTTTACAATGGCGCAGGAGCCCCATGCGGCATGACTGTTTACGAAGGCGACCTAATGCCTGAATTGCGTGGTGCGATTTTGCATTGCGATGCCGGTCCACGGGAAGTGCGCGCTTATTTGCCATCGCCGGATGGAGCTGGCTATAAAGC
>CBHWET010000131.1:0-11700 GCA_966112985.1 uncultured bacterium | reverse complement strand
TAACCGAGCGCGTGTAGCTCAATTGGATAGAGTGACGGCCTCCGAAGCCGCAGGTTGTGGGTTCAACTCCCGCCACGCGCACCAGTGCTATGGAGCGAAAATACTACGGTACAACAGAAGAAACGACGCACGAACTCGCGGAAGAAAAACCGCGGGATACGGTATTGATGCTTGAAGACGAAGGGGAATTGACCGAAGCGTTGAAGATTTACCTTGAAGCAAATGGATTCGGCGTTCTTTGCGTCCGAAACGGTGTGGATGGTCTGAAAAAGATCATGACCCAGGACTTCGATGTGATCCTGTGCGATATGTTAATGCCGAATCTTCCGGGCGACATGTTCTATATTGCGGTGCAGAAGGTTAAGCCGCATCTCTGTCGGCGTTTTATTTTCATGACGGGTCACAAAGGAGACAAGAAGATCGATGATTTTATCCGCAAGGTGCACGGCGTGATGTTGTGGAAACCATTTCATCCCCACGAATTGCTTGAGACGATCAAATACGTTCTCAAGAAGACCCGCGGAGAGTAGTTGAAAACCATTTTGCCATGGGTGGTGGTTTGTCTGTTGGCCGGCACTCTCTATTTTGCGTTCTCCGCGATGGAGGAAAAAAAGAAGGAAGTCATACAACTGCGTCAACAAATGGCAGAACTTGCCACGCTACGCACGGAAGTAGAGAAACTTAAGCAGGTACAGATCAGCAGCGCTGAAGTGGCGCGTCTGCGAAAAGAAAACGTGGAGTTGCTTCAACTCCGCAATCAGGTTTCGCAACTCAAAAAGGAAAATGCGTCGTTCGCTTCAAAGGCAGGGCCTTCTTCCCGTCCTTCCGCGATCGTTGAATCTCAGTCACCTCCCCAGACAATCGAGCAGTTAATGCGCGAGAATCAGCAACTGAGAAGCGAGGTGCAGGAGTTAAACGTATTGCGCGAGCGCAACTCTCAAAGCGCCTGCATTAATTCTCTTCGTCAGTTGGACGGAGCCACGGAGCAATGGGCTATCGAAAATAAAAAGGTCATTGGGGATACGGTGACGGCTGCCGATATTGCGCCGTACCTGAAACAATTTCCGGTGTGTCCTCAGGGCGGCCAATATACGGTCGGTCCAGTGGGGAGCGAACCGACGTGCAGCATCCCGGGTCACGTTCTTCCGCAGTGAGGCGAGCACACCGCCTGCTTTGCCTCATCGGCGATCGCCGGGTAAATACGTTGGATCTTGTTGTTGAATGTTGACCCCAGCCGGTTCTGAAATTGTTGGATTGCTGGCCTCCCGGGTTAGGTTGGCGCGAACTGAATTAAGGATATCTCGTTCCCAGTTCTTCAGCCACAGGGCGGGAGGGCCGGCCTGCCGACTGGCCACTTCAACTTCGGTCTGATTTGGTGAGACCGGATGAACCCATATGCCGACATTTTCTCCAAAGGTATGAAGTCGTACGCCGCGTCTCGCCGCGATGTAACCGGTTGCGCGGTCCGTTGAAGAAACTTCGAGGCCACGATTTTGTGCGGCATCAATGGCGGCGCGCCACACCTGATCGTAGCTGGCAGCGAACGTTTCTTTTTTACCCTGACCTTGCATTGTGGCCACTTGTTTTTGGGTTGCGCATCCTGTGACAAAGCCGACGGCCAAAACGCAGAGAAGAAAATGTTTCATAAAACCTCCTGGTCCAATGTCGCGTGTCATGGCGGCGACTCAACACGGGAAATCGCTGAAGTGCTGCCAATGGTTTGCGCGACCGGATTATACGGATTATGGCCCGGACGCGAATCCCTTTATATAATCTTGGAGCGAAATTATTTCGATGTCTCGAGCAGATGTGACAACTTCGTTTTCATCTCTGAAACAGCGGAAGGCTTCTGTTCGATGACGTTGTGCATTTCGTAAGGATCTCGCTTGAGGTCATACAATTCATCCATTCCTTCGAGCTCTAAGTAATGAATATATTTCCAACGGTCCGTCCGAACTGCTTGATAACCCATCTTCGAAATACGTGGGAAAACTTTATCTGAGAAGTATTCGATCAGAAAGGAATCGCGCCATGACGTTTTCTCGCGTTTCAAAAGAGGGAGCAAAGATTTGCCATCAATATTCTCGGGCGTTTTCGCTCCGCCGATGTCGCAGAGGGTCGGCGCAATATCAATGTTGAGCGCGAATTCTTTGATGGTGCTTCCCGGTTTCATAAGTTTCGGATAGCGCATCAACAGGGGAATGCGAATCGATTCTTCGTAAGCGAGCCGGCGTTCGACACTTAGACCATGCTCGCCATAGAAATAGCCTTCGTCACTTGTGAAGATAATCAGGGTATTATCGAGTTGGTGTTTTCGTTCGAGCACATCAAAAATTTTGCCGAGCCCTTCGTCGGCTGCTGCCAGCACTCGCAACCGATTTCGGATCGTTTCATCACTCGTGCCTGTTTCGCGGCTCAACGGGGGCACCCCCTCAATTTTTCGCAACAACGCTGGTTTACCGCCAGCGGCACTGTTCACGTTTTTGCGATGTGGGATCGTTGCGCCCGCGTACAGGCTCCGATGGCGTTCCGCCGGGATAAAATTGCCGGCACTTGGGTCCGACAGGCTGCCGTCAGCATTCTGGACCAGATCGGGATGCACCGCTTTGTGGGATACGTAGAGAAGAAAAGGCTTCGAATGCTCGCGTTCGAGGAATTTCACGGCGTGCTCGTTAAAAATATCAGTAACATAGCCAGAGGTCTTCTTTCGGTTCCCATTGTCGTTAATTTCCGGGTCGAGGTAATTGCCCTGACCTTTGACGCTCACCCAAAAATCTATTCCTGGCCGTGGATTGTCATCGAGGCCCATGTGCCATTTACCGACGAATCCAGTTTCGTAGCCAACATCATGAAGCTGGCTGATGAAAGTAATGAGCTTATGACTTTGTGCGTCGCGAGCAGTGTTATCAGTGATGCCATTCTTATGAGCGTATTTGCCGGTTAGAAAACAAGCGCGGCTTGGAGAACAGAGTGGTGTCGTCACAAACGCATTTTCAAACTTCACCCCTTCGCGCTCAACGCGCGCGACGTTCGGAACTTTCACAAATGGATAATATATTTCATCCGCGCGCAGATCATCGATGAGTATGAAAATGATATTCGGGCGGGCGAGCGTGATGTCGGCGCGAGCGACATTGATCGAACAGAAAACGATGGTGATGAGAAAGTAGAGTTGTTTTTTCATGCAAAAGCGTGCCGGCAGAACTTGCCAGCGCTTGGATACATAACTTTATTCTCTTACGGAGACCTTCTGCAAGCGCCCCGAATGTCCACTAAATGATGTGCGGGAATTATTCGCCGGAAAGTTTTTGGCGAGTGATGTTGTGCTTAAACCAATAATCTTCCCAGGCTTTTATCATGTTGCGCAGGTCTTCGGCTCTGGGCGGCTTAATGAGAAAAGAGTTCGCTCCCAGTTCATATGCTTTCTCCACGTCTTTCAATTCTTCGGAGACGGTAAGGACTACGAAAGGGATATGGGCGAATTTTGATTTAGTTCTAACCCATTTCAAAAGTTCAAAGCCATTGACCCGAGGCATTTTTAAATCCACAAGCATAATGCCGGGACTTGGATACAGAGTCGTGTCCGAGTATTTACCCTTCCGACTGAGATATTCGATTGCCTCATCGCCGTGTGACAAGTGGATCAGCTGATGTTTGGTTCCGACCTGCTTCATCAAGCAGATCAGATGCTCAGCATAGGCGATGTCGTCTTCGACATACAAAATTATGTCAGTCGGTAACACGCTAATAGAGAAACGCTTACCGAAAATTCCTGCAAGCGTATTGATGTGCCGTAGCGCAAAATCAGGCGTTCCCTGACATGGGGCCTGCCTGCTATTACAGATCGACTAAAATGAATGATTTTTTGATATTTTCGCACGAGCTTGCCGTGGGATAGCAGGTTGCGCTTTGCGATAACCAACTATCACTTTGCCAAATCATCGCGAACTTTGTGTAACGCCTGCGCACGATGACTCAGTTTATTTTTAATCTTCGGTGTCAATTCTGCATACGTGGCGCCGTAGCCGGCCGGAATGAAAAGGGGATCATAACCAAAGCCTGTTGTACCGCTCGGGTGCAAACTGATTTGTCCTTCGCACGTTCCTTCATAAATCTGGGTATATTTTGCGAGGCCGTCGGGTGTCGAGATTAAGGCTTTGCCAGCAATATTTCCGAAGACGATTTTTGTCATGGCGATAACGCAACGAAAACGCGCAGTTCGTTTCTCCGCAGGAATATTCTGCATAAGAGTCATCAACTTCGCGTTATTGGTTGAGTCAGGAGAATTGCCGGGCAATCCGGTGTCAATCGCTGCGAATCGCGCAGAATGCACTCCCGGGGCGCCACCTAGAACATCGACTTCAAGGCCGGAGTCGTCCGCAAGAATGTAGAGTTGAGTTGCCGCATCGCCGAGTTTCGCCGCCAACACTTTTGGGTTCGTTGTCAGCCAATGCGCCAGGCCAACGGCTTTCTTTTTTGCGTTTTCGACAAACGTTTTGCCATCCTCGACCAAATGTGGCGCGGAAGGGAAATCCGCAAGGGTGAGATACCGGAATTTTTTGCCAAGAATACTACGAATTTCTTCAACCTTGTGGGAATTCCGCGTCGCAATGACGAGCGTTGTCATTCAAGCCAAATGCCATAAAACCGAGGATACTGCAAGAACCGCTTGGTGGGTGAAAAGTGCTATCGCGCTTCGATGACGCGGTAAAATTTCGTTTGAACCGCGTTGGTGTCGATGAACGTAAAAGAGGTGTTTGTCGCTATGTTTGTATTGATCGGCGCCCATGACGGGAGATTCGTAGTCGCTTGAATGATGTTCGTTCGTGTCACACGAATCCCTCCTACCTGAAATTGCAGCTGATTACCCGCGCGGACGACGTTTGAAAGAGTAATAGGTGTCAAAACTGCCGTTACGGCAATACTGGCGTTTGTTGTTGCGGGTGTGTTGATGCCGTCGTCCGCCGAAAAACTTACAACATATGGTGACGCATACGACCGTCCATACTGAGGAGTCCAGGAAAAGGTTCGAGTATTTCCAGTACCTGTGAACGTCGCACCGGGAGGAAGGTTGGTTGCTGAAACAGTCAATGAGTCCGTATCAGTCCCGATCACATTGAATGTAATGCTGCTATTTTCATTAACAGTATAAGGTGCGGGCGCGCTGAGAGAGATCGTGGGTGCTGCATTGATTGTAATCGAAATTGAATTTGTGGTTTTGCTCCCACCATTGTCGGTTGCCACCGCAAACAAGGTGTAAGTGCCAGCGCCGAGATTTGTCGTCGCGCTGTAAGGTGAAGTTGTGTCGTTCGCAATGAAATTCGTCCCCACGAGAAACGCGACGTTCGTCACAGTGCCGTCAGAATCAGAGGCGGTCGCCCCGATCGTGAAGCTTGTATTCGCTGGAAGAATTGCGCCGTTCACTGGGTTCGTGATCGTTACCGAAGGCGCTGCATTCGCGGCGTTTGTCACGGTAATGGTGCCTTTCATCCCTACGCTGCAATGAGGATTACAATAGTAGGGGTATGTTCCGGAATTCTGGAACGTGAAGCTAAACGTGCCGTTATGTCCAAATTGAGAACTCGCCCAAACCCCATTCGTTACGCCGCATGTTGGTCCTCCCCCGACAGTGTCGTGATTAACAAAATCCAGGTTTACCCATTTTACGGTGTCCCCTTTCGCGATGCTAAGCGTGGCAGGGGAGAACGTGTTGCCCGTCATATTGACAATATTTGTGGCAGCACGTCCGTTGACGGCGACGCTGATAATGACGGCAATGAGCGTTGTGAGGAGAAACTGTCTTTTCATCGAAACACGGAATACCACTTTCTCAGGTTAATAAATTAAATATCGGAACGCGATCTTTTCCCGTATGAGCAACGAACGGGCAATCGGTTCCCACCGAATCACAATTTCAGACTGACAACGGCAAATACGCTGTGGGCGGTAAAATCGTTGGCATGGCCGCTGGCAGGTTCCGTGTATTGATAGAACCCATAACGAATGCCTGTTCCGACGCCATTATCGAATTGGTGCGAAATACCAGCCTCAATCGCGTGTCGATCGTAGATAATTCCTGCGGGGAGGCCGTTCGCCTGATTGTTTTGTCCAAAATCAGCGCTCGAATAACTGTACGATGTGGTGACGTCGGTATTGTCGCTCAATGCATAAGTCGCCGTCGATAACACGCTCCACACGTCGCCTTTCCATGAACTTAAATATGCAGCGCCATTCTGGGCCGTGACCGTTCGTGAATCGGTCAATGAAACCGTCGAAGTCAAAAAGAGCCGCCGCATCGGAGTAAGGACTACGTTCGCGCTGTAGATGTGTTGATCAAAGTTGCCGGCGAATACTGGGCCGCCGCGTGTTAATCCCGTTATTCCCGCAGTGGCGTTGTCATAATCGGTCGCAACCAATTTATAGCTCAGCGTGGTGCGCAACCAGGATGTCGGTCGCAAGACGATTCGCGGTTCGACTTCGTCGCCAGTCATTTCCCGTGCGAGCAGGAAGCCCGGATAGGGATGACCGCCGCCGTTGAAGTGCTGCAGGTGTGTATAGTCAGTTTCTTTCTGATGATGGCGGTAGTGTCCGCCGAGGGAAATGGTTTGCCATGGGGATGTGTCAAATCCTGCGCGATATTCTACGCCGCGAATGTCAGCATCTGTATCGCGGACGAGGGGTTCGAATCCGCCGATGACTTCTTCAAATCTGCTCAACGTTTCCTGCTGTAACCGGGTTTCGGCATACAATGTGGTAAAAGGAATTCGGGTGAAACGCAGGGTAGCAGTTTCGCGGATTGTGGCGTCGTCGGTATTTCCGGTGTTGCTCACCGGCACCGCGAACAGCGGAGGCGTAGCCGGATTGCCGAGCGCCAGATTTGCATCGCCCATTGTGCGCTGCTTTGTCCATTCACCTTGCACTCCCGTCGAAAGCGTAAGGCCTTCCCAGGGTCCGAGAAGGCTTGCAACGCTGCCCACGTGTGACTCGCGATCGAGTAATATATCATTGGCAAACCACTGGTCTCCTCCGGTTGGTGCTCCACCACCGGTGAGTGTGTTTATTTTGAACGAAGCATCGGCGCCGAGTTTGGTGTAGAGATAACCTCCCGACGCAAAAAGCCAATCAGTCACTTGTTTATTCAGGTGAAACGTATTTGCACCTGAAATCTGGTTCTGTTCCTCACGAACGCGAGCGATGCTATCTGGAGTTGGGCCAAATGTATCCGTCAAAGCGTTCTCACGAACGGTATTGAGCCTGTAGAATTCGACGCGTGCATTATCTTCGAAACGCCAGCCGTTGATCTCGTGACTGGCATCGAATTTTAAAATATGCGTTTTCTCGTCAATTATCTTCGAGGCCGGGAAAATGTTTTTTGCGTCCGTTGGGTTTAGGAAAGGCGAAATCGTGCCTACCGGCCCCCACTGTAAGGTAGATTTGATCCCATCGCGGAACTGGTATTCGTAGCCGATGACGATTTGTGGTCTGTCCGGCAAGGTGAGTCCTAATTCGATCCATGCTCTTCCGATGTCGAGGTGTAGGTCCCTGTTTAAACGAAACGTGTTGGTCGGAAGCAGTCCGGCATAGCCGCCAGTGTCATCATAATATCGCTGGTATTGGTCATAACCGACGTGAACAAAACCAAAGTCCTTTTTTGTCGCCGCAAATTTTACAGAGACTTCATTTGCGTCCGAGAACACATGGCCGGTAACGGCAACAGTCACATCGTCGGCGGGTGAATCCTGAATGGAAAAGTGTTCTACGCCTCCAGCAAATTTTTCCTTTCGCCAAAACTGTTCGCGAAAAGCCTTTTTGTCTCCGCTTACCGTCGTCCAGCGAATCGTTGGTTCTACTGAGAACTGCGGTTGCGATGCTTCAACGCTCGGAAACGGGGCGCCTTGATCGATCCATGCGCGCAGCAGTGAAACCTGGTCCGGGGTCAGGGGAGGGGCTTTGCCTGGCGGCGGCATCTCCATCTCTTCAGAGAGACCCGCAACGTAATGTATCAGCGGACTATCCCCGCTCTTCCCCGGAATGATCGCGACGCCATTCTCGCCGCCCTTGAGGGCAGATGCGCGCGAGGTCAGGTCAAAATGGCTTTTGGGCTTTTCAGCCCCATGGCACTTATAGCAGGACTGCTCGAAGATCGGCTGAATGTCCCGGGCAAAATCAACCGTGGCCTTTGATGCAGGTGGAAGTTTTGCTGTGTCTACCGCAGACGTTGCCGCACAAATCGATAAACCAAGGAGCAAGCTCGAAACAAACGGCACAGACAAAACGTTAAATCGCCGGGTTCCGATCGATAACGTCTCGAACACCTTTCTGTGGTTTGGATTTCGCATCAATACTTCAACTGGACATCAACATTGGAACCATGCACCGCCGTATGGCAGCCAGATGTCCAGCAAGTGGCTCGTTTTAAGAACTGTGTGTGATCCGTGGCGCCGATAAACACCTTGCCTGTTCCTGCGAATATCCCCTGGTTTTGCGCGTGGCAACGAAGACAGAGGTTCGCGTCCTGTTGCACGAGCATTTTCTTATTCGTTGATCCATGCGGATTATGGCAAACGGTGCAACCTTCACGGAGGGCTTCGTGCTCGAAAACGACAGGTTTGGTCTGCTCGCGGTGACAATTGCCACAACTTTCATTGACGCGGGCCATCGCCAATCCGCTTGCCGGCTTGAAGATATCGGCGCCGTGCGGGTCATGGCATTGCACGCAGTTCATCTTTCCTTCAATGAGCGGATGATGCTGCGGAAGGTTAAATTCAGCGTGAGTCTCGAGATGACATTGAAAGCATGCCTTCGGATCTTTACCGGGATTTACAATCAATTTTGCGCGATCGCGCGGAGCCGCAACGTGTTTGCTTCCGGGACCGTGGCATGACTCGCAGCCGATCCCGTCCCCGGGAACCGCGGCGTCCCTGAAGTGAGCGCGCGCATGCGGGCCCATGGCAAACGTACGCGTGTAGTTCGTGTGACATTCGGAACAAACTTTATTACCGACAAAGCTGGCACCATCGACCTGTGGAAATTCGCTGACGCTGCGGGATGTGGTCGAACACGAGGTAATTAACAGGGCAATGCTCGCAAGAGCGAGAGTCACTATCGCCAGCAGTGGGCCGTGAGCAACTCTGTGCGTGTTTAGGTTGTCTTCAGGTTGTTGGGACATTTCAGACGCTTATCGAAAGTCGGGACTGACCTCGTCACTTAAACGCTATTGCGAACTTGTCTCGCATTTTGCCGCAGCTTCACTGGCACGAGCAATGGCTTTCTTCGGAAGCCCAGCGATTGCTTCAAGACGGAAGAAGTAAAGCGGATCAGTATCGCGAACTCGGCGGTGAGCCATTCTCCGACAGTGAGGGTCTGGCGCTGGCTTCGCTTTCGGTTTGGTGTTTTCAGCGCGTTCATGTTGGTGAGAGGCGTAGATAAATAATTGGTTCCCTGAAAAATCTCTGTTTTGGAAATTATTCGTTTCGCCTGTTACCGACGGCCAATGATAACGTCGTTGAGAATTGTCGGGAACCATTGTGGCGCATCGTGACTCATACAACAAAGGCCGGGCAGAGCTGGATTTTGAAAATCTGGTGAATGCTTACTATGCACCGTTATATCGGTTTGCATTAAGCCTGACGCATGCAGAAGACAGCGCTTGTGACCTGGTTCAGGAAACATTTGCGGTCTGGGCGTCGAAAGGACATCAATTGCAGGATGCATCAAAAGTAAAGTCGTGGCTGTTTACAACCTTGCACAGGCGGTTCCTCGAAACACAACGTCGCTTCGTGCGTTTCCCGCACCACGATATCTCCGCGGTTGAAGAAGAACTCCCGAACGTCGACCCCGAAGTGGTTAATCGCATCGATTCGCAGTCTCTGGTCCTTTTACTCGAGAAAGTAGATCCCGTTTTTAAGGCACCGCTCGCCCTCTATTACCTTGAAGACTATTCGTACAATGAGATCGCTGAGATCCTCGATGTACCGCTGGGAACCGTTAAGTCCCGCATTGCACGCGGGCTTGCAGAACTCAAAGTTTTATTCCTTAAGACAAAGCCGTCACGACGGGAGGGAGCGCGATGACCCCATCCGAAGCAAAACAAATATTGGAACTCTATCGGCCTGGCATCGATGACAATGATCTCCAGGTCAGAGAGGCGCTTTCCATAGCGGAGCAAGACGCCGAATTGCGAGTTTGGTTGGAGCATCACAAGCAAATGCAGGCAACTCTGCGCGAGAAGTTCCGAGGTATTGCGGTTCCCTCCAACCTGCGCACAAAGATCCTCACGAAGAATAAAGTCCTTCGGCCGCAGTTTGGTTCACCACGTCTCCTTTGGATCGCGGCTGCTGCGTCAGTCGTTTTGTTAATCGGCGTTGCCATCTTCTGGCAACCAGGCGGTTCCAATCAGTTTGCGGAGTATCAGAACCGTATGGTTCGTGGCGCCTTGCGCGAATATCGGATGGATTTGCTCACGAATGATCTCGCGCAGGTTCGGCTTTCGATGGCCTCGCGTGGTGCCCCGTCTGAGTTTAGCTTGCCCAATGGGCTTTCCAGACTGCAGGTAGTCGGTGGGGGCGCTTTGAAATGGCGCAACAATCCCGTGACTATGGTCTGTTTCGATCGTGGCGATAAACAAATGCTTTTCTTTTTTGTGCTCGACCGTTTGGCCGTCAAGGATGCTCCTGCGGCAAAACCTCGTTTAACGCGTATCAGTAAATTGCAGACACTGAGTTGGAGCGATGGAGACAAGGTCTATATTCTCGCCGGGCCCGACGAGAAGAACTTTGAGAAATATCTCTAAGCCGCCCGACCACAGGTCCCGCTGAACGCGCCTCTTGATTACTGTCGCAACGGGATGCAGGTTCCGGTGAGGAGAACTTTTTATGGACGAGACGAACACCGTAAATTTGCAACACCCCGCCGATACGTCTTTGGAAACCAAACAAATAGCTATCGAAGGCATGACCTGCGACGGATGCGTGCGAACCATCGAAAAAGCCGTCCGAAGAATTGACGGAATCAACGATTTGCGAGTGGATCGAGCGAAGGCAATTGCGACGGTCACGTTTGATCATAAGCGGACGAATTTGCCCGCCATCCACGACGCCATTTTGAAGGCGGGATACCGTCCAACACGCACCGCGAGCGAGGAATAACCAACAGAACCTCCGTCGCGGAGCCGTTATTATCGGTCAAATCGTTGCTGAACGGTCGCTTTCCTGCAAAACGGCCGTGAAAAGGGCCTGGTTTTTGTAAGTCGCCGTCAAACCCGCTAGTTTGCCCGCTTTATTTCCCGTTGTAATACCCACAACGTATTTTTGCGCCGTCAAAAAAACCATTGCAACGGTCCCAATGAATTTTTCGGGAGTTAAAAGGGCATTGCGTCGCTTGCAATCGATTTCCCGAGAGCTTGAAAAGACATTGCATCCGTCGCAATGGATTTCGCGGGAACTTGAAAGGGCGTTGCGGGAGGCGCAGTCGATATTTCAGGACCAAAAAAAGTCAGATCGGTTGCTGCACCGCGTTTCGCGGGAGCAAAAATTGTCGGAGCAGAGCTCGCAACGGGTTTTTTGCAGCAGACAAACTTATTGTAATGCTTACATCGAACTTCTGGGGCGTCCGAAAAGTCATTGCGGGTGCTGCAGTCGACTTCCGGGAGCCAGACAAGTCGGTGCAACACCCGCAATGACTTTTCGGAGTCTAAAAACC